>NZ_WWFG01000002.1:325250-650500 GCF_026127265.1 Nostoc sp. KVJ3
ATTTAATCGCATTTTCAAGTAAATTTGTCAGAATAATCTGAAGTATTATTTTATCCAAGCTAACTGATAAACAATCGCTTTTACAGCCGAATCTGATAAAATTTTGGTAACTTTCATTCGGATATAATTCTGCCAATAGGTTATGGCAAAATTGAAGTAAATCAAGTGGTTTTGGCTCAAACTTTAACTTTCCTGTTTCTGCTTTACCGATAATTAAAACTTCATCGATTAACAAACTGAGCATTTCGACTCCTTTTTGCAGCCGATTAATATAGTCCTGTATTTTTTTCTTACTCCAGTCATTGCTATGACATTTTAGTAAGTTGGTGCAAAATGAGATGATATTTAAAGGAACCCGCAATTCATGTGAAACCATTGAGAGGAGATGTATTCTATTCTCTCCTAGTTCTTTTTCTCGTTCTAGAAGTTGTTTGATTTTCTCTTCTGCTTGCTTGTGCTTGGTAATATCTACTGCTGTTACCAATGTGGCTGGCTTTCCTGCAAATTCTATCACTTTAAGCGAATAATCTAGCCAACATTCTTCACCATTTTTGGTTAGTAATTTAACTTCTTGATATTCTGGAACAGTAAAATGAAGGTAATCAATAATTTGTTGACTATCCTTAAATTTTATTTGTTGAAAAAGATCGATTTGGATTAGCAATTCTTCACAAGAATATCCAAATAAACAACAGGCTGCATTATTACAATACAGAATCTTTCCATCCGATCCTAATAAAAAAATCGCTTCCGCTACATAGTTCATCAAGGACTTAGTTAACTGTAAATCCTCTTCTTTTATTTGCTTCTCTGTGAAAGAGGGAGAATCTAACAGCAGATTATTAAAAACCATCTTTTTAATTCCTGCAATGAAAGTTTGATTTAAGCAAAGATGGGTCTAGCAGTATATCACTGAAATAGTGTTGAGTAAAATAATTGCATTGCAGTGCGCTGCTACCGCAAGCAACAAAGGCGGAGCATTCCCAGCCTCTGACTGAGAAGGAGAGATTTTTGCCCAAAATCATAACATGGACAAAGTTACAAGATGCTATTATCTAGTTAATATTAAGCATAACTTAGTTAACTTGTCTAGACAAAATTAGGTTAATGGAGCAAGATTAAGTGAAGATTAACCTTAGTTAATATTTGAAAAAATTTACAAATCTGGGTTGAAATATCTTTTTTGGGTATTATCCAGGCTAGAATTTGCCGTGACCGGGGTGCGATCGCATCTGACTTAGAGGAAGACAAAGTACTCTGGGAGAAGCTTTTGGAGAGATAAAGGCGATGAACTCTAGCCACCCCTAAAAAAACTTACCCTGAATAGACGAAAACTTGTTGTTTGCACAGTTACCTGGTGGTAACATATAATTACCAATTACCTGTACTAAAATATAGTAACAAAGTTAATATAAAGGTTGACCTATAGTTAACTTTTATATCAACTAGGCAGTAAATTATATCCACTCTTAACCGTCCATGCATTTAGAAGAAGTCATAAAAACTATAGATAATGTCGTTTTCAGCAACACAGGTCAGCATTTGAGAGATGTTGAGGCTGTTGTACTGCGAGGGACTTGGCAAGCTAAAACTTACGAACAGATTGCCGAGACTTGTGAATATAGCCTAAATTACATCAAACAAGTAGCTGCCCCCAAACTTTGGAGATTATTGTCAGAAGCTCTGGGAGAGAACATCAGTAAAACGAATTTTCGATTTATCATTGAGCGGCAATGGGAGGGGCACTTAGAGAAAATATTACCTTCCCCTGAATTGGTGAATTCTTTATCAGCAGCAAATATCAATATAGATGGAAGAAAACCCAAGGCTAGCAGCGACAGTCAAATCAAACCGCAGCAATATTGGGGTGAAGTGCCAGAAATAAACATTTTCTACGGACGCACTCAAGAATTTGCCATGTTAAATAAATGGCTTGTAAATGATAGTTGCCGACTCATCGCAGTTGTTGGTATGGGGGGAATTGGCAAAACAAGTCTGGCTGTACACTGCATTCAACAAATACAGGATCAATTTGAGTTTGTGATTTGGCGAGATTTGCGGAGCGCTCCATCAGTCAGCAAACTATTGGCTGAACTGACTCAATTTCTTTCTCCCCAGTCCAAAAATTATTTCATAGAAGAAGACATTGACGCGCAAATCTCTGATTTCATCGGTCTTTTACGCCAACATAGATGTCTGATCGTTCTAGATACAACGACAGTAATTCAGCAAAGTAGTCATGTTGCTGGACATTATCGAGAAGGATATCAAACTTATGGCAAGTTATTAAGACGATTAGGGGAAGAGTCTCATCGCAGCTGCTTGATGTGGATAGCTCGTGAGAAACCCAGAGAAATCGTGCTGATGGAAGGAGAAACTCGTCCAGTTCGCTCTCTATATCTTAAGGGGTTGGATTGGCAAGCTCAGGAAATCCTCAAAGACAAGAACTTGTTAGATAGAGATAGTTGGGAAGACTTGATTCAACTTTATAGAGGTAATCCCTTAGCTTTAAAAATCGTTGCTAGCACCATTCAAGAATTGTTCGGTGGGAAGGTTTCTGCTTTTTTGAAACAGGAGACTATTGTTTTTGGGGAGCTAAACGATATTTTAGACGAGCAGTTTGAGTGCATATCGGCTTTGGAGCAAGAAATTCTCTACTGGCTGGCCATTGAGTGTCAACCGATTTCTTTATCACAATTGCGTGCAGATATCTTAGCACCTGTGGCTCAATCAGAATTGATCGAGGCATTGGAATCGCTCTTGAGGCGATCGCTAATTGAAAGAACTATCGCCCAAGAGGAAGTGATATTCTCACTTCAGCAGCCTGTAGTTTCCCAATACGTCATCAACCAAATCGGTGAGCGGATTTGTGCAGAAATTCAGGAATTTGGCAGAAATAACAAAATTGAGAAAATTCAACTCTTGAGAACTCTAGTTTTAGTGAAAAGGACACAAGAGAATGAAGCTATCCAAGAAATGCAAGTCCGCTTAATACTGAAACCAATCAAGAACCAACTATGTAAAATTCTCAAAGATGAAAATCTGATTTCGGAACTGCTAACCAAAATTCTCTCATTATTGCAAGGAAAAACTTCGCTAGTTGTCGGATATGCTAAAAGTAATGTCGAAAGTCTGCTTTTGGAACTAAAATTGGATCTGGGCAATCTCAGCTACCGATAACAGTTAATCAGTTTTTGCAAATCTAAAACGTTCAAACATGAGCTACTGTATCAACCCCTGGTGTCTTCATCGCAAAAATCCTGACGATCGAGAGTCTTGCCAGAACTGTGGCTCTAGTTTAATTATTAACGAGCGATATCGGGTAATTAAGCCTTTACGAGAATTAAATAAAAATCACTACACAGAAATATTTGAAATAGATAACTTAGGAACCACAAAAGTTCTAAAAGTTTTGACCAGCAATCGCCGTCGCTTGGTAGAATTATTTGAGCAAGAAGCGAGAATTCCTAGACAGTTGGAACATCTAGGAGTTCCTCAAGTCGATACTTACTTCTGTTTTTCTCCGAAAGACCGATCGGAAAAATTGCACTGCTTGGTAATGGAGAAAATTCCGGGGCAAAATCTTGCTCATTGGTTAGAAGAAAATGGGGTATTATCTGAAAAGTTGGCAATTGATTGGTTACTACAGCTTGTCAAACTATTAGCAGGATTTCATCAAGAACAAGTTTTGCATCGAGATATTAAGCCATCTAATATCATGCTTCGTCCCGATGGAAAACTGGTATTGATTGACTTTGGGGCGGCGAGACAGGTAACTATGACTTATGTAGAAAAACTCCCAGGAGGTGACGTTACTAGAGTTTACTCTATGGGATATACAGCCCCAGAGCAAATGAATGGTCAAGCTGTTTATCAATCAGATTTTTTCGCTTTAGGGCGGACTTTAGTGAATTTATTGACAGGTGTGCATCCGAATGAATTACCAAAAAATCCCCAAAATGAGCGGTTAATTTGGCGAGGTCAAGCACCTCAGATTTCTGTGGGTTTGGCAAATTTAATCGACGATTTGATGACACCGTTGCCCCAAGAGCGACCCCTAGAACCGCAGAGAGTTTTAGAGCAACTTATAGCCAGCCAAGAAGAAGAAATCCAGATTAATGAGTTAAGTGCAGGACAACAAAAGTTATTATCAAGGGCGAGGATTTTTGCTGCAAGTGGGTTGGGCAACACTTGGCGCAATTTTGGTAAAGTAATTATTTTGAGTTTAGCGATCGCCTTTTTGGTCATGGGCATCAGATATGTAGGACTACTCCAACCCTTTGAGTTAAAGACTTTCGACCATCTAATGGCACTGCGACCAATAGAAAAACCAGATCCACGCCTTTTGCTCGTAACTATTGATGAAGCTGACATTCAATATCAAAATCGAATGCTTATGCCTATTCGCTGGTCTTTATCCGACCAGGCACTCCTGCAACTTTTAGAAAAACTGGAGCAATATCAACCCAGAACCATAGGCATAGACATCTATCGTGATTTCCCCGTCAACTCCGATTATCCCGATTTAGCAACTCGCCTACGCTCAGACAGTCGTTTTTTTGCTCCCTGTAAAATTCCTTCTCCTGAAGATGGTGTTCCCGAAGGTATTCCTAACCCTCCAGAAGTGCCAAAATCACGCCTGGGTTTTAGCGATTTTGTTGCAGATGATGACGAAGTTGCCCGTCGCCATCTTTTACATTTAACCCCTCCGGTTACGTCTCCTTGCGCCGCAACTGATGCCTTGAGTCTTCAGATGGCACTCCACTATCTAGATAAAGCAGGCATTAAGTCAAAGGTTGCTGCCGATGAGCAACTACAGATTGGCAAAGTATTGTTCAAACCATTAACAGAGCATAGCAGTGGTTATCAACACATAGATGCATCTGGATACCAAATACTGCTTAATTATCGTTCTTTGCGCTCTCCTGTAGATATTGCCCAGCAGGTATCTCTCAGAGACATTTTAGAAGATTTGGTAACGCCTGAATTAATCAACTTGGTTAAAGATCGCATAGTAATCATTGGTGTTACTGCTGCTAGTGCTACTGATGAGTGGAAAACTTCTTATAGTGCGACAGCACTTCCTAATCGTCAAGAAGTACCAGGAATGTTTGTCCAAGCTCAGGCCATTAGCCAGATTCTGAGTGCAGTTCTCGATGGGCGGCCTTTAATTTGGTGGTGGGCTGGTTGGTTAGAAGGACTTTGGATCTGGGGATGGTCATTGCTGGGAGGCATTCTTGCTTGGTGCATTCATTGCCCCATCCGTCGGGGAATAGGAGGTGTCATAGCACTTTCTCTGCTTTTCGGTATTTGCTATCTGACATTTATCCATGCTGGATGGATACCACTTCTTCCCGCCGCGTTAGCACTGATAGCCGTCCAAGTGGCAGTTATATCATTAGTTCCACAGACTCGCTGATCCTAGTTTAGAAACGTCAAAAATTTTAGGTTTTGAACTATGACTGAGAAGAAATTACTTCCTCAATTGATGAGCCTGAGATGTATTGTGCCTTTAGCGATCGCTAGTCTAGCAAGTTATTCTTTACCAATCCAGGCGAAAGTTGCCAAATTAGTCACAACTGATGTTAGCCGTCAGCAAAATCAGTTAGCGCAAAAACCAACCTTACCTGACAACGGAGCGCCCGTTGGCCGCCGCAGAGGAGGAACTAGTCGCAGTGATTGTCCAGCCCTCAACATTCCAGTTACCGCCTTAGTTCCTGGTAAGGAGGCTTTAGGTGATTTTCAAGACTCCATATCTTTTTTAGGTTCAACCATCTCCGAGCATCCAACATTTTGGGTCTATACCCCAAAAGTACCAAACAGCGATCGCTCTGGAGAATTTGTCTTACAAAATGAAGCCGGAGACGATATTTACCGAAAAGTTTTAACGCTACCTCCAACAGCAGCAATTATCGGCATCAGTCTGCCATCAATTCCGAAATATTCTCTAAAAACAGGTAAAAAATATCATTGGTATTTCACAGTCTATTGTGGAAAACCAGAACCGGAAACCGGATATTTTTACGTTGATGCTTGGATAGAAAGAGTTGCGCTGACAAAAGATTTGGATATCCAATTAAAGATGCAGAAATCTCAGGATTACCTAACTTATTTTGAACAGAATCTTTGGTATGATGCACTGACAAAATTGAGCGAACAAATTCGTGGGAATTCACAAAATAACAATCTTAAAACAGATTGGATTAACTTTTTAAAATCTATTGATTTGCAAGATATTGCTCAAGAGCCTGTGACGATATTGCATGAGTTATGAAAAATAATTCGTAATACTTCTCTACGAGACACTGCGCGAACGACTTCGCTCAGTACAAGTTCGTAAGGGACTTCCAACAAATAAATTATCCAATCTTGAAATAGTTGAGTATTTTTTTATTTGGAAGTCCCTAATTCTTAATGATATTAGGCGTAAGCCGTAACGCACTTGACTCCAAAGTTTTTGATGCGTTACGCTGACGCTAACACACTCTACTTAATATTTCAAAAATCAAATATGAATCCTATATTTTATTCAAATTCGAGGCTTTGGGCAAAAACGAAACATAAGTTACTAATGACTAAAAATAGTGTATTTGAAATTTATAATTCAATGATAATCTAACTCTTGAATACTACTTAATCTAGGTGGACAAAATGGTTGCTTGGCTTAATGTTGATAAAAACCGGCTGATTGTTGCAGATATAATTATCAAGGTTTGGAATGATTTGCAATATAAATCAATGTTCATTGCTGAACCCAAAAGGATTTTGCAAGAAGCTGGTGTAAATAACATTCCTGAAATCATAGAAATTCAGGTACTAGAAAATACCTCTGAACGTCAATACATTGTCTTTCCTGAAGAAGTTCATACTAATGACTATATAGCGGTTCTCAGTCGAGTGAGGTACAAGAACCCCACCCCCAACCCCTCCCCGCAAGCGATGAGGGGACTATGATGTACCTCATGTGATTAGGAAACGCTATAACGATCTGATCGGATGCATACAAAATTTACTGCCACTGCGTCCAAGACAAGAAATAGTTCTTGTTCAGAATACTGAAAATTTGCAATTTATTATTTTACCTACTCCTCCTGAAGATTTTCTTGCTGCATCTACCTTGGAAGAAATGGAAGCAATACGAGGAGGCGTAAAAATACCATCGGTTGTAAATTCGCAGCTAGTAGTTAGTAAACAGGTACTTGTAGCTGTTAACTCAGATGAACTAATGTAATAACTGAAAATATTAACATAAAAAAACCGGGATAGGGTACGGCAAGAAGGAATTCCACTCGATCCTTTATTTAAAGCCTGGCGATTGCGCCAAATCCGTCGTACATTTAGCGAATTTGGTTTTGAAAAAGCAGATAGTATTGTTCATGCACCCTTCGCAATAGAGCTTTCTAAAGGCTGTTCAGTGGGATGTTGGTTTTGTGGAGTAGCAGCCCAGCGTCTAGAAGGTATTTTTTATTATAGTCAAGAGAATGCTAGTCTTTGGCGTGGAGTATTAGAGGTTCTCAAGGAAGTAATTGGCCCAGGAGCGAGTCAAGGATTTTGTTATTGGGCGACAGATCCTCTAGATAATCCTGATTATGAGCATTTCCTGATTGACTTTCATACAATCTTAGGTAATTTTCCTCAGACTACTACAGCATCAGCGATGAGGAATCCTCAACGAACGAAGAATCTCTTAAAATTGTCAAAAGAAAAAAATGGCATAGTGGAACGTTTTTCCCTTTTGACTCTCAAAGAGTTTGATAAAGTTCATCAGGAGTTTAGTGCAGAAGAATTAATGTCTGTTGAGCTTATCTGCCAAAATGATGAGGCTTTGGGCGCGAAAGCTTACGCAGGGAGGGCACGTGAGGAGCGTTTTCGCAAGAGGATAGAAGCTTCCAATCATTTTGATTCTACTGCTGATTCTGGTGTTTCTGAGACCATTGCTTGTGTTTCTGGGTTTATTACCAAAATATGTGTACACCGTAGCCCTTCTTGGGAGACGGATTTAGGGTGAGGGCAAAAACTACGGTTCTCAACATAGATGAGGTTTAAAGCCAATTTCCTACCAAAATGAAACTTGCCCAAAAATAAGGACGCTTTTCTTTTTTTAGGAGAGCTAGTTGGGCTTGCTGAAGTGCTTTGGCTCTAGTCGCTCCTTTATTTAATTCTTGATACAACTGATTCATGATTTCACTAGTTGAAAGATCGTCTATTGACCATAAACTAGCTATCGTACTGTCTGCTCCCGCCCTAACAGCAATTCCAGCTAATCCTAAAGATGCTTGGCGATCGCCTGTAGCAGTTTCACACGAACTAAGGACTAGTAATTCGATAGAATTAGAACCAGTTGGGTCTTTTTGCTTTAGTAGGTCAATTAAATCTTCGATGTTGAGCAGTCGATCCCAAGTGAGAATGAAGGTTTTTTCGGGGTTAGAACTAAATTGACTGTGAGTAGCCAGATGAACTACAGAAAAAGAAGCTGATTGCAGTTTATTCTGGAGGTTTGTTTTGGTAAACTTGCTATCGAGAAGTTCTTCACTCTTAGGTATCTCAATCTGGATGCGGGCTAACTCTTTCTTAACATTAGTCAGTGCAGCAAATTCTCGCCCTTCTACAAGACGCTTTTGGCTGACTCCAGCAGCTAAAACCTTAATTTTTGAACTTTCGTGTAGAGGTTTTGGCTCGACAAGTTGCAACCCAGGTGCTAGAGCGATCGCATATTTTTCGACTAAATATTTCTCTTGTTGAGCATCGTATAAAGCTGCCATAGGAATGTTCCGTAAGGAACCATCTAGGACAAATATTAAAGTTTCGATGTTATTTTTTAAATCTGCTTCTAAAGGACGAATTAACCAATCGTATACCTGTTGAGAAAGATGTTTAACTTGGGAACTCTGGCTAACATTTGGTAGATATTGTTGTAACTTAGCAATAGTACTTTCTACCTGCTCTTGGGATATGGCAGTTGCATAATAACGAAGTTCTTCTTGTCGAGGCAATTTGAGAATAATTGCTAATTGTTTCTCTAGAATAATTGGATAGACAACTGCCGCTGTTGAATCGCTTTTATCAACAATTTGATCGATTTCAACTCTCGATTTTAAGCAGGGTTCTCGAAGAAAATTTTCTAGTTCTGCTAATTGTAAAGATTCAATTGTAGTCCGAGCTTTTTGCAGATTATTACTCTTTAAATTAGAACTTACCTGAGTTTGCAAGAGTGACTCAACTAGCTGCCGATAGACAGGTTCGACTTGTTCTCGAAAGGAAAACTGGATCTGAGAATTAATCGCAGTCATATCCAGACGAAGAGATTGTAAGCTAACAATAGCTGCATCATAAGCTGCGATCGCTCCTTTGATATCTCCTTGGGCTTTGAGGATATGTCCTAATTGCCATTGCCACTGATAAACCATGTCAGTGGCTTGGATCGCTTGAGCCGAAAAAAGTGCTTTTTGGGTAAGGGTTAGAGCTTCTAAAAACTGCTGATTTTGTTCATAAAGCCAACCTAGATATCCAAGAGCATAAGATTCGCCACGCCGATCGCCCAGGCTTTTTGCTTGCTCAAGGGCTACAACCAACTCTTTGGCAATGTCTTTCAAGTCAGCATGAGCGATCGCCGAATACTGGTTGAGACAAACTAGACTTTCAGCAAAATTAATCCGGGCGTAAATTGTTGTTTGATTTGTCGGCAATTCCTTGACTTTTAACTCAATTTGAGGTATTATAACCATTGCTTCTGCTAACTCATTCATCTCAATCAGCAGACGCAGATGATTGAGTTGTGCTTGCACCCAAGTATTTGCAGAGATAGATTTAGTTGCTGCTTGCTGATACAGTGAGGCAGCTTGCTGATAGAGTGAAGTTTCTTCCCCAACTTTGGCTTGCTCCCCACAATTTATAGGACTTGAGTTTTGTTTATTGATTCTGCCTTGTTGAATCTGTATTCTGTCACCTAGCGATCGTTGAGCATTACCCAGGCTTAACAGAACAGCACTTTCAGTAGTTGGGGATGGTAGTTGGCGAGCGACTTGCAAACTTAAATCTAAAACTTTTGTTGACAAATCTGGGCGATCGAGTTTTTGGAGGACATCACCAAGGCTGCGTAAGCCGTTGGCTTTATTCAGAGAATTTGGTTTCGATTCCAGGGCTTGGAACCAGTTACTTTGCTGGCGATCTTTTTCATTGTCTTGGATTAATTGGCGGCAATCGGGCTGGGCAATGTTAAAAGCTTGTAGTATCTGATTGCAAGCTTTGAGATCCAGTCCGTTGGCTTGCATGGCTTCAGCGACGTTAATCAAATTTTGAGTCTTACCTTCTTCATTACCTGCGAGTTTGTAGGCATTGGCTGCCTCTTGCCAGATATGTACCGCTTCATCAAACTGTCCGGCTTCGTAGAGCTTTTTTCCTGCAATTGCTAATTTTGCCGCCTCTGTTGCTGGTTCTTTTGCTGCTGCTTGTTCAGACAATAGAACTGGGATGTTTATAAATAAAATTATCCCTAAGAAGACAAGGGCAGTTGTTTTCAGTATCTTAACTAAAGTGCGTAGCTTGGTTTTTCTAATTAGCATGACAGATACCGAGGTTTCTCGCAAAACTAGAAGCTTCAGAGGTTGCAGAGGCAATTAAAACAATTCGTCCTTGCCGATCAAACCTCCAGCTATTTGCCTCTAAGGTGGGAGTTATTTCGGGAGATTGGTTTTGTTTTTCAGATGCGATCGCATTTTCATCAACTGCGATCGCTGCAACCCGTAACGCTCCTCCCGGCTGTGGGGGTAATCCACCTCGTCCGGTAACAATAAATTGACTTTCTGTTTGATTTGTGATACCTCTCCCCGCCGAACACCTTTGACTAATTAACTTGCTGACATCGACTACATTTGTGGGCAAAGAGACTAACTGTTTTCTGATATCTGCATTTTGAATATTGATTACTACCTCGCCATCGAGTCGGGGATTTTTTTGGGAAAAGGCAGTGATATCGCTAAGTGGAGTCAGGTTATCACGCTTTTCTATGCCAAAAATTCCCTGAGTATTAATTTTAATCAAACCACCTTTGCCTTCAAAAGCATTGGCCCTAATATCACTATTTTCTTCAGGAACAGCGACTACAAAATTTGCATTGATATCAATATTGCCACCATTACCTCCAGTCCCTTTCTGTCCTGCTGTGGTAGAGATAGTACTATTGTCGCGTAGCAGTAGTGTATCTCGTACTTGCAATTGAATATTACCACCTTCACTACTAACTGTATCTGCCGATAGACTAGCTCCTCCTTCGAGAGTTAGGGAATCAGTTGTAATTCTCAAATCGCCTCCATTACCTCGATCTCCTTTTCCGAGTCCAGTGTTTGCGACAGATAGACTAGCACCATTGGTAACAGTTAACTTAGGTGTAGTAATCACCACTGAGCCAGAATTGCCCGTTGCAATTTCTGGAAGTCCTAAAATAGCTTGTAAGAAAGGAGGTGGAGTCACAATATCAGAGCTAATTCGACTACTAAGAAATATTGTTATTGAAGGGTCATAATTTAAAATACTAGAATTAGCAACTTCAATAGATTCTTTGGCGTTGATGATGATATCACCTGCGCTACCACTAGAGTATCCACTAGAAATAATTGCCCCTCCGTCTCTGAGCTTCAGTCTAGGGGTATTAACAATCGTTTTTCCTGCATTCCCCTGTCCAAAAGAGTTAGAGACGATCGCACTATTTGATACGAACGGATTTGAATTCCCCTGAATATCAATCAAATTTGTGGCATTCACTGTCACCTGTCCTGCATTTCCTAGCCCCAATGTCGGCGATGTAATCTGTGCCCCCTCGCGCAGCGTTAAAGTGCCAGTCGATACCGTCAGAGTCCCCGCTCCCCCAGTGTTAAAGGTTGCAGTGGTAATGGCGCTGAGATCGGACGGATCGATAGGTGAAGTTCCAGTCATTTGGATGAAATCTCCAACATTGATGGTTACATTTCCACTTTCAGCAGAACCAAAGGTTTGGGAAGCAATAGTGCCTCCATCGGCAAGGATCAGGCGAGGCACAGAAATGTTGATATTTCCTCCTCCTCCAGCACCCAATAATTGAGTCGCAATCCGACTAGAGACGGCTGGAGTTGTGCCACTAATTACCAAGGATTTAGTGCCAATGATTTGGATATTACCACTGGGTTGTTCGCCCAAATTTTGCCCAACAATAATCGAGCCGTCTCGCAATGCAAGATTCTTACCCCTTAACTGAACCGAACCTGCCATGACACCACTAACATCTACTAAGGCCGCAGAGCGAAGTTGAATATCCCCAAATTCAGTAGTAGGTGTTGAATTGATGGTTGAAAATTCATTACCTTGTCTCATCATCCATTCCCCATTGCTCAAAGCTGCCAAATCAATTTGGCCAGAATCAGCAATTAACAAACCGCCATCAAGGGTAATCTTTCCTCCTACGAAAGCCAAGGTATTGCCAGGAGAAACCTGTAACCCTGTACTATAAGTGCCTCGATTGAGCAGGGAAAGTCCAACTCTTGTGATATTATGTCCTGAGCCTTGGATACGAAGCTCTCCCGAATTAGCTCCGAGTTGCAAGCCAATGGGGGTACTAATTGTCAGAAGAGGCGAAGTAGAGTTGGTTGTGCTAAATTCCGAACCGTCTGCAAATTTTACCTGAGATGCTGTAGAACCAACAAACGAACCACTAATATTTAGTTTTGCATTGGAACCAAAAATAATCCCTTGGGGATTCAGTAAGAATAAGCTAACAGGATTTTTGCTATTGATAGTTTTAATCAAGCCATCAATATTAGAAACTCTCCCACCCGTCACGCGACTGAAAATAGTTGAGGTATTGGGCATATTGACTAAATCAAAGGTTGCAGAACCGCCCGTAGGAATGGAAAAATTACTAAAACTATGGAACAGATTGCTACCTGCTGCACTGCCATTGATAATAGTAAAATCGTGATTATTGACAGATTTAACAGTTGTATTGAGCGTACTATCGGATGTTACCTGAGCGTTGGCGAAACCACACCACAGCAGCATACCATTGACCAAACCCAATAAAATAGAGGGTGATTTCATGTGTCTAATTAGCATGACAGATACCGGGGTTTGTCGCAAAACTAGAAGCTTCAGAGGTTGCAGAAGCAGTTAAAACAACTCGCCCTTGCCGATCGAACCTCCAGCTATTTGCCTCTAAGGTGGGAGTTATTTCGGGAGATTGGTTTTGTTTTTCAGATGCGATCGCATTTTCATCAACTGCGATCGCTGCAACCCGTAACGCTCCTCCCGGCTGTGGGGGTAATCCGCCTCTTCCAGTAACAATAAATTGACTTTCTGTTTGATTTGTGCTGACTCTCCCCGTCGAACACCTTTGACTAATTAACTTGCTGACATCGACTACATTTGTGGGTAAAGGGACTAACTGTTTTCTGATATCTGCATTTTGAATATTGATTACTACCTCGCCATCGAGTCGGGGATTTTCTTGGGAGAAGGCAGTAATATCACTAAGTGGAGTGAGGTTTTGGCGCTGTTCTATCCCAAAAATTCCCTGAGCAGTAATTTTGATCAAACCACCTTTGCCTGCAAAAGCATTAGCGATAATATCGCTATTTTCTGAAGGGACAGCGACTAAAAATTTCGTGTTTATGTCTATATTGCCACCACTGCCCCCGGCATTCTCTATTGTGGTAGAGATGCTACTATTATCGCGTAATAGTATGTCTCGCACCTTCAATTTAACACCTTGATTACTAACCGTATCTTCCAATCGCTGGGATTGTCCTGCTGTGGTAGATATGCTACTATTTTTCCGTAGCAATAGTATGTCTCGCACCTGCAACTGAATATTACCACCTTCACTACTAACAGTATCTGCCAATAGGTCTGATTTATCTTGGATGGTTAAAGAACCAGTCGTAATTCTCAAATTCCCGGCATTACCTTGGTCTAAGCTGTTGACGGTAATTGAAGAGTCATTAGTCAGATTTACAGAGCCATTGGACTCTATTTGGATATTTCCACCTTTTCCTTCTCCTAATGTACTAGCTGCGATCGATGCTCCATCGCTAAGTGTTAAGTTAGAAGTAGGCGTAGTTAAGTTAATCTTGATATTCCCGCCATTGCCTTGTCCAAAAGTATCGGTACTAATAAAAGCATCCTGTGTTACTGTCAAAGATTCTGCATTAATATTAATGTCGCCACCATTTCCAATTGCCCCTGGTGTTGCTTGAGAGCCAATGAAAGTAGTGAACTCATCTCTCTTTCCACCATTCAAGGTGATAGCACCCCTCACATCCACAAAAATATTCCCACTATTTCCGGTTCCAAAGGTACTGCTAAACAAAACACCCCCCGGTTTTATTGTTAGGGAATCTGCCTTGAGATTAATGTCACCAGCATTTCCGATTCCCGAAGGTCTGATGGCAGAGCTAATTCCACTAAGAGCGCTGCTGTCTAAACTATCCAGTGTAACAGCACCTCTTACATCTATAGAGATATTCCCGCCATTTCCCCTGCCAAATACCTCGGTGCTTATAGGAGTACCGTGTGTCATACTCAGAGAATCTGCCTTAATATTAATATCCCCACCGTTTCCGACTGCCGAAGAAGCTACTAGACTGCTGATACTAGAATTGTAGCCATTCTTACTTATACCATCGACGATGATAGCACCCCTCACATCTACAAAGATATTCCCGCCATTTCCTTGTCCAAAGGTAGTAGCACTGACATAACCTCCCGGAGTGATTGTCAGAGAATCTGCCTTAATATTAATATCCCCACTATCTCCAATTCCCGATGACAGCACTTGATTGAGAATACTATTAAGCACCAAGCCATTGCTATTTTCACCCTCCAATTTGATAGCACCACTCACATCTACAGAGATATTCCCACTATTTCCTCTCCCTAAAGTATTGGCAGCCAAAGCACCGCCTTTTGTTAAGGTTAGGGAATTTGCCTTAATATTAATATCCCCACCATTTCCAACTCCCGATGGTTGCACTTGATTGACAATTCTACTAGTCAGGCTATTGCTGTCTTCACTGTCTAATGTGATAGCGCCCCTTACATCTACAGAGATATTCCCACTATTTCCTCTCCCAAAGATTCGGGAACTTAACTGACTTCCATCAGTTAAATTTAGTGAGTCTGCTTGAATATTAATATTGCCACTGTTACCCATAGCATTCTGACCGACTTGGTTGGTAACACGGCTGGATTGACTGATGGATATGGCTTGTGTGGCATTTAAGGTAATATCGCCTGCTGTTTTTTTTGGTATTCCTAAACCTGCTGCAATCCCAGCTAATACAGAACTACCTCCACTAATATCTATATTTTTGCCATAAAGTGCGATCGCCCCCGGCGGGGCATAGCCCATCGCACCACCAGAATTACCAGCAACATTAACAACAGCCCCATTTGTCAGTGAAACATCGCCTCGCGCAACTTGATTCGGAAACGTCAAATTTTGGTTATTCAGATTCAACCCAATCTCCCCAGGACTGGCTAAACCTCCTAACTCTATTCGACCGCCAAAAGCGTTTAATCCTCCTGCATTTAAGACGTTTCCTCCTACTAACAATAAGCTTTCTCCATCGGGAACTCTCAACCCCAATACAGGGTTATTAGCGCCATCAACTCCGGCTGGAGCCATCGACCTGTTTTCGATTTTTCCTGCGCCGATTTGATTAAAAAATAAAGCAGAAGGTTTGATTGTTAATAATGACGGGGTTTGTGGAGAAGAGGCACTGAAAAAACCTTGATTCCCAAATCTAATGGCATTAGCTGAGGTGGCTACAAAAGAACCATTGACATCTAAACTTGCGTTTTTTCCAAAGATGATTCCATTGGGATTAATCAGAAATAGGTTGGCATTTCCTAATACTCCCAACTTTCCGAAAATTTCTGAAGGACTGCTCCCTGTGACTCTACTTATAATGTTCTCAATTCCTACAGGATTGGTAAAATAAACAGCGCGTCCTTCACCAACATTAAATTCTCGAAAACTATGAAATAGGTTTATACCTCGCTGCGCTCCACCGTCGATATTTTCGATGGGAAGACCACTTGAGTTATTTATGACTTTAGAACTCTCAGTACTTAGTGTATTATCGGGAATGATTTTACTCTGAGCAAAGGTAGTTTTTATAGGTGAAATAACGATTGTTTCAAGTAGAGCTAGACAGAAGGCTAATTTTATGTTTTTTATCCAATGCAAACAACTGTTAGTCATACGCAAACAACTTTGATTAAGATGAATTGTACCAGTTGTTGAGTCAGAGAATTGCAATTAAAAACTATCTAACTAATAATCGCATAGTGTGTTTATCTGATATCATAAAACCGCCTATTAATTGCTCTTGATAAATGAGCTAAGGAAAAATATTTAGTATTACTAGCTGTAGTAGATGAAGAACACTATAAATAGGATTTTGTCAAGAAAGTTTAAATGCGATCGCTCGGATATAGAAATTATATTTTTTGGAAACACATATAGGATATGTTAGGGAAACATAACGCACCATACATATATTTGGAATTTTTCAAAAATAAAATTCGATAGCTATATAGCAATCATGAATCATTCGGGAAGAACGAGAAACCCGACTTCTTTAAGGGTGCATCCCAGTTTTTATTTTACAGCGAGAGAATAACTGTCATTGCGATCGCGTAGCGTCTCGTAGAGAGGAGGAAAGACGAACGCAAACAGCGTGTCGCAGACACGCTGTTTGCATGGACTCGCTCTTAGGAATGAGGATTTTGCGGTTGCTTCGCTTCACTTCATTTCGCTCGCAATGACATGCAAAAAAGTGGGATGCTCCCCTTCTTTAAGAAGTCGGGGTTCTGAAGTATTGTGATCTTCACAAGTCAAATATAATTACTATATCTTAAGTTAAATACACATCAAACCTGTCAAAAATATAACTATAAATAGGTCTGTAGGATCTGCCAGCAATAATTTCTTCTTGCTCAGTCTCGCTTAACTCGTCATTGGTTGCTGCGGACTCCAAAAGCTCTGCCTTCGCAATTTTTAATTCATCTGGAGTATAATAAAAACCAGTATTTTGCAGAATTTGTCCCCGTTCCTCTTGACTAGCTGCTTGCTCCAATTGCGTTCTAAATTCTTCATCTACTAGCAACCTAGTATAGAGTGCTTTTGCGCTTTGAATGGACATAATTTGTAATTTGTAATTCGTAATTACGAATTATGATGAATGGGTGGGATTATTATTTTGGAAGCTGTACAAAATCAAACTTGGCGATCCAAGGGGATTTTACCCCTTGTTTAGGAGATGTAATCGCTGTAATAGAGTTATTGCCAGAGTAGTACCGAAGGTAGTTTACTCGGATAGAGAAGTCTTAACAGTTGATAACCAATACCAGCACTTCCTTGACTAAAGCCGGGGTGATAGACTTCAAGAGGTAAGTTAGGAAGTAGTTGGAAAGAACCAGCGATCGCGGTTCTATGCAAAACTAGAGATGTCTGCAAACGAGCAGTTTCTAGCAATTCTGGACGGGAAAGTTGTTCAGCAGCTACTAGCAGTACTTCAACATCGGCAAAATTACCACAGCAGAGGTTATCCAAAGCCTTTAAACTGGGCTGCTGGATGATTTCTAGTTCTTGGTGTATTTCCTCTGTATTTAGAATATTTAAGCCTCCCAAACGAGCCAGAGTAATACCGGGTAAACCATGACACCAGCTAGCTAGGGGTGATAACTGAGTATTATCTGGCAAAGAACCTTGTTCATAAGCGATCGCTTCTTTGGCTGCTGAGAGAAAAGTTGAATCTTTAGCTATTGCAGACAACTGTAGCAAGGCGTAGGCAATGCCAGCTATCCCCTGAGAAAATCCTGTTAAAGATTCACCTTCGGCGTTCTTCCAGATTTGACAACCCGTATCTGTGGTGACGCGCCGATCTAAAAGATAATTGCCCCATGCGATCGCTTGCACTAAATTATCAGATTCTTGAGTCACTTTATACAAAGCTAATAAGCTGAGAATCGTTCCAGCCGCACCCTTGATAATACCTGGTTCTTCTTCCACAGCAGTTACATCTACTTTTAACCAAGAAGCTATTTGTTGAGCATCTTCAATTAATTTTAGTTCCGATAAAAATTCCGCAATCCGCACAAAAGTATAGACGACAGAGGCCAATCCTGTAGCGCCTCCCATACCCATATTTTTAATCAAAGCTTGTTGAAGTTCAGGATCTCGTTCATCAAGACCTTTGCGTAAAGATTGTAAAGTTCCTAATGCTAAATCGCCAAATTCTCCTTTATTTGTAACTGATGCTAATGCTGCCAAAAATAAAGCTACGCCGCCAGAACCATTATAAAGACTATGGCCCATCGGTCGCAGTTGAAAACGTTGCCCCGAAAAATCGGATATCATCCCCAGCCAAGCAACAGTATTGTTACTTCCGTAAATAGCTCGCTGCTTAATTTCTTGAGCAATTTCTATTACTTGATGCAAAATTGCTTCTTCACTCAAAAGAGCTATTTCATCTAAGTTGGGAGTAGTGCTTGATAAACTTAATAAGTCTAATTGTTCACCAGTCCGACTTGAGTAAAACGAACCCTGGATAATAGTAATTTGCTCGGCTAAATTGACATTATCAAGCTGTTGCAGACGAGTTATTACATCATTGTAACTAGAATTCTCAACAAATTTTTCAATCGTTGTGTTTGAATTAATTACAATTGCATCACTATCTGAATAAGCACTAACATAAGGAATATCAAGCTGTTCTAAAGCCTGTTTTTCTGGTGCTAGCATTGCCCAAGAAGGATGTTTATCTTTTGAGGAAACGAAACCCAAAGCCAGAATATCTAACTCGATACTGCGGTCTACTCCATCTCGCAGACATTTAGGATGCAAGGAATTTTGTAAAATCGACGCATAAAGCTGAGTGTTGCGAAGCACAAGACGAACTTTCTGACCAGCAAATGCTTTTATGGGATTATCAGGTGCTAAGAGGGCTTTTTTAGATTGCCCGAAAAACTGATACATTTGTTTAAAGCCAGCAATTAACTCTTCTAAATGCTTGCTTAACGATGTATCCAGATTTTCTCCAAAAGGTTGATTATTATTTTCTGATAGTAGCTCTTGGTCTTCTTTTCCCATAGCCATACTATCTGTATTCACATTCACCCATTTGAGAATAGGTGCAGACACCTGCTGTTCGTTTAAACCTCCAAACCCACAATAATCTAAGGAATTTGCTAACTCACCCAATTGCTTATAATCGGCAATATGCACTCCTGGTAATAGAGCAGTAACTATTACAGAATCGGCAAGTTTTTGATTTACTATTGATATGGCTTCAGGCTGATCTTCCTTCATCCACATAGTATGGTGAAACAAAGTTTCTAAATCTACTAAAACTGGTTGCTCTCCACAAGCAATTAAGTTTTCGCAATGGCAATCTGTCCCCTTCAATGCGTAGACTATAGCTAATATCATTCCCGCACGCTGATAATAGCGTTTGACTGCCTGTTGGTCTTCACAAGGCAATGCCTCTACAAATTCCATCCAACCGTGGGTAGAACTATTAATAATTTTGAGAGTTTTGAGAGGTAAAGTAATATTTTGTTCGTTTATCCAAGAGATAAATTCAAAATAAGCCTGTTCTAAACCGAGATTTTTAGGCTTATAAACTAGCTTCAAATTTGAGGTAAACTGAATGATAATTACACTTCTTCCACAATTGTGTGGATCGGAAAGTGATGATTTGATATCAATGACTTGTCCTAATTCTTGATTTTCCTGAAAAATTTGTTTAATTTCATTCCAATCTGAAGCCAATCTCAGGAGAAATTCGGCGCTAGCTTCAATCCACAAGTCTGTTGCGATCGCAGCCAATCGAGCCAATACGCTGTATTCTTGAAAGAATGCCAGCAAACCGTCGCTAAGTAAGCCTTTGACAAACTTTACATACTGCTCTCTGGAAGAATTACCTTGTAGTTGTCCAATTAAACGGACTAATTGAGAGCTTTTGTAAGCACGAGCAATTGAGAATTCTAAGTCTAAAGATTGTGCAAACAAATCTGTCAACTTTTTCAGGAGACTTTGACCTAATTGAATCCGAGCCTTGTCTGACAATAGTTCATAACTAGAACCTGCTCGTTCGCTCAGTTTATGCATTGCTACCTCAATAAAAGGTAACAAAACCTCTTCAAATGGCAATGGTTTATCAGAATCTAAATATTGTTGCAATTCTTCATAAAAAACTCTCTCACTAGAACAAGCAGCAAGTTCCATTGCTTTTTTTAAAGTATCTGTCCAACTGGGTAGAGCTTGTTTATCTACTAGAGAAACACTACCCAATGCAAAGCGAACTGCATCTGTATCTAGATTATCCCAACTCAACCGCTTGGCAAATTTTTCTTGATTGCCCTTAGCGGCTATTTGACACCATTTTTCTAATCTAGCATCAATTAAAGACTGCTCTGTTTCTAATTTATTGTGAATAAATTCTCTGCCTAGACGCTCGGAAAGCGTACTAGCTTTTTCGACAATTGAAATAAGATTGTGGGAAGAAATCTTGATAGATGAATTGATTTTTACAGCAGAATCATGACTAGATAAATTTGACGTTGCCAGTATTTCATTTAACATTATTTACCTTTGAGGATATTTTCAAATTTGTTACTTGCCTTTTCGGTTTTCAAACATCCTCTCAATCATACTTATAAACAACTTTACCAAATCTATCTTTTGCATTATAAGTTCGCTCAAAGAAAGCCCCTATTTTTTTACCACTAAAAGCAGAGTCAATTATGACTTTTAAATTCCCTGAAACATAATCTTGAATTGCATCTTCCAAGTCTTCTGTTAGACCAATACAATTACCAATTATCTCTAAATTTTTGACCATAACTGATGACATGATGCGATTTAAATCTAAAGAGAAGGGAGTAAATGATTGATTAATACAGTTATAGTATTGATCGTATAAACCACAAGTTATATACTTTCCTCCCGTAGCCATCAGTTCAACAGCTTGTCCTAAATAGAGGTCGAAAAAAGGATCAAATACACAATTAAATCCACCTGTTTCCGAAACTATTTTTTGAATTGATTCATTTTCCAGCAGACTATTAGGTTTTGACTCGACTAGAATAACCTCTTTAACTCCCAGCGCTGTGAGTTCCTCTGCAAAAACCCTTGAGGTACTTGTAGCATAAATGTTCACGCCGTATTTTTTCAAGGCATTAATCACAAACAAAGAAGTATTAGATTTAGCCGCAGTCACTAAAATATTAGAACCTTTCGTTGGGTTAAACTTACGGACAATGCTATAGCTAGTTTGCCCTCCAATACTAAAAGCAGCAGCAACTTCATCCGGCATTTGTGGAGGTATTTTCATTAACTTAACTTGATGAAATACCTGATATTCTTTTGATTCACTATTGCTAGGTATACCTGCTTGAACTCCTGGAAAGCCTGATTCTGGATAGGCATTATTAGCAATAACTCTATCGCCAATTTTTAATCCTGTCACTTCCGACCCCATATCAATAACTATACCAACAAAGTCTGAGCCAACTACCAAAAATGAATCTTCTGGTGCATTTATAGTAGCTTCAAAAATGATAGCTTTATCACGGTAATTACATGAGAATGCTGTTTTTTTGACTAAAACTTTAAATTGGTTTTCTGGGGAATTATTATCAAAATGAATATCTTTAGTTTCAACTAATCCACAGAATATGGGGACATTATTCATATCTATATAATCAATTTTATTAGTTCTATAGATAGGATTATTAAGTTTGTTAAGTTTGTTAGAATAAACAGCAATATTTTTCATTGTTTCCACTTCCAAAATATGTTGTATATAGCCAGTCAAAGCTGGCGATCGCTATTTTTTTAATCAAGATTTTTATCAAAAATAGCCATTTAAGATCAATTCTATTTCACGTCGCTATGAGTAGTCACAGTCTGGAAATGTTGCAGAGATATCAGAGATTTTTTACAGCTATTTTCAGATAAATAGACCATGCGGTAGGGGCACAGCATTGCTCACTGGTGTCAACTTAAGCTCAAACGCTTATCCCACATACCTTTTACCCCACCCTAACCCTCCCCGATATATTGGGGAGGGAACCAGATTGCCTGTTTCCACCTTTTCCAAGGGGGATTAAGGGGGGTAATTCAACTTGTGTGTGGTTAAACTAAAATACGCATAACGTATGCAACTATAGCTATTACTTCGTTACGCCGTAATAACTAGCAGATACACTCAACGCACCTAATGGCGTACCAACAAGTTTACTCTGATTATTAGCCACCCATTTTGTAAGTTTAGAAAGAGCGCCAGCACCCCCAGCGATCGCTTCTAATTGCTCTTCAGATAACTCTTGGGCGATGGCTACTGGACTCATCGGTAGCACAAAATGCAGGGAAGTAGAATTTTCTTCTAGGACTTGCACGTTAACATCAGCAGGAAATTCTACTCCAAATTCGCGCTCGATCGCAGCTTTAGGATTGTTTAGTAATTCTTGTTTGTAAGCTTCATCTTTCCAAGCTTTGGCAATGATCCGAGCTTCGATATCTTGGCGAGTTTGTGCTTGTTCCTGTTCGCTCATTTTCCTTTCTCCTTTGTGATTTTTGTAATGAGTAATCAGCTTTTATCAGAATCAAAAAACCCTGAATTTTTGATGTTCAGAACAACTCAAGGTTATACCATTTTTATTTTTTAATGGCTCCTATACTTGCCCCTACTGATGCTGCTGCTGAAACAGCGCTAGCTCTTGGAGTCCATTTTACGGCAGCATTTGTTACTTTTACAGTTATTAAAACTGCTGATAGACCAACACCCCCAGCGATCGCTTCTAATTGCTCTTCAGATAACTCTTGGGCGATGGCTACTGGACTCATCGGTAGCACAAAATGCAGGGAAGTAGAATTTTCTTCTAGGACTTGCACCTTGACATCAGCAGGAAATTCTACTCCAAATTCGCGCTCGATCGCAGCTTTAGGATTGGTTAGTAATTCTTGTTTGTAAGCTTCATCTTTCCAAGCTTTGGCGATGATCCGGGCTTCAATGTCTTGGCGAGTTTGCGCTTGTTCTTGTTCGCTCATTTTTGCTTATCCTTTGTAATTTTTGTAATTGGTAAACTGCTATGCGTCTAATTTTCTGATTCGATTTTTCAATAGACTTCAAGTCTATTATTTGGTCAACTTTTTCAACGTATCGAGTATGGTTATTCCTATGGCAGTAGTGATTGCGCCTTTAGCTATCTCTAATCTATAGTCTTTACCACCTGCGATCGCTTCTAATTGCTCTTCAGATAAATCTTGGGCGAAGGCTACTGGACTAATTGGCAATACAAAATGTAGGGAAGTAGGATTTTCTTCGAGGACTTGTATATTTACTTCACTAGGAAATTCCACCCCAAATTCCCGCTCAATGACAGCTTTAGGATTGGTTAATAATTCTTGCTTGTAAGCTTCATCTTTCCAGGCTTTGGCGATGATGCGGGCTTCGATGTCTTGGCGAGTTTGTGCTTGTTCTTCGCTCATTTTAATTTCTCCTTTGTGAATTTTTTAGTTCTATCAAAGTCAAGATAACTCTGAAGTTTTTATGGGCTGAAACCAGTTAAAGTTGTCAGTTTCTTTTAACTGTTTTCACTATTGAGTTTCGTATGGGCAAAATGGGATTTATTTTTGCCCCCATTGACAACAGAGTTGTCATATAACCCCCAGCGATCGCTTCTAGTTGCTCTTCAGATAATTCTTGAGCAACGGCTACTCGACTAATTGGCAGGACAAAATACAAAGAGGTAGAATTCTCTTCAAGAGCTTGCACGTTGACTTCAGTAGGAAATTCCACTCCAAATTCCCGCTCGATCACAGCTTTGGGGTTGGTTAGCAATTCTTGCTTGTAAGCTTCATCTTTCCAGGCTCTGGCGATGATCCGGGCTTCGATGTCTTTGCGAGTTTGCGCTTGCTCTTGTTGTCCGTTCATTTTCTTTTGTTGCGACAATATTTAGACTTACTTTTTCGTTAATTTTTTCGTTGCTTTTACGATATCCCCTGTATAAGGTGTCACTCCTATAGCAAGGCTAAGTAGCCCACCTATAGTGCCTCCAGCAACCGACTCAAGCTCCTCTTCAGATAGCTCTCGTCCTTCTATTTCGGGCATAATTGGGAGGACAAAGTACAAAGAAGTAGAATTTTCTTCGTATACAGATACATTTAATTCAGCAGGTAATTCTACTGCAAATTCTTGCTCAATGATGGATTTAGGATTGCTTAAAAGCTCTTGTTTATAAGCTTCACTTTTCCAAGCTTTAGCGATAATTCGAGATTCAATATCTTTCCGAGTTTGCGCTTCTTGTTCGCTCATGTTGCCTTACCTTGAATTACGGTATTTTAGTTTTATTTATGTCTCAATTAGCTGAGAAAAAACTTGCTTTTTTCCCCACCCCTGTAGTTAATCATGGGTTGAATTCAATTTCAATTAACAATTTTTAGTTAAAACTCATCTTTTATCGTTTATTAAAATCTTCAACATTTTACCTCTCTTAAAAGGAGAGAGGCTTTGAATTTTACCCCTTCCCGCATCGAGAAGGAGGTCTAGCCTGTTGACTCTGTACCTTTTTAGGAGTTAAAAAGTCATACAAAATCTATGCAGTATTAAGGATCTAAAAAAAAGTTACTCTGAAATAAAAAAAGTGTATTTTGTTGACAACGGCGATCCTAAAAGTGTTAATTTACAGAAAAGTTTTAGTTTAATACCTAAATAAAGCACTTATGCAAGATGCAGTCTAAATTTATCAACTTAAATCGCTTAGTTCAATTCTTTAATCCTTTAGCGTGGTCGATTACCGTCAAGCTCTCAGTAGCCTTCCTATCAATCGCAATTTTACCTATGAGCTTTGTTGGCTATTACAATCTCGAAAGGAGTACAGAAAGTATTGAAAATAGTGAATACTATAAGTTGCAACTGATTGCCACGAGTAAAGCCAATCGCCTAGATCAGTTGATTATTGATAATCAAAACACTATCAAAAATATAGCTACAGACTCTAGGGTGGGAAATTTTCTTAAGGCTGCACCTCTGAATCGAGAAACTTTCCGCTCGGAAGCGCAAAAAGTCTTGCAGAGAGTTGCTAGCACTCACCCTAATTACGATCTGGTTTACCTTATAGATAAAAACGGTATATGTATAGCTTCTACAGAACTTTCTTTAATTGGACGAAACTATGCTTTTCGAGAGTATTTTCAACGAGCGATCGCAGGGGATGCTTTTGTTTCTAGTATCTTAATTGGTGTCACAACCAAACGAGAGGGCGTATTCTTCACCTATCCTGTATACTCTGAAAGTGGCGAAGTTTTGGGCGTAGCAGCGATAAAAATTACGGCGGCAGATATTTGGGCTGTGATCAACTCCGTAAATGAACCAAATATTACTTCTTTTCTCGTTGATGAACAAGGAATTATCATTAGTCACTCCAATCGGGAATATCTCTACAACAGCCTGACTCCTTTACTGCTAGACAGCCAAAAAAAGATTGCAGCCGAGAAGCGTTATGGTCGCAACCTAATTAAAAGCTTGAATATTCCAGAGTTAAAAGTGATGCTCAATTCTGAAACATCAGGACATACGAGTTATTACTCACCGATAGAAAAGAACTATCAGATAGTTGGTTATGCTCCCCTACAAACCCAATCCTGGGTTGTGGCGGTTAGTAAACCCAAAGTAATATTCATGGCTCCGGTAAATCTTCTGTTTGAGCAAAATATCACCTTTGTATTGGGTGCAGGAGCGATCGCAGCAGTTGTTGCCCTCACATTATCTCGAACCATTAGTAAACCTATTAATACTTTAATAGCCGCATCTCGAAGTTTAGAAAAAGGAGATTTTCTTCACCACGAATCTAATTTGTACAGAAATTTGCTCAAGACTTCTCGGACTCAAGATGATATGGGGCAATTGGTACGGGTATTTATGAAGATGGCAGAAGAAGTCAGAGTGCGAGAGCAAAAAATGGAACTTCAGATGCAGGAATTACGCATTGAAATTGATGAAAGCAAAAAAGCCAATCAGGTAGCGGAAATTACTGGAACACAATACTTTCAAGAACTCCAATACAAGGCGCAAAAGCTGAGAAACAGAGCCGAAGTTAGGGATAAAACTCCAACAGATTACTTCCATAATTTACAGAAAAAAGTGCAAGCTCAAAAAGCTCGGTTACAAGTCGGTCGATAAAATTGGATAGTTGCAGATATGTCATTTGATGAACTAATTTCGCGTCAAGACTTATTAGCAGGACTCCCTGCTAAACGTACCAATACTTTGCTCTTTCTCATCGAGAGACAAACAGCACGACTAGCAGCCCAATCACGAGTTGAGTTTTCTCTTACCGACTCAGCCGAGCGCGATCGCGAGTTGGCTTTTCTGGAAGCTTTTGCTCTGGGAAAAGCGCCCACACTGCGCCCCAAAATTCAACACTTAGAACGTTTTGCTCCC
This sequence comes from Nostoc sp. KVJ3, assembly GCF_026127265.1. Taxonomy (GTDB): domain Bacteria; phylum Cyanobacteriota; class Cyanobacteriia; order Cyanobacteriales; family Nostocaceae; genus Nostoc. The sequence continues at coordinate 351,731 of NZ_WWFG01000002.1, forward strand.
CAATGGTCAGTACTTATACCTGATAACCCCACACTGAAAGCAGCTTTACTCAATGCTTTCTGTCAGAAATATAATTTCACCAAGCAATTAGTTCCCAATATCCGAGCGGCTTTAGACTGCGATCGACTAGCAGTAGAGCAAGCTTATCAGCGCCTTTACCAAAAACCGATCGCAGTAGCTTTCGCCTCCCAAGTCTCCCTCAAAGAGAGATTGTCTTGGATAGCGGCGGCGAGTATCCAAAAAGTAGAATCTTTACCGCCTTTCTGGATTGCTTCTTTAGTGACAATTGCCTTGGGACTTCCCCAAGCCTTCTTAGCTCTACCCATTGCTGTGGCTGAGTTAGGGCCTCTCGCAAGTGTGGCATTTCTGATTGTCTTGGGAACAATTAACATCTTGACAATGGTTTGTATGGCAGAGTCCATTGCTCGAAGTGGAGACTTTCTTGCCGGCAAAACCTTCATTAAACAATTAGCGACAAACTACTTGGGTAGTGCTGGTTCTCTAATTCTTTCCGTTGCTGTAGGGATTCGTGTCTTTTTAATCGCCCTAGCCTGTTACATCGGCTTATCAGCGACAATGGCAAGTTTTACTTCCCTACCGGCTTCCCTGTGGGCAGGGTTACTTTTTTTCTTTGGATTATACATCCTCTCGCGTAAATCCCTCAACCTAACTATTGGGGTGACAATCTTGTTAGCAGGATTAAATGTCAGCTTGCTCTTATTTTTAACAATACTTTCTTTTGGGCATTGGCAATTAGTCAATGTGTTGTATATTAACTGGGCTTTTTTCGATGGGAGTGCTTTCAATCTCCAGATATTTCATCAAGTTTTTGGCGTTACCTTGATGCTTTACTTTGGTCACGTATATGTGGGCGAATGTGCAAAGGTGGTATTACCTAAAGATCCGAGTGCGACTTCCTTAATTTGGGGAAGCATCGCCGGTACAGCTTTTTTAACTTTCCTGTTTTGCCTTTGGGTGCTGGCAGTTAACGGCGCGATCGCACCGCAAATATTAGCAGCCCAGACAGGAACAGTTTTGGAGCCACTGGCGCAGCAGAACGGCCCGATAGTAAAGGTTGTGGGGGCAATACTCATCACATTTCTGTTGGGAATGGCATGGTTTAGGAGTTCTAGTCTTTTAGTCAACTTGGCACGAGAATGGATTCCTAGCCAACCGCAATCGATTTTGACATTACCTCGTCAACAGGGTAGACTAATTTTGCGAACCCGCGATCGCTATAATCTCTGCTCAATTGGTCTAACTTATCTAGCACTTGCAGACAAAGAGCCTACCTTTCATCTCGATATTCAATTGAAAGGTAACATTCACCTAGTACAGATTAAAGTTGCCAAAACTTGGGATATTAAAGAGTTAATCCCTAAACTTTCAGACTTAAATCTATGTGATGTTGACCTGAAAATAGAAATACAATCAGTTAGTGAAGATCGTGTCTGCTTAAAAGTCATCTCTACAATGGCGATCGCCTATGAGGGAGCTTTAGAGAGAACGCGCGATGAAGACAAAACTACCCACAAGCAGAAATCCCAAAAAGCGATCGCGCAACGGGCTTGGACATATCTATTAGAACAACGTCAATTCTTACTTTCTATTACTCCCCTATTCCTGGTATTTTTATTAACCGAAGGATTATTCTTTTCTGGACAGCAATCCTTCACCAGCGTTCTCGGCTTTGCTGGAGTATTAGGTAACTCTCTTGTTGGTGGGATTTTTCCAGTACTCCTACTGGCTTCCAGCCGCCAAAAGGGTGAAATATTACCAGGTATCGTTTTTAAACTGCTTAACTCTCCCTGGTTACTTGCCAGCATCTACAGTTTCTCTTTGTTTACTCTGCTACTCCACGGCTTATTCATCTGGCAAAATCCCCTAGCCCGGATTGCTGCCTTGGGCGTTACTGTCCTATCTTTAGCAACTACCTTAGTCATGTGGCAGACTGGAGCCTTCATGTCCCGCACGGTAATAGAGTTACAAGAAAACAAGCAACAAGGAGGACAAACCTTCTTCAAAATAACCGCCGGTGGACGACCGAAAACAGCACAAGTAAGACTGGGATATGCAGACGGCGAAGAAACCCATCAAGCCGCTTCTGTAGAAATTCCCTCTCTCTCATCTCTGCGTTATGCCATTTTCCAATTGCCAACCAAGCAATCAGAAGAACTCAGAGTATGGGCGCACAGCAATAATCCTAACGGTGACTCTGAAAGTTTGTCCGCACTTTTAGAAGTAAATCGAGAAAACTGCAAAATGCAGTTCGATTTAAAACTCTTTGGCGGCAAGGTTTTATTGCCTCTGATTAACGGTAAATACTGTCTCAAACTTCAATTCCCAACAGCCTGATTGAGGGGGATGAATTAATAACTAATGACAAATGACAAATTTAGGAGCATTTTATGAGTCAAATTATTTCTGTTCATTCATTCCGTGGCGGTACTGGTAAATCCAATATGACAGCTAACCTAGCTACGACTCTAGCATTACAGGGGAAAAGAATCGCTATCATTGATACTGATATTCAGTCACCAGGAATTCACGTTATTTTTGGTCTGAACGAGCAGAAGATGAATAATTGTTTGAATGATTATCTGTGGGGTAAGTGTGCAATTGAAGATACTGCCTACGATGTCACTCATCTTTTAAAAGGAGAAGGAGACAGTGGTAAACTTTACCTAATTCCTTCTAGTATTAATCCTGGTCAAATTACCCGAATTCTGCGTGAGGGATATGACGTAGCTAGACTAAACGATGGTTTCTATGAAATCATTGATGCTCTAAATTTGGATTATTTGTTAATTGATACCCATCCCGGTCTTAATGAAGAGACTTTACTTTCTATTGCTATTTCAGATATTCTCGTTGTGATTTTACGCCCAGATCAACAAGACTTCCAAGGAACTGCTGTAACGCTAGAAGTAGCTCGCAAGTTAGAAGTACCTAAGATGATGCTGGTAGTGAATAAAGCCTTATCGACATTCGATTTTAATGCTTTGCAACAAGAAGTTGAATCTACCTATAAAACCCCAGTTGCTGGTATTGTCCCCCTATCAGAAGACATCATTCGTCTTGCCAGCAGTAATATTTTTTGTTTGGTCTATCCCAACCATCCCTTTAGTCAGGTAGTCCAAAAAATTACGGCACAGATTATTAGGGAGCAAGCCAAGGTAGCGGTTAGAGGAGGTGTTTAATAATGGAACAGCAAATATTTCGGGCTGCCATACTTGCCTCTTATGGTGCGACCGAATCGGAAATTGAAGAACTACTAATTTACAATCAAAATATTTTTGAACATGATAATTGGCAACCATCTCTAAAGTTTCCCCTCGAACCCGAACCGCATATTGTGACTTGGGAAGAGTATGCTGTTACCGCTAAAGAAATAGGTGTATTTGAAACCCTCAAGCAGGTATTTGTCCAGTTGTCGTTTCCCATTCAAGAAGGAATTAGCCAAACTGAAATCTACCGGGCTGCTACTTTGAAGGGAGTTAATCTTGACGGCATCTCTGAAGCAACTGGTTTAGTCCTTGAACAACCAGAAAAGCTGGATTTAAAAATTTATCAAAGTTTAGCGGGGGCGATTCCGGTTATACTTCCTGGTAATCGAGAAGATTTTGTTTCTTTAGTGCGATCGCTAATCAAACGTAATGAACCCCAACCCCTACCTGCCTCTATGGGCGCTTGCATGGTTGCTGGTTACAATAACTGGGATCGAATTCGCCGCTATCGCCAACAATGGGAAAGAGAAAATCCTGCCAATTGCTCCGAAACAGATTGGAAAGATGAGTTTGCGCGGCTGATTCCTCAAAAAAGTCGCTATCAAGACCGATTTATTATTCTCAGTGATGGCTTTTATAGCAACGTTTCTGCTAATGATATCGGACTTTCAGAATCAGAATGGAGACATTTATCGCTGAAGATTCGGTTAGAACACGAATGCACTCACTACTTTACCCACCGCCTATTTCACTCAATGCAAAATAATCTCCTCGACGAACTCATCGCCGACTACCGAGGAATTGTTGCTGCGACTGGACGCTATCGAGCCGATTGGTTCTTGCGTTTTATGGGTTTAGAATCATTAGCCAACTATCGAGAAAGCGGTAGATTACAAAACTATCGCGGTCAGCCAACCCTTTCAGATGGAGCTTTTAAGATTTTACAGGCTTTAGTGACAGATGCGGCTCTAAATTTAGAGCGTTTCGATGCTGAGTATATAGATGATTTAAACATTGGTAACGAGCGACTTCTGTTATCTATCGCCTTGACTTATTTAACTCTAGAAGAATTAGCTTCCCAAAAAGTTACTTCCCGCCTTTTAGCGATTTTAGAACAACTACAGACTGAGAGTACCGAGTTAGGAGTTAGGAGTACAGACGCGATTAATCGCGTCTATTAGGAGAGACGCGATTAATCGTGTCTGTACAAGAGTTATTATTCTCATCCTTGTTTCCCTTGTCTTCAATGTCGATTTTTTTCAAAAATAATTGTAGGTAAAGCAATGAGAGAAGTTTTACTCCAAGAATTGAGCAATAGTGATATAGATTGGATGTTCACGACAAGTCACAAACGTGAAATTCCATCTGAAACTGTCCTTGTACAAGCAGGGAAAGTTGGTGATACTTTCCATATTCTTTTAGAAGGAACTTTGATAGCTACTGTTTCTCCAACTCGTCAAAATTCTTTGGCTCGTGCTTTCGCTACTATCGAGGGGGATAGAACATCTGGTTTAGAAGTTGCGAGATTCTCCAGTGGGGAAGTAGTAGGAGAAAATTCGTTAATTGGTGTTCCTTCGACCACTAATATTCAAGCTTTAGAAAAATCCTTGTTGATGTCTATCCCCCTGCGGCAATTAGAATCTAAGTTAAAGCAAGATGCAGGATTTGCATCTCGTTTCTATCGAGCGATCGCAATTTTATATTCAGATAGATTGCAAAGTTTGATTGAACGCCTTGGTCGTAGCAAACTCGTTCAGATTCAGCCGGTTAGAGATGTCCTTTTCATTTTCGGTCAATTGCACGATAGTGACCTCGATTGGTTTACTACTAATGGCAAACTTAAGAGAATTGCTCCCCAAGAAACCCTGCTTCGGCAGGGCGGGCCAGTAGATGCGTTGTACGTCTTACTACAAGGACAAATGAGCGTTTCTATTTCTAGCAACCAAGATAATCCTTTAACTCGCATCTTTGCAACCTTAGAAGGAAACAAAGCCTCCGAACAAGAGATTGCCAAATTATACAAAGGCGAAATCGTGGGAGAAGCTACCTTTATTGATGGACGTTTACCTTATGCAACCATTAAAGCGGTAGAAGATTCTTTAGTATTAGCGATCGCGCGATCGCAGTTGCTAGCTAAGTTACAGCAAGATGTCGGTTTTGCTACACGCTTCTATCGTGCGATCGCAACCCTGCTTTCCGATAGATTCCAAGGACTTCTAAACCGCATGGGCTATAGAAGACACACTTACAGTCCAGGACAGACCTTAAGCGAAAACGTTAAATATGAGGATGAACTGGATTCTGACATTTTAGAGCAGATGTCATTAGCTGCGGTCAGATTTGATTGGATGTTAGAAAGTTTGAAAGCAATTTAAACAGCATCAATATTTCTGTTCACATTATTTCTGCAAACTTTGATGAGGTAAAGTTATGACTTTTTTCACAAATGCAGGTTACAAAATTTTAAAAGCCTGTGTTAATCAAAGTGAAGGGATGCATCCAAGGATATTTTGTCGCCGATGGTTTGGGTTAGAAGATGTTCAAGAAGATGGCAGACTTCGCTTTACAGAAACCCAGATTATAGCCATAGAATCAGAACATGGCTATCGAGAGAAATGTGTCAATTTAATTGCCAAAATATTAAAGATTAAACCTAATACAGTTCAACGATGGGGAAAAGGAGTCGAATTTAGCAACCTCCCTTCAGACAAGCGACATCAATATGAAACCTATCTTCGTTATGTCGATATGCTGAGAGTGTTAAGTGCAAATTTAGCTAGACACGATGAAACCTTAGTAATAAAGCTGCTAAATAGCTCAACCAAATCAGTACCAAAAAATAATCTAGAGTCTTTCGATTTCAAAGTCTCAGAAAAATCTGAAATCCTCGTTTAAACAACAGCCCCTTAAAAGGGAGAATTTTGATTCCAGTTCCCTCCCCTTTATAAGGCTACGGTGTACACACAAGTCTGATCATCTTATCCACATCGTTTTGATCCCCCCTAACCCCCCTTAAAAAGGGGGGAACTAGAGTCAAAGTCCCCCAATTTATCGGGGGATTTAGGGGGATCAAGCCACATTTTGCACTCAGCACAGAGATGTGTGTACACCGTAGCCTTTATAAGGGGAGGATTAGGGTGGGGTAACAGTCTAATACTCAACACAGCATCCTTCCTTCTCCCTGTGTCTTCTGCGCCTCCACATCGACATTAAAAAATTAACTTTGAAAAGAGTTTTAGCCTTTTAAAATATCCTCTAACAGCCGTAATAACAACAACATTTAAATATCAACTAAAAACAGAGGTCATTCATGCAAATTCACTTAATTGGTCATGCTTCTCTATTTATTGAAACCAAGGATTGCAAGATTCTTATGGATCCACTCTTATGGAATCCTGGAATCAGCGAAGGGATGCAAGATATTTGCCCCAAACGTCAAGTCATTCACGATCAAATCCCTGAATTTGATATCTTAGTTATTTCTCACAAACATATAGATCACTTCAATATTCGCTCTTTGGCTAATTTACCCAAGCATATAGATGTCCTAATTCCCAAAGACGAATTCATGAAAACTTGCCTGCAAAAATTGGGCTACCGTCACATCTATTCCCTTAAAGATTTTAATGAGGTACGAATTGGCTCAACTCGTCTAGTTGCGACTCGTTCAGAAAATCGTGTTCCTGAATATGGGATGATCTTTGCCGATTCTGATGGGGTATTCTGGAATCAAGTCGATTCAGATGTTACAGCTCAAACAATTAGTGAAGTCAAGTCCCGCTATCCTCAAATTGACTTTTTGTTAGCTCCTTGGCAACCATTATTACAAATTCAATATCAAAATAATGAACATGTTATTTTCCCCTACGATATTTATAGTAAACTACTCAAAGTTATCGTTTTAGTCGCACCAAAAGCAATTGCTCCAGGCGCTAATGGGTTCAAACAGATTAATGCTTCATCTTGGCTAAATCAGATCGTTTTTCCTGTAACGCGAGAGCAATTCTGTCACGATGTCAAACAGGCATATCCTACTATTGGAGATCAAATATTTACCTTTGATCCAGGAGATGTTATCACCTTGAACAATGGTGAAGTCAGCTATTCACCACAAAAGTCAACCTTTGTGAAAAAACTAGCCGATGATAGTGATAGCTTGTACTTCTCACCCGTCAATACCGATAGCAAACTCATTGACGACAATCCAGAGGGATATGATATTGAAGAGATGAGAAGCGTCATTAAGGAAGAAATATGCGTTCACCTTCCCCAATTCTTCAATGACAAGAAAGATTCTTTGTTTATGCAATATGGCTACTGGAAAGCCATTTATCAGCTAGAAGTTATCTTCCCCACTAATTCTGATGCTTGGTATTTTGATTTCAGCGAACATTCCATCCAATGCCGACGAGGGAAGAATCCTTTAGCAAACGTTTTTACTTTAATCGCTGCCTCCAGCTTCTATGGGCTGTTGAAAGGTATGAAGGGATGGGATTATGCGAATTTTGGTGGTTATTACCGTTGTTTTAATAAAGTTTATCAAGCTACTCCCTACGGCATTATCAGGCCATTCGACGGTTTCAAGGAGGGAGTTCCAGACCCTCTCAGCCTCAAATTTCCTTACAAGCAAGTCTATGAACAGGTTCGCTTTTATGAAATTGAAAAATGGGGTCAAGCTAATGACGATCAAATTATCCACCCAAATAGCCAAAATCCAATGGTTATTATTGGCAATACTCTGATTAAACCCCAGCAGAAAGTTCAGTGCATTTAAAACACAGACACTTTTTAAAGCACGCAAACAAGTCCTAAAAACCTATTTTTGTAGGGTGTGTTATGCCGTAGGCTAACGCACCATCCTAGATTTTTGATGCGTTAAGACTAATGTCCATAACGCACCTCACCAGATTCAAGCTAATGAGGTAAATAATGCAAATTCACTTACTCGGTCATGCTTCTCTATTTGTTGAAACCCAGGATTGTAAGATTCTGATGGATCCAATTCTCTGGGATTCTCATTGCGAAGGAATAGAAGATATTTGTCCCAAACGTCAAATCCTTCATGACCAAATTCCTGAATTTGATATCCTGGTTATTTCTCACCAGCACACAGATCATTTTGATATTCGCTCTTTAGCTAATCTACCTAAATATGTAGATGTCCTGATTCCTAAAGACAAATTAATAGAAACTTGCCTACGCAAATTAGGCTACCGTCACATTTACTCTCTTAAAGATTTTAATGAAGTACGAATTGGCTCAACTCGTCTAGTTACCACTCGTTCAGAAAATCGCGTTCCTGAATATGGCATGATTTTTGCCGACTCTGATGGGGTATTTTGGAATCAAGTTGATTCGGCTGTTAATAGTGAGACAATTGCTAAAGTCAAGTCTCGCTATGCCCAGATAGACTTTCTTTTATCTGGCTGGCAACCGATGCTAGAAACTCAATATCAACAAAATCAAAATACCTGTTTTCCATACACTGAGTATAGTCATCTGCTCAAACTTATTGCTTTAATTGCACCAAAAGCCATTGCTCCAGGTGCCAATGGATTCAAATTCATCAACGGCTCTTCTTGGCTCAATCAGATTGTTTTTCCTGTCACACGAGAGCAATTCTGTCGAGATGTGCAACAAGCATATCCTACTATTGGAGATCGAATATTTACCTTCGATCCAGGGGATGTTATCACCTTGAAAAATGGTGAAGTTAGCTATTCCTCACAAAAGTCATCTTTTGTCAAAAAGCTAGCTGATGATTACGATAGCTTGTACTTCTCACCCGTCAATATTGACAGCAAACTCATTGACGATAATCCAGAAGAATATGACATTGAAGAGATGAAAAGTTTGATTGAAGAAGAAATATGCGTTCACCTTCCGCAATTCTTCAATGATAAAAAAGATTCTTTATTAATGGATTATGCCTACTGGAAAGTAGTCTATCAGCTAGAAGTAGTCTTTCCTGACTGCTCTCAGGCTTGGTATTTCGATTTTAGCAAAGATCCAATCGAATCTCGGCAGGGGAAAAATCCTTTAGCCAATGTCTTTAGCTCCATCGCTGCTTCCAGTTTCTACGGGCTATTGAAAGGCATTAAAGGGTGGGATTGGACTAATATGGGTGGCTACTACCGTTGTTTTCACAAAGTTTATCAAGCTACTCCTTATGGCATTATTAAGCCACTTGACTCTTCCAACGAAACAGTTCCAGACCCTCTGCACCTGAAATTTCCCTACAAAGAAATCTATGAGCAAATTCGCTTTTATGAAATTGAAAAATGGGGTCAAGTCAATGACGATCAAATCATGCACAAAAATAGTGAAAATCCGATGGTTATCATTGGCAATACTTTAATTAAACCCCAGCATCAAGAGATAATACTCAGGTGAATAAGTAGGTAGGCATAATTAAACATAAAATAATATCCTGGTTCGTAGTGAGCTATTCATCGCTCAAAACAAGGATTATCAGGACTAAAGTCCCGACTACGAACTTTAATTTATTTGCACCTACCTACTTAATAAATTAGACTTTTACAACATCCTCTCAATCAACAATGTATGTTTTTACTGTTTGTGAAAAACATCTTGGCAATTCATTACTAAAATTTTCCACCAATGCAAATAATTCAGACTCCATATTATTCCCTGAGAGCTAAAACTTTCAATCCTGACTATCTTAATTTACTGCAAATGGAAATACTCTCTTCTCCCTACTTAGCTGAGAGTCAATTAAGCAATGATTTTGCAGGAACTAGAGGGTTCTCAATTGTTTTTCAAGGCTCAGAAGTTAATCAAGTCAAAGAACACTTCCCTTACTTACAATCTTATTTAGATACTGTTTTATTACCTACATGCAATGCCTTTTATCTCAACCCTTTAATCATACGAGGAGGAGGACGTATAAAGCCACACGTCGATTCTAGTATTTCTGGATATTGTCAACCTAATACTATCCCAAAATTCGTTAGCGTTCTCTACATCCGAGTGCCATCTGATATGAAGGGAGGAGAATTAGTTTTGCTCAAAGAAGGAGTTATAGTAGGTGAAATTCAACCTCAAGCAAATACGTTGCTGTATTTTCAAGGTCACATGAAACATTCAGTTAATAGAGTAGAAGCTTCCCAGGATAGGATTAGTCTGGTTTGCGAGCAATATATTTTAAACGAAACTCTGCTTCAGAAAATACCAAAGTTTAAAATAGAATCTGGAGTCTATAGGGAGATTTCACCATTGGAATAAAAGCGGACTATGAGAGAGCGTTGGAAGTAACAATATCTTCTAATAAATAGTCATATAACTACTCTAAATCTAGATTAGAGGTGTTCGAGTGAACATCTCTATTTTTTTAATCAACAGTCCATATAAATTATTTAAATCCTAAAAATAATACTGTAAGTGATACACAAATATATAGAATTAAACAAGTAAAATTAATATTATACAAATAACAGTTTCTTGAAAAAGAAACTATCTAATAATTCCAAGCCAAATCCAATATCAAGGAGTAAAATCATGTCAAAAGAAGCAGTAATTAAACTAATCGAAGCGGCTGAAAGTAACCCAACTTTGCTTAAGCAACTTCATAGCGCTCAAGGCCCAGAAACAGTATTGGCAATTGGTGCAGAAAGAGGTTTTCAATTTAGCGAAGCGGAACTAGTAGCTGTGATGCAAGAAAAGCAACTTTCTTTTGCCTCTGAAGAGTTGTCTGAAGCACAGTTAGAAGCTGTAGTTGGCGGTAAAGGAAAGAAAACTACTAATAACGATTACAGCAAGAATATTCAGTATGGAATTCAGCCATAAGGTAATTATCTTTTAAGATAAATTCACCCACAATTACGCTGAATAAGTCAAAGAGATGTTCAACTGAATGTCTCTTTTTTTTATATTAAAGCCAAGTATATAAATTTCTGGTCATTAAAAAAATACTGTAATTCATACACAAAAATATGTCATTAAATAATGAAATCTACTATTGTATAAACATCAGCTTTTCCAAAAACAACATCAGAATTATAGGAGTGAAATAATGTCAAAAGAAGCAGTCATCAAACTAATCGAAGCGGCTGAAAGCAACCCAACTTTGCTTAAGCAACTTCATAGCGCTCAAGGCCCAGAAACAGTATTGGCAATTGGTGCAGAAAGAGGTTTTCAATTTAGTGAAGCAGAACTAGTAGCTGTGATGCAAGAGAAGCAACTTTCTTTTGCCTCTGAAGAGTTGTCTGAGGCACAGTTAGAAGCTGTAGTTGGTGGCAAAGGAAAGAAAACTACTAATAACGATTACAGCAAGAATATTCAGTATGGAATTCAGCCATAAGGTAATTATCTTTTAAGATAAATTCACCCACAATTACGCTGAATAAGTCAAAGAGATGTTCAACCGAACGTCTCTTTTTTTATATCAAAGTCAAGTTTAAAAATAACACTGTAAATCATACATAAAAAGCTTTAATTGACTGTTTAAAATTACTATTGTATAAACATTAGTTCTTCCAAGAAAAACAATTTCCTAATTCTAGGAGTAAAATCATGTCAAAAGAATCAGTCATCAAACTAATTGAATCTGCCGAGAACGACCAAAACTTGCTTAAGCAACTCTATAGCGCTCAAGGGCCAGAAAGTATCTTAGCTATTGCATCTACACGAGGCTATCAATTTAGCGAAGAAGAACTATTGTCGGTCATGCAGGAGAGACAGCTTTCTTTTACCACTGATGTTTTGTCTGGTGAAGAATTAGAGGCTATAGCTGGTGGTAAGGGTGATGTTAAAGCTACATACAATGATGCTAGTAAAACTTTGTATTTTCCACAAAAGAAAAAGTAGATTTAAAGCATAGAGTTTGTGTTTTAGACGAGAGTTTCAACGGAGCGGCAATTTTTGCAAATTTAAGACCAACTTTTTGCCGCTCCAGCAACTGAAAACGCAACTTTATAGAATATGAGAACAGCATGTTGTATACCATAGCTCGTCTTCAAAATTTTGGCTGTGCATTTCTTTATAGCGCACTGACTTATCCTCTTTATCGTTCTCGCTTACAAAGTCTAACCATAGAGGGAAATACAATAGCCATTGGTGCATCTGTTTCAGATAAGCCTGTTGGTTTAGCTTTGGCTGAGATATTAGGAGATGGTTCGGCAAAGTTGCTTTCTATTTTTGTAGAGTCAAACTATCGACGTTTGGGAATTGGTACAGCTTTAGTGAATACCTTAGAAGAAGAGTTAATTTTAAGATATTGCAGGAGTATTGAAATAATTTATATAGCCGATCAATCGACTACTCTAGCATTAGAATGTCTGCTTAAAAAGTGTAATTGGCCATCTGCAAAACCTCGGATGCTACTTTGTAAGACAACGACAGATGATATGACTAATGCGCCTTGGATGAAGTTATCCAGGCTACCTGCTTCTTATGAAATTTTCCCTTGGGTGGAAATTACTCCCCAAGAGCGCCTTGCCTTGAAAAAGCAACAAGAAGAAAAGCAGTGGATGGCATCAGATGCAATTCCTTTTGATTACGAACAGGATTTAGAACCTATAAATAGTATAGGATTACGCTACAAAGGAGAGGTTGTTGGCTGGCTTATTACTCATCGTACTGCTCCTGACACTATCCGCTACACCTGTAGCTATGTCAGACCAGATATTCAGAAAATGGGTCGAATTATTCCTTTATATATCAGAGCAACTCAACTTCAAATGGAAGCTGGAATTAGTAAAGGAACTTGGACTGTTTCTCTGATGCATACCTCTATGATTGCTTTTGTTAAAAAGCACATGGAACCATATCTGATCTCTCTTGAACAGTCTATGGAATCATCTAAATTACTACGTTATTCATAAATTAAAAAAGTAATTGCCCTGGCGAATGAAATAGAGCCTCCGGCACGCTGCGCGAACGCGGCTATACAGACAAAACCTACCTCCGTGGATTTCAAATTTTTGGAGTTCGCATGGTGCGAGAAGCGGATGAAAGTTTGTGTAACCGCGATTTCTAATTGATGGGTGTATTTGCAAAGGTGAAATGCTACATTTTTCATCAGTCAAATCTGTGCATCTTCAAACATAAATAATAATAGTATAAATAACGCGAATTTTCACAAATCAGATATTATTCGTGTTTTTTGATAAAACTCAAAAAGGTAATTTTAACTATTTAAAATTACCTTTTTATATGCTTTGGTTGGTGCGTTAGATTGCAAAATTTAGATGGCTAGAGCGAAAAAAGCGCTAGATAATTATAGGACTCCTTTCTGATTTATGAACAATATTTCAGATAAAACCCTAATGAAACGGGCTTTTCAGTCTCAGGATGTTTTCAAAAATCAAATCGGAGTTCTATATATAGCATTCCTAAATCATGAATGAGAAATAATAAAGGCTGAAAAGCTTATTAAAACTTGCTTTTAGCTTTTGTAAATTCTCACAAATTAGATAGGATTACTATAGTATATCTAGTCTTATTTTACAGTACCAATTCTCCAGTTGCCTACAGAACCTTTGAAACCATTGAAATCTGGTTTACCATCTTTGGTGGGAAACTTTATACTGATCAAGTTCTTACCACCAGCGATTTGCTTGAGGTCTTCTTCTGAAAGTTCCGCAGTAATGATGATTTCTTCGTTGTTGTTAGACATTGTTTTATCCTATTTAATCAGTGAATATGACAACAAAAAACAAATGAACAAAAAATATTTAGCTTACTGTTTATTTGTCGCAGCTTTTTTCCTGTTCTTGCCTTTGTTGATTTAATATTAATATCCACTCCAGGAATAAATCAATTCACTATTTTTAGCTAATAGTGATATTTACTTATAATTAGAACTATTGATATTGCAATTTTATTTCAAACTTAAAAAGTGCAGTTTTTCATAAAAATTCTTCCTTGTGGACAAATATTGTTTTCTATATACTGACTACAGGTTATTTCTAAGTTATTTCTTGACGGCAAAATTATAATATTAGGTATTCATGAGCGTTTCACAGAAAGAAAATGAAAAGAATCAACTTTTCCGCCAGGAGTCTTTAGAGCGTTTATCTTCTCCTGAAAGACTAGACCAACTAATGCGCGTAGTCGATCCTAAAAGTTGGATACCACTAGCTACTTTGGGTTCTTTATCAATAGTTGCTTTAGTTTGGAGTATTTTTGGACGTATTCCTATTACAGTCGATGGGGTTGGAGTCCTAGTTTATCCTAGTACTGTTGTTCCTCTCCAGTCAAAATCTTCGGGGCAATTGGTAGATTTAAAAATCAAACAAGGAGATATAGTCAAAAAGGGAGATATATTAGCAACAATCGATCAAGTTGATCTCCGCGAACAGCTACAGCTTGCACGAGGAAAGTTAGAACAGTTACAAATGCAACACGGACAAGCCAAGTTACTTCAACTCAAGCGCAGAGATGGGGAAATAAAGACGATTGAAGAACAACGTCAAACTCTACAGCAAAGACTGCAAATGATGAAGAATTTGACTCCTCTTTTAAAAGAGAAAGGGTTGATGTCAATTCGGATTGAGCGTGAGAATCAAACAACACACTTGGAAACACTTCAAGGGCTAATTCCTACGTTTAAAACTAGATTGGAAAATCGCCAGATGCTTTTTAAGGAAGGGGCAATTCCTGATGATACATTGCTACAATCTCGCCAAGAATATTTAAATAATATGGCTAGCATCGATGAAGCTAAATCTCAGTTGAAGCAACTCGATGTCAAGGAAGCAGAGGCTATACAACAATATTTATCAAATCTGAATGAAATCAAAAATGTTCAAAGTCAATTACAAGAACTGGATAGTAAGCAAACTACTTTAGCTCAACAAGATTTAGAAACTTCGACGGGTCGGAAAAGAGAAATGCAAGATGTTCATAGAGAAGTTACACGACTTGAACAACAAATAAAGAGTAACAGTCAAATTGTCAGCCCACATTCGGGGCGAATTCTCGAAGTCACTATTAATCCAGGGCAAGTTATTCAGGAAGGAACTCGCATTGCCAATATTAATACGGAAAATCGACCAGAAAAGCTAGTGGGCATCACTTATTTTCCCGTTGAAAATGGCAAAAAAATTCAATCGGGGATGAAGATTCAAATCACGCCCCAAACTGTTAAGCGAGAACGTTTTGGTGGCATTGTCGGCACAGTTACGGATGTCTCTCCGTTTCCCATCACCACTGAGGCGGCTGCTAATGTAGTGGGCAATCCGCAAATAATTGCGGGGCTAGTTTCTGAAAAGCAACCGGTAGTGATTCAAGTATCTGCAACTCTAGAGCCGGATTCTCAGACTTTTAGTAATTATAAATGGTCTTCATCTCAAGGGCCAAAAATGACTATTTCTGCGGGAACTACGACATCTGTGCGAGTCAAGGTAGAAGAAAGAGCGCCAATTACTTTTGTCTTTCCGATTCTGAGGTCTATCAGTGGTATCTACTAATCCGACACTCACAACACCAATTAATCTTGGGCAGTACTTGCAACAACTGCTGTGGAAAGGCCGTAAGCGAGTAAAAACTCCGACACTTTTACAAATGGAGGCAGTGGAGTGTGGGGCCGCAGCATTGGGAATTATTTTAAGTCACTATGGTCGGATTGTTCCTCTGCCTGAGTTACGCCAAGAATGCGGAGTTTCTCGTGATGGTAGTAAAGCTTCTAATGTACTCAAAGCAGCAAGAAGTTATGGACTTGAAGCTAAGGGACTAAAACGAGACTTGGGACAATTACAAGAGCTAAATCTTCCTTATATTGTGTTTTGGCAATTTAACCACTTTCTGGTGTTGGAGGGATTTAGTAGACAGCGAGTTTATCTCAATGACCCTGCTAGTGGGCCGCGAACGGTATCTTTAGATGAGTTTGATGAGGGATATACCGGAGTCGTACTGGTTATGGAACCAGGGACAGAGTTTGTCAAAGGTGGTCGCAAAGCTAACACGCTATTTTCGTTGCGATCGCGCCTAAAAGGTGCTGTTGCTGCTCTACTCTATTGTACAGTAGCAGGTTTCTTTCTTACCCTGGCTGGGTTGGTGGAACCTGTATTTAGTCAAGTGTTTGTCGATGAAATCTTAATTGAGGGAAGACAGGCTTGGCTACGTCCGCTACTTCTGGGGATGGCAATTACCGCAGTTTTTCAAGGAGGACTAACGCTATTACGATTACGATACTTGCGTCGCTTGAAAATTAAGCTATCTGTAGGGATGTCTGGTAGCTTTCTCTGGCATATTCTCCGCTTACCGATGAGTTTTTATGCTCAAAGATTTGCTGGAGAAATTAGCGATCGCACTCGTCTTAATGACCAAGTTGCAGATGTTCTCTCAGGACATCTGGCCACTACTGTAATTGATACAGTTATGGTAATTTTCTACATCCTGGTCATGTTTCAATACGATCAAATACTGACTTCTATTGTAGTCGGTTTTGCTGCCATTAATATCCTCACCTTGCGTTGGATTTCTCGCCAACGCATAGATGCAAGTCAGAGGTTGATGCAAGAATACGGTAAAGCGGCTGGTGCATCCATTGCCGGACTGCAATATATTGAAACCTTGAAAGCATCAGGAGTAGAGTCAGATTTCTTCTCGAAATGGTCTGGTTACTACACGAAAGCTATTAATTCTCAGCAGGAATTGGGAGTTGCTAACCAAATTTTTTCGGGCTTACCTGTGTTGTTGACTTCTATATCATCAGCTTTATTGCTGGCGATCGGTGGTTGGCGAGTCATAGAGGGAAATCTCAGCATTGGAATGCTGATTGCTTTTCAAGCGATCGTCCAAAATTTTGAACTGCCTGTTAATAATCTGGTTGGTTTTGCTGGTACTCTTCAAGAATTAGAAGGGAATTTAATTCGTTTGGATGATGTGTTAAATAATCCAATTGACACACAGATAGAAAATAGAAATAATTCGTTGTTATCTGTACAACATAATCAAAATATAGCTCGTCTTCAAGGATATATCGAATTACGCAACTTGACCTTTGGTTATAGCCGTTTAGACTCTCCCTTAATCGAAAATTTTAACTTATCAGTTCAACCAGGGCAACGAGTGGCTTTAGTTGGTGGCAGTGGTTCTGGGAAATCAACTATTGCTAAACTTGTAACAGGACTCTACGAATCTTGGTCAGGAGAAATTCGCTTTGATGGTCAATTAAGAGAAGAAATCCCACAGGAAATATTGACTAATTCAATCGCTCTAGTTGAGCAAGATATTCTCCTATTTTCGGGAACTGTAAAGGATAATTTGACTTTATGGGACACTACAGTTCCAGACAAAAATTTAAGGCAAGCTTGCCAAGATGCTGCTATTGAAGATGTAGTAAACTCTCTGGCTGGAGCATATAATTCTGAATTGATGGAAGGAGGGGCAAATTTAAGTGGTGGACAACGGCAACGCCTGGAAATTGCTCGCGCCTTGGCGCAGAATCCTTCGATTCTAGTTATGGACGAAGCTACTAGCGCTTTGGATGCAGAGGCGGAAAAGATTATCGATCAAAATCTGCGTCGTCGTGGTTGCACTTGTCTAATTGTTGCTCATCGCTTGAGTACTATCCGTGATTGTGATGAAATTGTGGTTTTAGAAAGCGGCAAAGTAGTGCAAAGAGGGACTCATGAAGAGTTGTGGCAAGTAGAAGGGGTATACTCGCGGCTGATTAGAAGTGAAGGAGAAGCTATTGAGGAGATGTCTAATGGTTAACCAAATTAGCGATCGCCACTTTCAAGGACAAGTATATCCTCTTAATGGCAATGAACCAATTTTACTCAATGACCCCCAAACGATTTGGATAGTTGAGTCTGGCTCTATAGCGCTGTTTGCTGTCACCGTCAAAAATGGCATAGTTGTAGGGACTCGCCGTTATCTTTTCAGTAGCGACGCTGGAGAAGCACTGTTTGGCACTGCTTCTAAGCACGGCTTAACTGACTGCCAGATATTGGCGATACCGATGGGAAAAGCAGAGTTACTGAAGGTGGAACGCGAATGTTTCCGGGAATTAGTCGCTAATGCAGATATTAATGTTGTGGCATTGGTGGAAGGATGGTTGCGGAAATTTGATGCAACACTTTTCTCTGCCGTCATACCTGCAATTCAAGTGAAGGCATCAGGACAAGAACGATTTTCGCTCATCGACGGTCAAACTCTGCAACCAAAATCAAATACAATCCTGTGGATACAAGTTCAAGAAGGAGTTTTATACTGTCTGGGAATAAAAGAACTTACCCTGACACCACAAAAAGGAATACTGCCCTTCACTTCTGCTATGTGGATAGAAGCAGATGGTGCTATTCAAGTAGCGACAGAAATCACCAGTTCGCTACGGAATGCAGATATCTTACTTTCTGGACTATCTCTGTTTCATCAGCAGTTTCTTTTTTGGAATCATCTGAGGGAACAAGAAGAACGCACTGAAGAATTACAGCGACTAAAAGCACGCGAAAACCTGAATCGGCAGGTGACGGCAGAAGCATTGGGAGAGCTAGCATCGTCATTGATGCCCCCAAAAGCTGACTTTTTTCAGGAAGGCATACCCCTGTTAGTGGCTGCTGGAGCAGTTGGTAAGGCCCTGGGGATGAAAATTTCTGCTCCTGGTAAATCAGAAGACCTGAAGCGGCTTGCAGAACCTTTGGAAGCGATCGCCAGAGCTTCACGCTTACGGATGCGGCAAGTTTTACTCCGGGATAAATGGTGGCAACAAGATTGCGGCCCTTTAGTAGGATATATTCAAAAAGATGAAGACACTGATCCAGTGGCATTGCTGCCTATTTCTGCAAATCGCTACGAACTCTACGATCCAATTGCCCAAACCCGCATCCCCATCAATGCAGAGATTGCCGCTACAGTAGTTCCAGTTGCATATATGTTTTATCGGTCTTTTCCCGATAAAGCTCTTTCTGTTTTTGATGTGGTTAAATTCGCCCTCTCCGGCCGTAGTAAAGACCTGTTGATTATTCTTTTTGCGGGTGTGAGCGTGACTTTACTGGGAATGCTTGTGCCCCAAGCTACTGCGATTTTGATTGACAATGCAATTCCCGATAGCGATCGCAATTCTTTAATGCAAGTTGGTTTAGGATTGGTAGTTGCAGCTTTTGCAACCGCCCTATTCCGCTTGGTTCAAGGATTTGCCCTACTGCGATTGGAAACTGGTTCTGATGCATCTACCCAGGCTGCTATGTGGGATCGGCTGTTGAATTTACCTGTATCCTTTTTTCGCCAATACACCACCGGAGATTTGCTATCTCGCACCAACTCTGTCAGCCAAATACGTCGTCAGCTAGGCGGGACAATTTTAATCCAGCTGATTACCAGTTTGTTTGCTTTCCTAAATTTAGGACTTTTATTCTACTACAGTGCGGAATTATCGCTAATTGCTGTTGCCATAGCGATCGTAACCATTGCTGTCACTACGATTTCTGGAATGATTCTGGTTCGGAAAGTGCATCCCCTACTAGAAATCGAAGGAAATATCTTTGGGCAAGTTGTAGAGTTAATCAACGGTATATCTAAACTCCGAGTTGCTGGTGCCCAAAAGCGCGGTTTTGCCTTCTGGAGTAAAAATTACAGTCGGCAAATAAAGCTCGAACTTAGCACTCAACAAGTTGAAGATGCTGTGGCTGTGTTCAACACAATCATGCCAACCCTCACTTCTGGGATACTTTTTTGGTTTACAGTCCAGCTACTAATGAAAGCTGAAATGAATGGCGCAGCCGGACTGAGTATTGGGACTTTTCTAGCATTCAACAGTGCTTTTGGCACATTTGTTGGCGGTGCGACAGGGATGAGCAACACGGTGACAGATATTTTACAAGTTATTCCCCAATGGAAACGCGCTCAACCCATTGTCCAGATGTTGCCCGAAGTGGAACAGAACAAGGCAGATCCGGGTAAACTTATGGGAAGAATTGCTATAGATCGCGTTTCTTTCCGCTACCGCAAAGATGGCGCTCTGATTTTAGAAGACGTTAATATTAATGCTGAACCAGGAGAATTTATTGCACTGGTGGGAGGTTCGGGTAGTGGTAAATCTACGATATTTCGATTACTACTAGGTTTTGAGACACCTGAAGAGGGCAGCATTTTTTATGATGGCCAGGACTTATCAGGATTAGATGTGAGTGCTGTCCGCCGACAGTTAGGGGTAGTTTTGCAGAATGGCAAAATTATGTCCAATTCGATTTTTGAGAATCTGGCGGGTGGTGCTAGGATTACCTTGGATGAAGCTTGGGAAGCATCTCGGATGGCTGGGTTTGCAGATGACATAGATGCGATGCCGATGGGAATGCATACCGTCATCAGTGAGGGAGGTGGTAATCTCTCTGGAGGACAGCGACAACGACTTTTGATTGCTAAAGCCTTAGTATTAAAACCTCGGATTTTGCTGTTTGACGAGGCAACCAGTGCCTTAGATAATCGAACCCAAGCAATTGTTAGTGAAAGTTTAGATAAATTGCAAGTCACTCGGATTGTCATTGCCCATAGACTAAGTACAATTCGCAATGCTCATCGGATCTATGTACTGCAAGCAGGTAAAGTTATACAGCAAGGAAGTTTTGACGAGCTAGCTTTTAGAGAAGGGCTATTTGCTCAATTGATGCAACGACAGATGGCTTAACTCATATCTTGCACCTGGAAATTTGAATGTCAATTCCTTGACTAAGTGCCAGTTGGCATCACCGTGCCAAAACGGGAAAATTGTACGCTTTGGCTAAGAGGATGAATGAACAAGTCCTCTTGTTGGTAGCAAAACATTCTAGATCCCCCTAAATCCCCCGATAAATTGGGGGACTTTGACTCCGGTTCCCCCCTTTTTTAAGGGGGGTTAGCGCGGTCTTGGGGTCTCCCCAAGTGGAGCGACTGGCGTGGGTTAGGGGGGATCAAAGTGACTTTAGTCACAGCAAAATACTTGTTCATTCAACCTCTAAGAGTGCGATTCGTTAGCTCTAAAAAAGAATCAAAGTAAGTTACATAAAAATGTAGAAGAAATATTCAAAATGGCTATAGCTAAAGGGGTGCGATCGCAGATCCCATACCAAGGTAAACTCAGAGTCAAGTGAAAAGTGGCTGTGAAAAAGCGTTGGTCAAGTTTTACCAGTATTGGGAAACTTACCAGGAACTTGGCATCATTGCTTGGTAGCATTCAGTAGCGATCGCCTACCCTTGATTGCTAGTATCCCAGGATTCGAGAGCGTTCATTTATTCTCAGGGTTTACCAATCCTTTGGTAATCATACCACCTTTGGCAAAGCGCTTTGCTAATTTTGCATCTGGCAAAGAAGATGAAATTATTATCCAGCTATCTCTTCATCACTGACAATAATTTCACAATTTTAAGCTTAACAAAGATTAATATTGTAAAGTTATTTTTTTGTTACAAAAATCATATATTTTGTATCAAGGGTAACTTTTTACTAGTAAACTATCGCACTATCATCACACTTTAAAGTTTGATATTGTCAGCTTTTTATTAAGTTGCTTAATTCATCAAGAGTAAAATTCAATACAAGATATGAGAAGACAATTTAAGAGACGCAAGTTTTTAATCTACGGTTCTCTAACTTTTGGAAGCAGCTTTTTTATCAAGGCTTGTGCGAATAATTCTCCAACTACTACAGAGAGTACAGTCGCACCTCCTGCTGCAACTCCTGCTGCGGCTAGTGCTGGTAACACCATCAAAGTAGGTATTTTGCACTCTCTGAGTGGCACAATGGCTATTAGTGAAAAAAGCGTTGTCGATGCTGAAAAATTAGCAATCAAGGAAATTAACGCTGCTGGTGGTGTCTTAGGTAAACAAATTGAAGCAATTACCGAAGATGGTGCTTCTAACTGGGATACTTTTAGGGAAAAGGCAACTAAGCTAATCGATCAAGATCAAGTTGCCGTAGTTTTTGGTTGTTGGACTTCTGCTAGCCGCAAGAATGTTAAGCCTGTATTCGAGAGCAAAAATCACCTGCTCTGGTATCCTGTACAGTATGAAGGACAAGAGTGTTCTAAAAATATTTTCTACACTGGTGCTGCACCAAATCAACAAATTGAACCGTCTGTTGATTGGTTGTTGAAAAACAAGGGTAAAGAATTCTTTTTAGTGGGTTCTGACTACGTTTTTCCCCGCACTGCTAACACAATTATTAAAGCCCAATTAGAAGCTTTAGGCGGGAAAACAGTTGGTGAGGATTATTTACCTCTTGGCAACACAGAAGTTACACCTATCATTACGAAAATAAAACAAAATTTGCCTAATGGTGGCGTGATTTACAACACCCTAAATGGTGATAGTAATGTCGCTTTCTTCAAACAATTAAAAGGGGCTGGATTGACACCAGAAAAATATCCCTCTATGTCTGTAAGTATTGCCGAAGAAGAAGTCAAAGCCATCGGTGTAGAGTATCTCAAAGGTCACTATGCTGCTTGGAACTATTTCCAAACAGTAGACACACCTGCTAATAAGAAATTTGTTGCAGCTTTCAAGAAAGAGTATGGTGAAAATCGGGTAACAAATGACCCAATGGAAGCAGCGTATATTGCAGTTTATTTGTGGAAGCAAGCAGTAGAAAAAGCTGGGACTACAGACATAGCGAAAGTAACTGCTGCGGCTTATGGTCAAACTCTAGATGCACCTGAAGGTAAAGTGACAATGGGTGCTAATCATCACATATCCAAAATTGTGCGGATTGGTCAAGTTAGGCAAGATGGTTTGTTTGATATTGTTTATGCTACTCCGACAGCAGTTGAACCAGTTCCTTGGAATCAATTTGTAAAAGAGACTAAGGGATTTGCTTGTGATTGGTCTGATCCTGCTAAAGGTGGTAAATACAAGAAAGTTTAAATAATTTGTCAATCGTAATTAATTACCGATTACGAACTCTCAGAAATAGTAGGGTGTGTTATGGCTTTCGCCTAACGCACCATAAGATTATTCTAAATAGCGCTGAGAACTAGGGGAAAAGTGTTAACAGGATTTTTAGAAGCTATATTTAATGGCATTAGTATTGGCGCTGTATTATTAATTGCGGCGTTGGGACTAGCCATTATATTTGGATTGATGGGTGTCATCAATATGGCACATGGTGAGTTGATGATGTTTGGGGCTTATACAACATTTGTTGTGCAAAATGTCTGTAAGCAATTGGGCGGAGTATGGTTTGAAGTCTATATATTTTTGGCTTTGATTATTGCTTTTATATTCACGGCTGCTGTGGGATTAATTCTAGAGAAAGGCGTGATTCGCTATCTCTATGGACGACCATTAGAAACTCTCTTGGCAACTTGGGGAGTAAGTTTAATTTTTCAGCAGTTGGTTCGCAGCGTCAATTGGGTCTTGGTAATTGGCATATCTATATTTTCTCTATTGTTTTTTGGAGGTTTAGGGATTTTGAATTCCCGCACAGATTTGGGAAGGGTTCGTAACTGGATTGTGACGGTGATATTTTTATTATCGCTGGGGGTGACAATCACAACGGTAAATTTATTGAGTCAAAATTATCAGCTAGCAGTAACTCAACCTTGGTTTGGCGCTCAAAATGTGGATGTAACAGCACCTACTTGGTTACAAGCGGGGATATCTTTAGGTGGTGTGCAATTGCCTTTTGCTAGGTTATTTATTATCGCTTTAACAATAATCTGTGTGGCAGGAATTTATTTATTTTTACAACGTTCTAGCTGGGGTTTAAGAATTCGGGCTGTAACTCAAAACCGAAGCATGAGTGCTTGTTTGGGTATTCCAACTCAAAAGGTTGATGCGATTACTTTTGCACTGGGTTCTGGTTTAGCTGGTGTGGCTGGATGTGCGATTAGTTTACTCGGTTCGGTGGGGCCGAATACGGGACAAAACTATATTATTGATACTTTTATGGTTGTCGTTGTTGGGGGGGTGGGCAATTTAACTGGGACTGTTGTGGCTGCGTTGGGTATTGGTACGGCTAATTTTTTAATTGGTTCTGGGACTTTGGCTTTGTTGTTTACTCCTGTGAAGCCTTTGGCAGATTTGTTTACTTTTTTTGCGACGACGAGTATGGCGAAGGTGATGGTATTTGCACTGATTATTGTGTTTTTGCAGTGGAAGCCTGGGGGGATTTTTCCGCAGAAGGGACGTACTGTTGATGTTTAAACGAACCGCAGAGACGCAGAGGGCGCAGAGAATGAGGAGGAGGGGAGGAGGGTTGTTAATTGAGGTGGGGATGGTGGTTGCGATCGCACTTTTCCTTATAATTGTTATGCCACTGTTGCTTACGGAGTTTCGCCTGAATTTGTTGGGGCGATTTTTGTCGCTGGCGATCGTGGCTTTGGGTATTGATTTGATTTGGGGTTATACTGGTTTATTAAGTTTGGGACATGGTATTTTCTTTGGTTTGGGTGGATATGCGATCGCAATGTACCTAAAACTGCAAGTCCCGACTGGTGAATTGCCTGATTTTATGTTGCTCTATGGGGTTACGGAACTTCCCGCTTTTTGGCAACCTTTTTATTCGTTTCCTTTGACAATAGCTGCTGTGGTACTAATTCCTGGGTTATTGGCGGGATTGTTGGGATATTTGGTTTTCCGAAATCGCCTTAAGGGTGTTTATTTTTCTATCTTGACTCAAGCGGGAACTATTGTATTTTTTAATTTCTTTAACGGTCAACAACAATTTTTCAACGGCACAAACGGACTGATAGATTTTACAACTTTGTTTGGGGCAACGGTCAGCGATGCCAAAACGCAGTTTGTTTTCTATACCCTAACGGTAGTGTTTCTCGCAGCCACCTACGGCATTTGTCGCTGGTTGACAACTGGACGCTTTGGCAGATTGTTGATAGCGATTCGTGATGATGAAAGTCGGGTACGATTTTCTGGCTATGACCCTACAGATTTTAAGGTGTTGGTGTTTGCAGTTTCAGGTGCGATCGCAGGGATAGCAGGAGCATTCTACACTATTCAAAGTGGTTCAGTATCACCCAGAGCAATGGATATTGCTTTTTCCATTGAAATGGTGATTTGGGTAGCTGTAGGGGGACGCGCTACTTTAATTGGCGCAATTGTCGGAACTTTGTTAGTAAATTATGCCCGCACTTTTTTAAGCGAACAATTTGCTGAAATCTGGCTATTTTTCCAAGGCGCACTATTTTTGATAGTCGTCACAGTGCTTCCTGACGGCATCGTGGGATGGTTCCGTAGTCAGAATATTTCTCTTTTCAACCGCCGTCAAGAAATTTCTACATATCCCACCTTGGAAGAAGACCCCGAAGTGCAACATGAACGCGAAAATATTGGAAACTGAAAACGTAACTGTGAGTTTTGACGGTTTTAAGGCTTTAAATCAGCTTAATTTTAGTATGGATGTGGGTGAATTACGAGTAGTAATTGGCCCCAATGGTGCGGGAAAGACAACATTCCTAGATGTAATTACGGGGAAAGTTCAGCCAACCGTTGGGCGAGTTTTATTCAAAGGAAGAAATCTGCGTTCTTTACCTGAATATAAAATTGCCCGATTGGGAATTGGGCGTAAGTTTCAAACACCCCGAATTTACTTAAATTTAACACCCCGCGAAAATCTGGAAATTACCAGTAATAAAAAGAAAAATGTCTTTTCTACTTTGTTTGAACGTTCTAATGCTGTTGAAAAGAATAATATTAAAGGATTGTTGGAAACTATCGGTTTAACGCCAAAAGCTGATATAAAAGCCGCTTTACTTTCTCACGGAGAAAAGCAACGTTTAGAAATTGGGATGTTAGTAGCACAGTCTCCAGATTTGTTACTCGTTGATGAACCAGTTGCAGGTTTAACAGATGAAGAAACCTATAACATTGGCGAACTACTTTTAGCACTAGCGCAGAGTCATTCAATTTTAGTAATTGAACACGATATGGAGTTTGTGCGTCAAATTGCCCGAAAAGTAACAGTGTTACATGAAGGTTCCGTGCTGTGTGAAGGGAATTTTGAGGAAGTGCAAAATGACTCTCGTGTGATTGAGGTTTATTTGGGAAAACAAGAAGAATAAACTGGGGACTGGGGATTAGGGACTGGGCATCAGTGAGAGGTTAAGATAATGGCACAATTGTCAAGAAGGTGCAGGAAAAGGCGATAAATCTAGCTTTTAAACGAGTAATAAAATGGACTTCTTGGTTAATAAGCTGTTGCAAGAATTGGAAGTGATAAAAACCTCTGTCAAGTAAAATCAGAGTTTTAGCACTGAAGACTTCGCATCAGGTGCGATGGTTGAGGGCGTGCGGTTTACAAATCCTTTGATAGATTGAAAAAGATCCCCAACTTCTCTAAGAAGTCGAGGATCTGAAGTTTTCGAGCGATGCCTACGGCGGCAAAGCCTACGCAATCTTTACTTGCCGTTACCGTTACCATTACTGTGGATGACACGTTCAGCAAGCTTTTCCGGCACTTCCTGTAAATGGTCATACTCCCAGTGGAAAGAACCAACGCCGAGAGTGAGCGATCGCAATTCTACAATAAAATTCTGCATCTCTGCTTGTGGCAAGTATGCAGAAACATTATCCCAGCCTTGCCAATCGTTTCTCCCCTCATAGCCTAAAATTTGCCCCCGTCTACCACTCAACAGTTGCAGCACTTTCGAGGTAAATTCGCTAGGTGTAGTCACTTCTACCCGCAGAATTGGTTCTAATAGGGTAGGTTCCGCTTGGGGTATCCCCGTTTGCATTGCTAATCGGGCAGCTTGCTTAAAGGCTTGTTCGGAACTATCAACGTTATGATACGAACCATTAGTCAGAGTTACCGCCAAATCCACTATTGGAAAGCCCAAAGGCCCATGTGTTATAAATTCCCGCACGCCCATTTCCACGCCAGGAATATACTGTTTAGGAACCACACCGCCGACAATGGTTTCATTAAAATTAAAACCTGTACCGCGTGGCAGAGGTTTGATATCGAGAAAAACATCACCAAACTGTCCGTGACCACCGCTTTGATGCTTGTAGCGCCCATGAACTGAAGCCACTGTTTTGCTGATGGTTTCTTTGTAAGGCACTTGCGGTAAGTGGGTTGTCATCGGTAAGTTATATTTGCGGCGCAGTCTGTCTAGGGTAACTTGTAAATGAATCTCACCTTGACCCCAAAGAATAACTTCGTGAGTATCGCCATGTTGTTCCCAAGCAAGTGAGGAGTCTTCTTCTAACAACTTGGTAATGGCACTGCTGAGTTTAACTTCATCGTTGCGCTTTTCTGGTGTAATGGCGAGGGCATATACGGGTTCCAACTGTGCAGCTTTGGGTAATTCCATCGCCGATTGCTGTTCTGTGGAGATTGTATCGCCTGTCTTAATTCCTTCTAAACGGCTCAATGCGACAATTTCACCGGCGTTAGCTTGGTTAACAAACTGCTGTTGTTGTCCCATGAGGCGGTAAATTCCACCAGTACGAATCCCATTGAGGACAATACCATCAGTCAATTTGCCTCGCCAAACACGCACCAGAGAGAGTTTGCCACCTTGGGGAGTGTAGTAAGTTTTTAATACCTGCGCTAGAGGTGTATCACCTTTTAAGTTTTTTAAACGACGTTCTGCTGTAGTTTCTGGTTCTGGGGCTTCCCGTAATAAGGCTTCTAATAGAGGTCTGACACCATAATCTTGTTCTGCTACACCAAAGAAAACGGGTACTACTAAATCTGCCCCTAATTCCATTTTTAAATCTTTGAGAATTTCCTCTTGGGGTGGTTCGATATCTTCTAAAAGTTCTTCGAGTAAATGATCGTCAAAATTTGCTAAGGCTTCGAGCATTTCTGCCCGTGCTGTATGTTCTTCTTCTTTTAAACTTTCGGGGAAGGGGATGGGGTCAGCAGGTGCGCCGGGATGATATTTATATGCCTGTTCGCTCACCATATCAATAAAGCCGATGAGTTGTTCCCCGTTCATGATGGGATATTGATGCGCTACCAGGGGACGGCTAGATACTGCTTTCAGGGCGTGTAAGGTTTCTAAAACGTGAATATTTGCCCGATCCATTTTGTTGACGAAGACGAGGTGGGGAATTTCCCAATCGTCCAGGAATTTAAATAGAGGGGCAAGGGTGAGGACTCGTTCGCGGATGGGTTCGCAAACTACAATTGCTGCATCCACTCCAATTAAAGCATTGTACGTTTCTTGGGCAAATTCTACGCTTCCTGGACAGTCAATAAAAGTGAAGCAAATGCCGTTATACTCAGTGCTAGCGGCGCTGACTTCTACACTCATCTGGCGATCGCGCGATTCGCCAGCACTATCTCCTACTGTATTGCTGTCTTTAACACTGCCTTTACGAGAAATTGCCCCTGTGACAAATAACAAGCTTTCTAGTAAAGTGGTTTTTCCACTCAAATAAGGCCCAACAATTGCAATATTCCGCGAACCCGATTTTACTTTTTCGTTCATAAAACCCCCTTGCGGTAAGTCTTTTATAACCGCATGATTCCGTATATATCAAGGAATGAAGAAGAATCCAGAATGGGCTAAACCATAGCTATCCGCTAACAGGATTCATAAATCTTGACAGTAGCGAGTCCGCAAACGTCTTAAACCCATTTAGTTATCCGCCAGTCGTCCAAAATTCATTCGGAATTCTTACTCCTGGCTCCTGAATTCTATTTAATAAAAAATCGTTCTCTGGAGTCAAAATTATCCCTGCTTTAATTTGTTATTATCCTTCTTTTAATCTAAAGTTAAAAAAATGTAGCTTGTCGTAAGATTTATCTTAATAAAAGTTAACGCTAGTAAAGTTTAATAGCGAATCTAAAATTTTTGTAAATAACTTTTTATGAAGTAAATTTAACTGAAAGTGTTGCGAATCAGAAAATCAATGAGATTATCATTTTCTAAATATCCCATAGCAGGGTTAGTAAGTTTGACTTTGTTGGTTGTTAGTATTCCCTTCCCATCTTTTTCCCTTTCTCCCTCTTTCTCCTCAAAGCTGGCACAATCTAATGGAAAAACTGCCATAGACTGGTTGAACCAAGGTTTACAGGCAATTCAGGCGGGAAAAGTACAAGATGCGATCGCAGCCTTTAAACAAGCCGCCAAGTTAGATCCGACATTAGCACCAGCCCACTATAATTTAGGATTAGCATACCGACAAACTGGAAAATTACAACCCTCTGCGGATGCATTTTATCGAGCGACGCAAGCCGATCCGAAATTTGCTCCGGCTTTTGCTAATTTAGGTGGCGCATTATTAGAAGGTAATAATTTACAGTTAGCTAGCGATTACTTACAACGCGCCTTAGAACTCGATCCTAAACTAGGGTTTGCCCACTATAACTTGGGATTGGTACGAGAACAGCAAAGAGATTGTAAGCGAGCGATCGCATCTTTTAAAAAAGCTATAGAATATAGCAAAAATGCACCAGAGCCTCCTTACCATATAGGGATGTGTTATCTTCAGGAAGGCCAAATAGATCAAGCAAAAAATGCTTTTAATCAGGCAGTAAAAATTAATCCTAAGTATCCTGAAGCTTATTACAATCTCGGTTCAATTTGGTTTCAAAAACGCAAATTACAAGAGGCATTAGAAGCTTTTAGGAAATCAGCCGAAGCTAACTCTAACTATCCCAATGCTTATTATGGTGCAGGATTAGTTTTTATGCAGTTACAGCAATATAGGGATGCAGTACAAGTATTGCAATTTGCGAGAGATTTATATAATGCTCAGGGTAATCCGCAGTGGGCAAAAAATGCCGAGCAATTGTTACAAAAAGTACAAAAATTAAATCAATGAATAGTGAACTTTCATTAGTAATTTGTCCTTTGTTCTTTGTCTAAAACTAACGATCAATGACCAATGACTGATAAATTACCAACCTCGCTGAGGCACAAAAGCTTAACATTGCATAACATAAAACTATTGGGTTGACTGCTGGTGTTGTCTGAACCTGTCCCGATTGGAATAAAACGTACATGCAAAAGCGCCAGAAAAGTCGATTTCTATTTAGCGATCGCTGGCTTGATCGGCACTCAATTGTTCGCAATATGGAAGCCTTTCAAGACTTAATTGTGATTGTCTTGTGTTTGGGTTTGTTCGCCGTCATGCTGATCCAATTGTGGGGAATAGCGATCGCTATTATGCAGCCACTAGACTATAAACATGTGACTGCAAAAATACTATTTGTGTTAATTTTGGTCGAGTTATTTCGACTATTAATGGTCTATTTGCAAGAACATAGTATCTCTGTGGGAGTAGCAGTTGAGGTAACAATTGTATCTCTACTACGAGAAATAGTAGTTCACGGAGCGCTGGAAATTTATTGGGTTAATACGCTTGCAATTTGTGGTTTGTTGTTTGTTCTGGGTGGATTACTCGTGATTTGCGCTAAAACGCCACACATGGATTGTATGAGTGCTAACACTAAGTTTTGTCCAGTTGTGTATAGAGGAGGTAGGGAACGGCAAAATGAATTGGAATTACAGTATTCACGTCAATGTGGTGAGAATGAACCTCTTGGATAAATTCTGATGAAAATGGTGAGTAGAGAGATGAGAGAAAATTCTCTTATCTTTCTACTCATACATTTATAGAGTAATTTGCTTACATCTAAAATATCAGCTGGACTGATTTTGGGCTGCTTGCTGTACTTGCGCCACCGTCAAATCAAGAGCTACCGCCACTTGTTCCACACTCAACCCCAATGCCAAAAAGCGGGGAATAGCTTCTAACTTAGCTTCCTGTCTACCTTCCTGTCTACCTTCTTCCAAACCGTCTTCCTTTTTTAAAACATCTTCTCAGTTTGCACCTGAATTTAGTTAAGTTAAATTTTGATATTTAAAGTTTATCAAAAATCGTGCATACGCATCTAATTAAGAATGAAAAAAAGCAGATGATTATTACCATCTACTTTCATGAAAAATCTTTAATTCTGTTTACTTAGATACCAACTGATTAAGTGGAGCAATCCCAGCCAAATCTAAAATTGGCGCGATCGCATCTTCTCGCTTCACCGCCATCAAATGGACACCTTGACACAATTGCCGCGCTATCTGCACTTGCTCGGCGGCAATTTTCATTCCTTCCTCAAAAGGGTTTTTGGCTTTTGCCAATCTATCAATAATATGCTGAGGAATATTTACACCGGGAACACACTTATTAATAAACTGGGCATTTTTTGCCGATTTCAACAGAAAAATTCCTGCTAAAATCGGTTTTTTATAACCAGAAGCAATGGTGTCCATAAACTTTTCTAGTCGCTCAAAATCGGTGATTAACTGACTTTGGAAAAACTGCGCTCCGGCTTCGATTTTGCGTTCAAATCGACTTTGCAAACCCGACCAACTCTTACATTGCGGATCTACTGCTGCACCAACAAATAAATCTAACGCTCCATCAGTCAAGGGTTTCTCGTTGCAATCAACGCCTTGATTCATCTTCCGAATCAGTTGCAACAGTCGCACCGCTTCAAAATCAAAAACTGCTTTAGCATCTGGATGATCGCCAGCTTTTACAGGGTCGCCAGTTAAAGCTAAAATATTACGAATACCTAAAGCATGAGCGCCCATTAAATCAGCTTGTAAACCAATGCGGTTGCGATCGCGGCAAGCAACTTGACAAATCGGCTCTATGCCGTTTTGCGACAAAATCACCGATGCGATTAACGAAGACATCCGTAACACAGCGCGGCTACCATCAGTAACATTGACAGCATGAACCCTTCCCTTAAGAGTCGCCGCCATTTGAATCATGTGCGCTGGATCTCCCCCTTTCGGTGGTGCTACCTCGGCAGTAACTAGAAATTCACCAGCTTGTACAGCTCTCTTAAAGGCTGTGGGGCTATGGGTGTGATGCATAACATTAAGAATTTCAATTTCTTAAATGGTATAGCGAACCACACCAAAAAGTGAAAACTTATAGAGGAAGAGAGTAGCCCAAAGCAACTTTTACTTGTGATAAAGTTTGATTTGCGATCGCTCTTGCTTTTTCCCCTCCATCCCGTAACACAGACTCCAAATAGCTTTTATCCGCCGTTATCGCCTGATATTTTTCTTGAATTGGTTTCAGGGAGTCAATAATTGTATCCGTCAACAATGGCTTAAATTGCCCCCAACCCATATCCTGACACTCAACAGCGACATCTTCCTTAGTCTTTCCAGACAGCAATGTATACAGCGTTAACAAGTTATTACACTCTGGACGCGCCGGATCGTCAAAAGTCAGACCACGAATCGGATCGGTTTTACAACGCTTAATCTTGTATTGAACCTGTTCTGGTGAATCTAGCAAACTAATTCGGCTTAACTCTGAAGGATCGGACTTCGACATTTTGCGTGTACCGTCCGCTAAACTCATCACCCTCGCGCCTTCCTTACGAATTAAAGGATCTGGTAACTTCAGCACTGGCTGATCTGGTTTACCAAATTGATGATTTAATCTAGCTGCAATATCTCGTGTCAATTCCAAGTGTTGCTTTTGGTCTTCACCCACTGGCACTTTATCCGCTTGGTAGAGCAAAATATCAGCCGCCATCAAGACTGGGTAATCCAACAAACCTGCGCTGACATTTTCTCCCTGTTTCACAGCCTTTTCCTTGAACTGGATCATGTCTTGCAGCCAGTTTAGGGGTGTAATGCAATTAAGTAACCAAGTGAGTTCACTGTGGGCCGAAACGTGAGATTGGACAAAGATGGTGGAGTGATTTAAATCAAGACCACAAGCGAGATAGAGAGCAGCAAGGGTGTAGGTATCAGCTGCCAACTGTGTTGGGTCGTGTGGTACTGTAATTGCGTGTAAATCAGCCACAAAAAGGTAATTTTCGTATTCGCTCTGACCTTCTACCCAGTTGCGAATAGCTCCCAAGTAGTTACCTAGATGGTAATTGCCTGTTGGCTGAACTCCAGAAAGAACACGTTGCTTGCCCATAAATTTCACTATAGTAACCCTTTAGAGATTTTAAAACCCCTATGCTCAGTTTAGGGAATTAGTCATCAGTCATTAGATATTAGACAATTCGTAATTTGTAGTTATGTTTTTTTCACAGGGTTAATCAACGGTTATATCCTGCTTGCTAGAGTGTGAGTAGTTCACGTAAAATATAATGCCATTGTTGCGGCAGTTCTCATGACCTCATCTGCGTCGTTTGACACATTAGAGTCTTTACAGGCGGATATCGCTGAATTGATCGCTTGCTTACCGACATTAAAAAATCGGCAATTTATTCAGCAAGCACTTGCTACTATTGTTCGGCTAGCTGATACCGAAATTGAGCGTCTCGATTGGAAAATCTTGTCGGCTGCGTTAGCAGATATGGAACGCGGTTTTCAACTTTTTTATGATTACCGACACATTCGCAAAGTCACCATTTTCGGTTCTGCTCGTTTAGCACCAGATACGCCAGATTACCAAATGGCCCTTGAGTTTGCTCGTGCTGTTTCTCAATTGGGATTTATGGTGATAACCGGTGGCGGTGGTGGGATCATGCAAGCAGGTCACGAAGGCGCTGGGCGAGAAAATTCCTTTGGATTAAACATTCAGTTACCCTTTGAGCAGGAAGCTAACCCATTTATAGAAGGCGATCCTAAGCTCATTCACTTCAAATATTTCTTTACCCGCAAGCTGTTTCTCCTGAAAGAAAGTGATGCTGTAGCTTTGTTCCCTGGAGGTTTTGGTACTCAAGATGAAGCTTTTGAATGCATGACATTAAGCCAAAATGGTAAATTTGGGCCAGTACCTCTAGTTTTAATTGACCACCCTGGTGGTGATTACTGGTGGTCTTGGAGCGAATATATTGATAAACAATTAGTGCAGAATGGTCTTGTTAGTCCTGAAGACCCCAGCCTTTACACCGTGACAGACAACCTGGATGTGGCTTGCGACGCTATCACTCGTTTTTACCAGGTTTATCATTCCAGCCGTTATGTAGGCGATCAATTAGTCATCCGCCTTAAGACAGATATCTCAGATGCTCAGGTAGAGAAACTCAATGTTGATTTCAGCGACATTTTTGTTAAAGGACAGATTGAAAAAAGTCAGGCATTACCTCAAGAAGCTCAAGATGAAACTGTTGGACTACCCCGCCTGATTTTGTACTTCAATCAACGCGACTTGGGGCGCTTATATCAGATGATTGCCACAATTAACCAGATGGGCACTCTTTCAACAGAGGATGCAGCGCATCCAGAAAGAAAGTAGCTAAATACCTTACTCAGTCGGGAGTGGGTAGAGATGCGATTAATCGCGTCTCTACAGGAGTAGTGAGTAAAAATAAGCATGCTCGGCTCGATACTTTCGCACACAGGTATTTGCCCTAGAAGCGCAGCGTGTCGTAGGCAAAATATCTCTAATTTTGAATTTTGAATTGTTAACCTTGGTTTATCCTAGGAATGCGAGAAATTAAGATCCCAGAATCTCTGATAAATCGGGGTTCTGCGGCTTGCAATTCTCACTCAATACTGATTTTTGTAAAAAAGCTTGTATATTAGCACAGTAAACAACAGATAAAATCCTAATAGAGGAATAGAAAATGCTGGAATTATTGGGTTCAGGTTTGGTGTCACTCTGGCTGGAAATGGCCGGGGTACAAATCAAGCCGATGGATGCCTTAGATGCTTTGACTTGGCAAAGTAGCCCAGGCTTAGTTCTTGCCCCCGATCCAAACCCAGCTGGGGCGACGACGGTGCAGGAATATCTCAAAAAGCTGATAACGTCAAAAGTGGTGGCGCAAAATCTGGCTGAGAGTCAGGGAATTTGGATGCAGTCAGGGCCAATGCTGATGGCAAATCACCAAGGTACGACACCTCTACCGGCTGCCTCTTTAACCAAAATTGCTACTTCATTAGTTGCTTTGAAAACTTGGGGGCCAGATCACCAATTTGATACTTTGGTAAGTATCACTGGCCCTGTGGTAAATGGAGTTGTGCAGGGTGATTTGGTAATTACTGGTGGTGGCGATCCGATGTTTGTTTGGGAAGAAGCGATCGCTCTTGGTAATACTCTCAATCAAATGGGGATCAAGCAGGTAAAGGGAAATTTAATCATTAATGGCAGTTTTGCCATGAATTTCCAACGGCAACCGATGCTGGCGGGTATGCTGCTCAAGCAAATCCTAAATCGTGCGACTTGGGGCCGCCCCGCTATTTATACATACTCAATCATGCCCAAGGGAACGCCTAAGCCTCAAGTTGTGATTGCAGGTACGGTGAAAGTTGAGGCACAACCAAACCCTCAACAAACTTTGTTGCTGCGTCATCGCTCGTTACCCTTGAAACAACTACTCAAGGAAATGAACGTTTACAGCAACAACGATATGGCAGAGATGCTGGCAGAATCAGTGGGGGGAGCGGGTGTAGTCCAATCCACTGCTGCTAACCTTGCCAGAGTCCCACAAGTAGAAATTCAGTTAATCAATGGTTCTGGATTGGGCCCGCAAAATCGCATTTCCCCCAGGGCTGTTTGTGCCATGCTGATGGCTATTCAAGGTGAGGCATCTGCCCATCAGCTAAATCTTGGCGACTTGTTCCCGATGTCTGGATTCGATCACCGAGGAACAGTACACAGCAGACACATTCCCCTTGCGACTGTGATCAAAACTGGCACTCTCCGAGATGTCAGTGCTTTAGCGGGAGTGATGCCCACACGCGATCGCGGTTTGGTTTGGTTTGCTATTATCAACCGTGGGACAAATGTGTGGGGTTTCCGAACTGGACAAGACCAATTACTGCAAAGCGTTGTCAAACAATTACAATTACCTCTAACCGTTCCTACTGCCCTCACTCCCCACTCAGCTATCAACTCTTTACCCCAGTTAGGTGCAACCAGTCGGAATGAAATTTTATTCAAAGGTTAGTTCATCATCCAAGCGGGTTTTGAACCAAAAGTGAGCAGAGGTATTCTCTATCTCCTTTTTCTCGGTGTCACTACCTTGAAAGTTGTAGTATTGTTAGCAATCCAAAAGTTTTCTTGATGGGTAAAAACCGAACTTGTAAAGGGTAAATGTCCATAATAGCTTTTGGGTTAAATTTTCCATTAAGTTGATTACAGGTAACTCGCAAAATGCCCTAACCACAGTATTGGGAAGAGCAAGCGAAACCGGAAGTAAAAATAACTGTAAATAGATTTGTCACGACTAAGCAACAATTAAGCTGATAAATTAGGTTGTGATTATGCGATTTCTCAAATTACCCAGATCCATCCGTCAACTCAGTAGTTATGTTTTAGCGATCGCGCTAGGAGTTGTGCTAACGGTTAGCACATTACAGGTGTTGCCCTCCCAAGCCGAACCCGCACCCCCAGTAACAGGGGATACTTCACCAGTGATTGCCCAACGCCAATCACCAGCTACGGCTGCGATCGCTAGCACTAGCTTTGTGACAGCAGCAGTAAATCGTGTTGGTTCAGCAGTTGTTCGCATTGATACTGAGCGGACAATTACTCGTCGCGTCGATCCATTTATGGAAGACCCGTTTTTCCGGCGGTTTTTTGGTGACGGTTTCTCTCAACAAATACCTTCTGAGCAGTTACGCGGTTTAGGCTCAGGTTTCATTATTGACAAGAGCGGGTTAGTTATGACTAATGCTCATGTGGTCGATAAGGCTGATAAGGTAACAGTCCGGCTCAAAGATGGCCGCACCTTTGAAGGGAAAGTTAAAGGCATTGATGAAGTTACAGATTTGGCAGTAGTCAAGATTAACGCCGGCAACGATTTACCAGTGGCACCCTTGGGTTCTTCTAGTAATGTCCAAGTAGGAGATTGGGCGATCGCAGTTGGTAATCCTTTAGGATTTGATAACACCGTTACCTTGGGAATTATCAGCACCCTGAAACGTTCCAGCGCCCAAGTCGGCATTAGCGACAAACGTTTAGATTTCATTCAAACTGATGCCGCCATTAACCCAGGGAACTCTGGCGGGCCACTATTAAATGGTCAAGGTGAAGTGATTGGGATTAACACAGCCATTCGTCCCGACGCGATGGGGATTGGGTTTGCCATTCCTATTGATAAAGCTAAAGCGATCGCAGCGCAACTGCAACGTGATGGCAAAGTTGCTCACCCCTATTTGGGCGTGCAAATGCTAACTTTAACACCCGAACTGGCCAAGCAAAATAACACCGATCCCAACTCTCCTATTCAGATACCAGAAATTAGTGGTGTTTTTGTCATGCGAGTTGTCCCCAATTCTCCAGCCGCATCTGCTGGTATCCGGCGCGGGGATGTAATTCTACAAGTTGATGGTAAAGCTATTACCAGTGCTGAACAATTGCAGAACGTTGTGGAAGATAGTCGTCTTGGTCAAGTATTACAGGTGAAAGTGCAACGGGGTAATCAGACACAGCAACTTTCAATTCGCACAGCCGAGTTGCAAAATGCTTCGTAGGGGCAACATAGCCTATTTTCATTGCGTGGAATAGTAAGGGCACAGCAATGCTGTGCCCTTACTCCGTATAGTCATATCATGTCATGTCCGGTTAATTAGCCCTCTTTTGTCACTCTCCGGGAGGGCGATCGCTAGAAGCCTCATGAGGCAATCAATACAAGCTATACTATTAGAAAAAAATCGGTCTTGTATTTGTTATTAGAAAATAATCGCGCGTAGGCGTAGCCCGTCGTAGACATCGCTTGCTATACAAAAGCTCTAGAATTCAGAAATGGTAAATGTTTTCGGAAAGTGACAGAACTCTCCTTGGCGTTAGCTTCTCCCTTTGGGAGAAGCTCTTACGTCGCTCTAAGCGTACTACTAGGTCAAAGCAAGCTACGCGTAGCGTCTCTAAGAGTTGGCTTTACGCTTTGCTAACGGCAGTTACTCCCTGTTTTTGCGATCGCCGTTACTCCAGATTTGTAGCACAATACTTGTTGATAACTCTGCATTACAATATCAAATACTTTTCTATGTCCAATGAATCTCTTTAGAACGGAAAGCTCTATCCCAATCGTTAGCAATCACCTCCATAATATTTATCATGCCTTCATAGCCAAAATATGGCTTGTCAACATAAGTTTCTCTGTTAGTGGGGCTAAATACATCAAAAGCAATTTTGATTCCCAATTCCTCTGCCATATATTTTTCCCATGCCGAGCCAATCACAGCATCAACATCAAACTCTTCTAAGGTCTGTTTTACCTGATAGCCATCTGCCGAAAATACTACGCGGGAAGTAAGACCGAGGCTGTGCAGTTCTCGCTCCAGAATTGAACGAGAATCAGGCATTGCTGAACGAAATAATAAGACTTCTGGAATCATCTCCAATTCTTCAAAGAGCATTCTCACCAGTCCAATACCAAGCGTCCCATCAGCAGATACGGCAATTCTACAGTTACGATATCGGGGAATAATCATCAATGCTCGTTTGCGAAGTGTATCTACGACCATTTCTTCGCCTTGTTTAATTAGCGGTTCGACGACTTTTTCTTCGATCTTGAAATGTGCCGCCAGTGCCTTCAACCATCGGCTAGTGTTGTTTACACCCACTGGTAAAGGTATATCATCAAGGATCAAAGGAATGTCATGGGTCTGTTGCATTTTCCGAGCAAACTTATACCCAACATCATGACTGAGAACAATATTGGCGGTTGCCTCACCAGCTTGCTCTAGTTCTTCAAATGAGGTATTATGAGAGAAGACAGTCTGTACTTTAATTCTTAAAGATTTTAACGTCTTCTTTACCCATTCCAAATCAGCCCACCAAGTAGGATTTAAATTTGCCTGTGGCGCAATGATATTTACAATCCTTGGCTTCCTGCCCCTTCTCTTAGTCTGCCTTTTTTTGATAAAAGGAAGTAAAGCCTCCAAACCCATCTCCAAGCCATCGTAAGCATTGCCCCGAAACCCACCAGCCATTAAAGGAACGAGTTTGGCCTTGATATCTGGCTGAAGCTGGTTGCACAATCCCGTAATATCTTCACCAATGATGTCTGCCGCGCAAGTACCAACGACAAACATCACCTTAGAATCAAAAGATTGATCCGCCTCTTTGATCATCCCTTTGAGTTTCTCAGATGCTCCCATCACAATGTCTGACTCAAAAAGACGAGTACAACCTACTTTCCGCTTGGTGAAATCAACCTCATGAGCATCATACCCAGCTGCAACAGTAGACGCGCAACCCTGTGGAGACTGAATCACAATACTGACATCTTTAATGCCAGCAACCGTAGTTGCAATACCTTCAAGGGCACAGCCAACTACTGGGTCTTTACTATGGTTACAATTGTCAAAAGTTGTTTCAGCAGACATTTTTTCCTCCTGTTTTTCTAAGGCTTGATTATGGTAAATGCGTTTCGCGCAGCTTGTAGCGACTTCTGCCTTGACGTTTCCGTGTTTTGTGCAGCCTGTAACGGCTTCTGTTTTCCCTGTAGCGACTTCTGCCTTGACGTTTCCGTATTTCGCGCAGCCTGTAACAGCTTCTGCCTTGACATTTATGGCTTAAGCCTTGCCCATATTAGCGCTAGTAGATTGGGTTAAGGAACGAAACCCAACAAAATCTCAGAAATGTTGGGTTTCACTTTGTTCTACCCAACCTACAATTTTCTTGTAATCGAAAATTGGTAAGCTAATCGTCATTAATTTTTCCAAAATGATTCGCTTGTAGTAAGGGCTTCAGCCCTATCTTTATGCAACTTAAATGCCGATTAGCTTATTACTCGTTAAAGCATTTTCCACGCTTCTTTCCTGCTGCATATACGGTACAATCAGGCATGTCTTGAGCTAATTTTCCGCTTAGTGATTGAGTAGATGCTAACCCGGAATTTTTAGGGAATACCATTTGCTTGGTTAAAGCACTCCGAGGTCTAAAGCCATATTGAAGTGCTGTTTTAATACACCTTGCGACCTTTAAGGCTCCGCGATAGCCGAATCTGGGACGATTTAAGATAGCATTTAAATCGACGACAGGAATATGGGGGAAACTCAAGGAAGAACCAAAATAAACTACCGATTCTGTATCAAGACCACCAATGAAATCCAGTAATTCATCTTCCGTTTGTTTCATCGACTCATACTTGCCAAAGGCCAGCGTCCCCTTCGTAATTAGGATTTCCGGGTCTAACCCTGTTTCCAATAAGTAATCTACACTGGTTTCTCGTGCTTCTGTACTCCAGGGATGGAAGTTATAAATTACTACACGCATTCCAAAATCACGATCTAACATGTGGGCAAGGGATAAGCACTTGATAGCATCATGTCCTTCGATAATCGCTAACTTCCCTTCTATATAACTCTTAGCTGCTTCAAATTCAGTCTTGATTGCGGCATACTCCCTTGCCATCAAAGCAGCCGCCTGTTCTTCCATCCCTAAATATTTTGCCGCTCCTTCGAGCCATTTTTCTGTAGCGGTGATTCCATAAGGAAGGATAGTAGAATTTAATGGAGTACCGAATTTGTCTGACATGGCTTTGCCGATGGTATAGCCAAGATCCAAACATAAAGTACAGTTGACTGCCGCACTTGGTGCTTGCTTAAGTTCTTCTAAAGTACAATCACCTGCGATAACACTGTGAACCCGTGCGCCCATTTCTTCTATTAATCGTACCAATTCCTTGACATCGGTTTCGACTTCCGTCCTTTCCGGCCCCATCTTTGCGCCCACAATATTGACAGAATTGGCTAATTGTGATTTCCGTTCTGGAGTTGGCGGCTCCATAAAGTCTACAATTTGCCGAAAGACAATATCAAATCCACTGCGATACTCTCCAGCAAATCCTTCACAATGTATCGTCATGATCTCAGACTGGATTTCGCTGCGAGCTTTATTTACTACATCATCAACACAGTCGCCAATAATGCCAGACGCGCAACTAGTAGCAACAACGATCGCATCGGGATGGTATTTTTCATCTACTTCTCGAATCGCACCTGCTAATTCTTTTTCGCCACCAAAAATTACCGCCTTCTCGCTCATGTTCGTAGTCACCACGGGTTCATAAGGAGAACCACTATTGCGGCTATTGGTCAGTTTGTATGCCCGCTTGACACCATAAGCACAGCCACTTGGCCCGTGAGAAATGACGATCGCATTTTTAATCCCGCTTAAAATCTTCGTTGCAGTCCAAAATTTACAGGGGCGGGTATGACTACCTTGTAAACTGGTCTTGATTTTACCCTCTTTTGCCAAGCGATACAGTTCGCTCAAATTTCCGTAAAATACGACATTTTGATCTATACTTGCAGTCATGAGAACTCTCCAGTCTTTCGTAATTTTCTCTCTGCGCTCTCTGCGCCTCTGTGGTTAAAAAAATTTATTTAACCGCAGAGACGCAGAGGACACAGAGTAAAGAGGAATTGTATGCTAACTAGGGATAAATCCTTGGGTCTAGGAAGGGAGTATGGGATGGACAATGAGGCGATCGCCACTGTAGAAACTCCCCACTCCCATACGCATCAGCTTCTTACCAAACGTTTAAGATCCATTCGCGATCGTGCTTGTTCTCCATGTCTGCAAACATGGCGTTAGCAATGTTATCTGCTAGCCATTCTGCTCCTTTATACCCAATGATTGGGTATTTCCACATACCTGCGCGGTCAAAGCTGGGGAAGCCGACCCGAACCATTGGAATGTTGTTATCGATAGAAATATACCGACCCTTGGAATGACCCAAAATCAAGTCGATTTCGAGGGATTTATCTGTAATGCGGCGCTCTAATTCCCACAGGTCTGCATTCCAGATGACTTCGATATCACAGGCTGCTTGCTTCTCCAACTCGGCAATTCTTGGATCTTTGGTGCAAGCTTTGTTGTCGTCTCCCAACAACATCAGCACTGGCTCTAACTCAACTTCTAAGCAGAACTCTGCAAGACCAATTACGAGATCGGGATCTCCGTAGATAGCAACCTTCTTGTTGGCGAAGAACATGTGGGCGAGGTCTGCGATCGCATCAATAGCTTTACCACGTTCTCTAACTAAGGATTCTGGTATTGGTTTACCAGTTAGTTTGCTGATATTTTGCAACCAGATGTCAGTATTTTTGATCCCAATTGGCGTTGGGCCAAGAATTGCCGGAACCTTAAACTTCTCTTCTAAGAATTCGGCTGCACTACCGCCTTCATATTTACATAAGGCAATAGTTCCCAATGCATTAGCAGAATCAGCAATTTCTTCAATGGTTGTATTCCCAAAGGCAAAACTTGTCTTATCGGGCATGGTGGGCGCATCGAAGGTTTCTGTATCCAGTAAAATGTTTCCTGGAACATCCATCTCTTTTAAGATGCGCTTAACTTCAGTGACATCTCCAGGGTTAAGCCACCCTGTAATGATGTTCAACTTGCCAGTTGGTTGGCCTTTTTTTGCTAGGGTAGAAATGATTGCGTGTACACCAACATTATAGCCTGTTACCTGGCTACCTTTGTAACTGGGAGTATGTACAGGAACAAGGATAACCTTGCGATCGGGATAAGCCTCCTTTAAATAGCCGTTGAGCTTGTTAATGGTTCCTTCGATATCGTCCCCAATTGTCTCAGTTGAACAAGTCGTAATAATTGGGATAATCCGTAAATCGGGATATCGTGCTACTAAGGTCTTTACGCCTTCCTCAATCCGTGGCTGTCCTCCAAGAACAGCGCTATTTTCATGGAGTGAAGAAGAAGCAATGTCGAAATTTTCTTTCAAATGCTGGGCAAAGAGGAGACGAACGAACATACTACATCCCTGTCCTCCATGCACCAGGGGAATACAATCTTTGATTCCAATGGAAGCGTATTCAGCCCCAGCAGGCTGACAGGTAAATATAGGATTGATGATTCCCTTGCGTTCTTTCTGTTTTACGACTAAAGACATTCTCTTGACTCCTATGTGGTAAAAAATTGCGTGATTTTGTTTGGCGTTGCTGAACGAAGAGATGAGTTGTCTTTTTGAGCTTAAGAAAGTAGAGCGATGTCTGCGACTAGCTGCACATCCAACTAAGAAGCAAGCTACTCATAGCATCGATTACAGAAGAAAAGTAGAATTGAATTTCGTGAAAATCTTGAAAGCTAGATGAGATGCTTCTGTAGTCAGATACCAAGCTTCTTAGGAATGCTTTTGGTGTAGCCCGTCGGTGCGTTAGCGATCGCTCGCCGCAGGCATCGCTCTCTACTCTGTAAGAAAATTTCTGCACAAACACTAACAGGATGACAAGACTCTAAGTTTATGCTCCAATTCAACAACGCCGTTCGTTTGTAGGACTTACGCAAAAACCCTCTCGAACTCTCATTCCTCCGTGACGCGCCAGTTGCTATAACGGGGGGAACCCCCGCAACGCACTGGCTTCTCTGCGTCCTCTGTGGTTCGTT
Source organism: Nostoc sp. KVJ3 (assembly GCF_026127265.1). GTDB lineage: Bacteria > Cyanobacteriota > Cyanobacteriia > Cyanobacteriales > Nostocaceae > Nostoc. The sequence goes on from NZ_WWFG01000002.1 coordinate 395,095, forward strand.
TTCCGTTACCTTTGCGTAAGTCCTAGTTTGGTTGAATTACCGATTTTATTGCTTTAATAAAGCGAATAATGCAACTCACCATTCTTCGACTTGGTTATTACAATATCGATCAGCATTGCCTTAACAGATTCCAGTACTGCTTTCTTTTGCGAGTTCTCCATGCTATTTAACCATGCAAACCTAATTTCCAGGTCAGCCGAAAGGATCTTCGCATCTGCATAAAAACCCCTGTCGATCAAGGTTTCTAGAACCACCTTTTCTCCAGTCAAGATTTGGGCGGCCATATTGAGAACACCATTGATGTTTTCTTCCCGATCCCATGCACGAGAGTGAAACTGCCACAAACAACGTTCTTGAATTAATTTTGTGACTTCCGCAGCTCGTTCTTGAATGTATGACGCGATTTCCTTAGCTTGCACTTGAACTTGTGGCGCAGTTTCCTTAGCTGGCTTTTGAACTTGTGGCGCAACTTCCTTAGCTTGAACTTGTGGCGCAGTTTCCTTAACTTGCTTTTGAACCTGTGGCGCAGTTTCCTTAGCTTGCGCTTGAACTTGTGGCGCAGCTTCCTTAGCTGGCTTTTGAACCTGTGGCGCAGTTTCCTTCGCTGGCTGTTTGACCTGTGCAGTGGCTTCCTTAACTTGCTGTTGAACTAAAGAAACGACTTGCTCAGATAGCTCTTTTGTTGCTTTACCGTTGCCATTACCATTGGTGCTTGGCAGCTTTTGCTGACCACGGATATCAGATTGAGCGAGTTTCATCAGAGGAGAATAAATGGCATTGTACATATCGCGAGCCATATTCACCGCACCTTCAAAACCCATATAAGGGCCATTGTGATAGCCGTGACCATTCACATAAGGCAAATGCAACTTCTTCACCAAAGCACCCACCCTCGGGCCAGTCAACACCAAATCCGGCTTGACCATCTCCAGCACCTCAAAGAACTCCAGTTCATTGCCATCATCAATATAGATAGTCCCTTCTTCACCTCTAGCAATTACCTTCTCAAAATCCTCTTGGTGTCCAAACTTGGAGGACATCGCCACAACGTGCATCCCCAAATCGTCTTCTAGGGCTTTAGTCCAGTGCCACAAACGTGGGCCTCCAGTCCAAATACAGACCTTTTTCCCAGTCAAGCGCTCTTTATACCACTCTAACTTCGACTCATATTTAGCAACTTCTTCAGCAATCACCGCTTCGGCTCGATCTTCAATTCCAAAGAAAGCCCCGATTTTGCGTAACCCTTCCTTAGCATAATCAAAACCCCAAGTATCCACATCGATCCGGGGAATACCATATTTTTTCTTTAACTCATTGGCAATATACCCCGCAGAACGCGCACAGTTAGTCACATTCAACTGCGCTCTGTGCATCCCACGTAATGAGTCATAAGTACCATTGCCGGTAAAATGGGCAATAATTTGGATGCCCATTTTTTCCATGTACTTCTCCATCACAAAGGTATCACCTTGGATGTTGTAGTCACCAATCACATTGATTGTATATGGGCTAGTAATTTCTGGCTCGTATGTTCCGACTTTATCTGTCATCCACCCCATGTTAAACACGTGGTGTCCTTTGGATTGACTTACTCCAGCAAAACCAGGACATTCAACGGTGAAGATGTCTACATCACCCAATTCTTTTTCGACTTCTTTGACTACAGGCTTGATATCATCACCAATCAAAGCAGTAGAGCAGGTGGTGTACACCATCATCCGTTTGATGTCAGGAAATTCGGCAAAGGCTTCCAGCATTGCCTTTTTGAGTAGCTTTTCACCACCGAAGACAACGTGCTGTTCCTTCATGTCTGATGACCAGACATATTTGAGTTGGAAGTTGCCATTGTCGCTGGGATAGCGTTTGGTGTGCCAGGTATCATAAGCACAGCCTACAGGCCCATGTATCAATTGGATGGTATCTTTGAGGACACCACCAATTACCAGCTTTGCACCACAGTAGCTGCATCCGCGTTCAGATAATGAGCCGGGAATGGTTTCGACGTGGGCGCTGGGGAGAAACTGGGTTGTATCTTCTCCCTTTTCTTTGATGTATATGTGCTTTTCCCGTTCGGGGATGGTTTCGTCGCACTTAAACAACTTCATTGGCATGGCTAGATTGCTCCTTGTGCAAATAGCTGATATCAAGAAAGATACTTTGATATTTCTCTTATCATCAGAAAACTTCTTTGACTTCCTTGATTTCAAAATCCTATCAACCTTTCTAATTCATAATAGTAACTCTCATAACAATAGTGAAAATAAATGTTGAATAAATCGGAATGTATTTAATTGTAAATAGACAATTCTGTCTAGATTTTAAAACATCCTTATCCCTATATATATAATAGGTTTGGCAATGGAAATAGACAGACCATTCTAACTATAAATCAAGAGATAAATAATTGAGTTGCTATCTTTTTTATAGATGTTTTACTTTGGAAAATAGACCATATTTGTTGAATTGCAAACAACAGAATAACGCAATTATCGGCTTTGAAGCTCTTTAGCTGATGACTAATTGTAACCACGAATACTGTTTGTAAATTAATTTCTCAGCGCAAGTAATTTGGCCAGATGTATGATATTCTTTATTTATAGGGAATCTAAATACAAGGACAAAAACTCCTTAGATTCCTTTGAAGTGAGTATCAGACCAGCCTCATCATTTATTGGTGACGGCATAACGTTAATCGAAGTGGAGCAAAACCGCCCAAAAATCGGTTTTTCGTTTGACGAAGCTGTTGCCATAAACTAGGCTGGACTGATTTTTCTATGTATCTTTCTTCAAGGGAAAATAATGTTTGTCTTGCTGTGATGAAGCAGAAATTTCTCATTCATCTGCTGTAGCTGTAGAAATTTTTTGAATTATTAGTGACAGGATTGCAACTAATTTTTAGTACCTTGTTGTATGTCGCATACCACTAATATTCACTGCTATATCTGTAAAAAGCTGTTTAACTTTTAGCAGATAACTGCAATATTTATAGTGCTAGATAGACGACTGCTGATGTCCAGACCCTAACTCTGTTGATGCTGTCACAACCTGGGCAGTGAACTCTTTCAAAAACTACAACTTAACTTTATTTGGATTCAACACTCTACTTGATTAACCATAATCCGGGAGTCAAATCAACAAGTCTGCGGTATTATTGAGGTTTTTATGCGGAAAATCGCTATTTATGGAAGAGGGGGAGTTGGCAAATCCACAACGACTCAAAACGTAGTGGCTGGACTGAGCGATATGAGCCGTAAGGTGATGGTTGTAGGGTGTGACTCGAAAGCAGACTCCACGCGGCTCCTTTTGGGGGGATTTCACCAGAAGATTGTACTTGATACGTTGCGTAAAGAAGAAGATGACGTGAATTTAGCAGACTTCCGTCAGGAGGGATGGGGGAAGACGCTGTGTGTGGAATCGGGGGGGCCGGAGCCTGGTGTGGGATGTACAGGTAGAGGCATTCTGACATCAATTGGGTTGCTGGAACAACTCGGTGCTTATGATGATGCAGTTAGACTTGATTATACATTTTATGATGGTCTGGGTGACGTGGTATGCGGTGGATTTGTCATGCCCATTCGTGAACGTAAGGCTCAAGAGGTTTACCTTATCACTTCTGGGGAAATTATGGCGATGTATACCGTCAACAACATCTGCCGAAGCATTCAAAAGTATGCTCCCATAGGCGGTATACGTCTAGGAGGATTGATTTGCAACTCTCGCAAAGTCCATCGGGAAGATGATTTGATCAAAGCTCTGGCAGAGAAACTAGGGACTCAAATGATCTACTCCATACCCAGAGACAATATGGTGCAACGGGCAGAGTTTCACCGCAAAACTGTAATTGAGTATGCTCCTGAGTGCGAACAGGCGCAGCACTATCGCAACCTGGCAACGGCAATTGACGAGAATACAGATTTTGTAACTCCGAAATCTATGCCTAGCGATCGCCTTGAGGAACTGCTGGTAAAGTTTGGGTTGTTCGACTAGGACGATGCAGTAGGGATCATCCCTAATATAAGGTGTCTGGAGCAATTGGCAACCTCTGACTCGAAAAAGCAGAAAAAACTGCGTAAGTTTCCTACCACTATTTGAGAAATCGACGTAACCACGTCAAAATTTATCTACCTCATTGAAGGAGTAGAACTTATTATGTTGACTGAAGAGGTATTAGTCCAAAAATTTACTACTGTAGTCAAGGGGCGTTGTGCCAAACTAGGCGAGTTGCTCCAGTACTGCCACGTCGAACTCGTAAACTCTTACTGGGGCTGCCCTCCAAAACTTATACAACATTTTGTTGTTTATTATCCTAATATGCTGTTTGCCTCAATTAATGCCAACAAAGACGTTTTTAGAGGCGTTGCCGAAGATTTGGGGATATCGAATGCTGTTTGCATAAACGCCACACGCATTATTCGCGATCCCGTCTCAAGGTTGAAAGAAAAGAACCCAATCCTCTGGTTGGAACTCCAGTGGGTGGCGGTACCAACTAAAAAAGGCAATTGGCATCTAGATCGGGATTTACCGCACTCGGACTAAAGCTGAAAGTTCGCCTTGGTTAGCAAATGATCAAAAGGCGATCGCTAGCTTCGCCTACTTCAACGCTAAAATAGTAGCCAAAGATGCAAGTATTTTAGCAATATGTATGTTAAGCTTGCAAAAAGATCAGCGAAATTGTCAAAACATTAATATGTCTTCCAACAAAAACGCCAAACACTAGAAAACCTTGCTATTGCCCTAACAGATTTAACTTTGTCCGTTGCAGCTTTTTCTAACGGAGAGATACAGCCTCATGAAACTGGATGTGAATCTTTGCAATAATCTAAAGTCAATTAGAACTCGCTTAGGCATGAGCCAGCAAGAATTGGCTAATATAGCTGGCGTAACTCGTCAGAGTATTGGTGGTGTGGAATCTGGACAATATGCTCCTTCTGTTGCTATGTCACTGCGTTTAGCCAAGGCGCTTGGCTGCCAAGTCGAGGACTTATTCTGGTTTGAGCAAGATTTACCAGAAGTTGAGGCAATTCTTACTGGATCAGCCCCTAAGCAACAGCAATTGCGAGTTAGTCTAGCGCGGGTTGGGGATCAATGGATCGCTTATCCCCTCGTTGGGAATGATGCTTTTCGGATCGAAATGATTCCGGCTGATGGTGAGACAGTGGCGGTGAAGTACCCCATTGTAGGAACTGGAGAATCCGTAAGAGTGAAGGGATTATCCAGCATAAGCAAATTACCATTAGCGTCGGAGGTAGCGACACAGGAACTTCACCCAGCGAGTGAAGCACAGAGTCAGATCGGTACAAATAAAGTCCAGGTTCGGCTTCTGGATGATATAGACAAACTGCACAATACAGTTGTGATTGCTGGTTGTACACCTGTACTTTCCCTCTTGGCAAGAGCAACTGAACGTTGGCATCCAAAACTGCGAATTCATTATCGTTTCGCCCACAGCACGGCTGCATTGCGTAGTCTGTGCCGAGGTGAAGTTCACATTGCCGGGATGCACTTATACAATGCTGATACTGGGGAACATAACATCCCCTTTGTGCGGGAAGCCTTAACAGGTAAGAGTGCCGTTTTGATTACCCTTGGAGTTTGGGAAGAAGGTTTGTTAGTCCCATCAGGGAACCCAATGGGAGTTAAAACAGTTTCCGACTTAGTAGAATTTGGAGCTACTATTGTCACCCATGAAGTGGGTTCTGGCAGTCGGATGCTTTTAGAACGGAAACTCCAAGAAGAAGGAGTGCCATTGCATAAAGTTAAAGGATCTGACCATATTGTTCACAGCCATCAAGATGTTGCTTTGTCTGTAGTCTCAGGAATCGCTGATGCAGGTATCAGTACGGCATCTATAGCTGCTGCCTTTGGGTTAGGATTTATCCCCCTTCATCGAGCGCGATATGACTTGGTGATTATTAAAGAATACTTAGAAGAAGAACCAGTAAAGCAGTTTCTTAGTATCTTGGGACATCGGCTAGTCCAATCGCAATTAGAAATTCTCGGCGGCTATGACATTAGCAATATTGGGGAAGTTGTAGCAAACATTTAAATAATTCGTAATGGGCTACGCTAACGTAATTCGTAATTACGCTCTCTACGAGACGCTAAAAGCGTAGCTTGCAACTCTTACAGAGTAAGCGGACTCGCTTTCTCGTGTCGCTAACGTAATTCGTAATTATTAACCCACCACTAAGAAATATGTGTTTTTCTTTCCATAACTCCAGTTAGCTGCTTCATCGTTCAATTACGAATTACTCAAGTAAATCAAAATCACCCAACAAGTATGAATAATCACTTCTCGATGAATAAACATCCGATTCAAATTAACGATACAACCTTACGAGATGGCGAACAAGCGGCAGGTGTAGCTTTTAACGTTGAAGAAAAAATTGCGATCGCTACTTTTCTTGATGCTATTGGTGTTCCAGAATTGGAAATTGGCGTTCCGGCAATGGGACAAGAAGAAGCAGAGTCAATTAAAATCATTGCCAATCTGGGATTAAACGCCAAATTACTGGGCTGGAACCGGGCTAAATTGTCCGATATCCAGGCATCAATAGATTGTGGTTTGGAACGGGTGCATATTTCCGTTCCTGTCTCAGAAATTCAGATTGCCGCCAAGTTTGGGGGTAAGCAGCAGAAAATGCTGGATCTTTTGCGGGATGCAATAAATTTCGCTTGCGATCGCGGTTTATCTGTATCTGTTGGCGGAGAAGATTCTTCTAGAGCCGATCCATCTTTTTTATTGGATGTGGCGTATTATGCTCAAGAGTTGGGAGCTTTCCGGTTTCGCTTCTGTGACACTGTAGGAATTCTCGACCCTCTGAACACTTACAGCAAAGTTCGTTCCCTTGTGCATCATCTATTCATTCCCATAGAAATGCATACGCATAATGATTTTGGATTGGCAATGGCGAACTCGCTAGCTGGTATTGAAGCAGGAGCGCGATCGGTCAACACTACAGTCAATGGGATTGGCGAACGCGCAGGTAATGCAGCGCTGGAAGAAATGGTGATGGCACTGAAACACCTCTATGGCATTCCAACGGGGATTAATACAAAACGGTTACTGGAACTATCACGGTTAGTTGCTAAAGCTGCCAACTGGCCGGTTCCTCCCTGGAAAGCGATCGTGGGTGAAAATACTTTTGCACACGAATCTGGAATTCATGCTCACGGTGTGTTGCAAAATCCGGGTACTTACGAACCCTTTGCGCCGGAAGATGTTGGTTGGGAACGTCGCCTTGTTGTCGGCAAACATTCTGGTCGGCATCTGATATTTAGTGTGCTGCAAGAACATGGAATCACCCTCAGTCAGCCAGAAATTCAATCAGTGCTAGATGCTGTCAAGCATCAGTCAGTAAAAGTTAAGCGCAGTCTCACGGTTGAAGAACTTCTGAGTTTGGTTCCTCAAGGATGAACGCACACATCTACCAAGACATTAAGTTGAATTGTGCTTTTACCCATCAACACATCAATATGTTTCAGTCAGTTTGACTAGAGAAGACTTGAATCAAAAGTGAAGTTGGTTAAGAACACATAACAATTCCGTCTCAGGTTATTGCTCAGTATTATTGTATCAATTGCTATAATTTTACCAAATATGTTGGTATTAACTATGCCGAGAAAAGAGCAAGGATGGATCACTTTTCAACTGTCTTTAGAAGAACGGCAACTTCTAGAGCAGTACTGTCAATATTTTCAATGCACTAAAACTGATGTGTTGCGCTCCTTGTTGCGTAGTCTCCAGCCAAAATTACTCAAACAGCAGGGGAAGCAGTTTGATTCTATGGAGGTTGAGATCGACTTACTTTGAGTAGTGGTACGAGTTGTCTTACACCTAAACAAATTTGCAATGGGGTTGGTAATCCCCTCTGAAATCGTCAAAAAGTGTTCAGGTTCAAAAGTTGAGTATGACAAATCCTACAAAACTACTGCGATCGCCCTACGGTGAGGTTCCTTTCAATTACGAAGTTGGCTGGAACGATTTTCTAACTGTTCCGGTAATGAAACTTCTGCGGCTTGAGCAGAGTTTCTTGGTGCAGAGATAAATCAGATTGTTGATGTTCCAATACCACTTGATGTTCAGGGTAGTCAGGATTGGTTAATTCTAGTAAAGCATTTTTTTCTACCATGCTTAATTTTCAATCTATTCGTGCCACAGCAATGCAAAAAGTCCCATATAACTGGGCTTTGATCAAAAACTTGCTTTCACCAGAAGCAAGCTTAGAACTAACTGCGAGTTTTCCCCATGAGGAGTTTCGCCTGTCGGAGGGAGAGGGATACGGATACTCCTGGGGAAAGATGCTTGCAACTAGCGAGGATATTTCCTTGATGCTCAAATCTAGCGATAATCGCTGGCGAGAACGGATGGCACAAGGCAGACTTACTTATGACTTAAGACACCTTAGTAAAGTCTGGCGACAGTTGATAGAAGGACTGTGGACAGATTCTTACCGCGCAGCAATAGCGGAAATGTCTGGATTGGAACTAAAAGACTGTGTAATGGATATTGGATTTCGCCGATATCAATTAGGACAGTTGCATCACCCTCATACAGACGAACCGAACAAAGTTTTAACTCATCTGCTATTTTTCAATCAACAATGGTCTGTAAACTGGGGAGGCTGTTTGCGAATTCTTAAAGACTCCCAGCCAGAATCTGCTTTCCAAGATATTTTACCTCTGAGCGATTCCTCAGTTGCGATCGCCCGTTCTGATAATTCTTGGCATACCGTAACTCCCCTTACTTGCCCTGCATCTGAGTATCGGCTAGCTTTACGAGTTGCTTTTTTTCGGAGCGATCGCCTTTCAGATTTCGGAGAAACCCAGCTAGCTGCGTAGCAATCAAGTATCTTCTCTCTACCTTTGTCAGAAAATCAGCCTCCTGATTTTCTGCTTCTTCCTTATTTATCGTTGTTGATAATTCCTTTGACTATGACTAATCCTACAGAACTACTGCGATCGCGCTACGGTGAAGTTCCCTTCAATCACGAAATTGACTGGAACGCATCTCTAGAAACGCTAATAGCTCACCGTTCAGTCCGGTCTTATCTATCCGATCCTTTACCACCAGGAACCCTAGAATGGCTAGTTGCTGCTGCTCAATCTGCTCCTAGTTCAGCTAATATGCAAACCTGGAGTGTGGTAGCGATTGAAGATCCAGAGCGTAAAGCAGAATTATGCAAGCTAGCTAATAACCAAGTATGGATTAACCAAGCTCCTGTATTCTTCGTTTGGTTAGCAGATTTAGGTCGTCTAGCTCATGTTGCCCTAAGTCGCGGACTAACTCCCGTAGCTCTGGATTACGTAGAACTGTTGGTTAAAGCCATAGTCGATGCTTCAGTCGCAGCGCAAAATGCGATTGTCGCTGCTGAATCTGTTGGTTTAGGAACGGTGTATATCGGCGCAATCCGCAAAAGTACTCAAGAGGTAGCCACATTATTGAATTTGCCACCTTTTGTATTCCCTGTGTTTGGGTTGTGTGTGGGTTATCCCAATCCTGAAGCGCAACCTGCTGTTAAGCCGCGTTTACCTCAGCCAGCCGTATTCCACCGGGAAACCTATAAATTGGCAGAGCAAGATGAAGCGATCGCTCACTACAATGATATCATGAAAGAGTTCTACACTGAACAAAAGATGAATGTCGCTGGTGATTGGTCGCAACACTCAGCCGAGCGAATAGCCACTTTAGACTATTTAAAAGGGTGCAAGGATTTGCGTGAGACTCTGAATAACTTCGGCTTCAAGTTGCTATAAAAGGAGTCAACAGCAAGAAGATACAAAGACATGGTAAGCATCCATTGTACCTCTAGTTTTAAACAAGCTACGCGCAAGAGGATAACTTTTAATGTCTGCACCAAAGCTTCTGAGGCTTAAAGACTCACAACCCTACACCCAGTCTCAAAAGATAATTTCGGTGCGTAAGTCTAAGGGATAGATATAGAACTTACGCACTATGAAAAAATTATGTTGTTGCGATCGCTACACTCGCATACTCCTGCAAAGAAGCAAGCTACACGGAGCATCTCCAAAAGTTGCAATCTCAAGTTTTCAGTGCATAAATCCTAAAATAGACCAGTTAACTTACCAGATATAGCAATTCTCCTGCTTGAAACCTTTGTACGAATTTGGGGAATCTGAAGGCATTTAAGCAGTCAATAGGCGAAAGATTTAATGGGTATTCCAGCAAGCTTTATCTTTCAAAAAAGGGCTGAACTCTAAGAATCGTTCTTGTTATGAGAATTGCTGACTAAAAATGTAGAATCAACCCGCGAAACAGAAAGGAGCTTCAGACAATGAATAATTTATCTACCAAAGACCTCAACAGACTACGCTCTCAAAGCAAAATAATTGTTAGTCGAGTCGAGATTTTCATCGAAACTTACTTATCAGAAACCTCCCTTGATGAGGATCTGGTTAACGAAACCTTACAAGAGATCATCAAAGCTGCGAATAACTTAACAACCGCAGCATCCAAGATGAAAACTGCCGAAACTGTACATAACCTCAACGGTTCCAAATAGTTTAATAGGGCTAAGTTCGTGAGTAACAAGATCCCCGGTTTCTTAAAGAACTCGGGGATCTGAACCTCTCAATTTTCACAAATCAAATAGGATTTCTATAGCTAAATAATAGGGATTGAATACAGTTCCGTTAGCGGATAGCTAAGGTTTAGCCCGTGCTGAGTAATCGATGCTAGATACTCAGCACTATTTCAGTTATGGAAATAAATGAATCTAGACTGTTAGGAAATACGATGCTCAAAGGGCTAACTTTAAACTTAAATGACTGGTTACAAAGAAATACAATTGTACGTAACCTGGAGTTTTTTCAAGATTTTATTATCATTTCTCTCTGCCTTGGTTTATTCTGTGTAATGCTCATCCGACTCGGAGATATGTTCTTCTCTTTTTTGAGTCCATTAGATTTGCGGCAAGTAACATCTGATATCCTGTTCATTTTGATTTTAGTAGAGTTATTCCGCTTGTTAATCGATCATCTACAACAACAGCGAACATCCGTGACCGCAGCAGTAGAAATTACTATTGTTTCTGCTTTAAGAGAGGTAATTTTGCGCGGTGTTCTCGAAATTCCCCGCGACCAAATTTGGGGAATAGCTGTATTTTTAGTAGTGTTAACAGGAATCATGGTAGCTTTACCTTGGATATCTCGTTTTCTTGAAAAGGTCAAAACTCCTAACTCAGAAACAGCAGAAGAAAACGCAACTATGGGTTGAAAATCTTATACTTTTTGATTAAGCTGTAACCACAAATACTGTTTGAAGATTAGTTAGCGATCGCAACATTAACTCTATAGAGATTAGGTTCGAGGGAAAGTTCAGAGGGTTTTAGCTCTGTCAGCGTAATAGACTCTCCCAATAGCCAACTGGCAAAGTCGGCTGAGAAGTTTTCGGCAAAAAATCGACAAGTATCGTGATACATAGACAGATCGTACGGCTTTGTAATACCTAGAATCTTTCTGAGCATCAGAATTGTCTGGAAAACAACATAAATGGTTGATTTCCTACTCAATCTTGCTTATACTTCCCAATGTAAGGTTTACTTGCGATAGTAAAAAATATTGGCACACAGATTGCTAGGAGAGTGCAATGATCAATAATCGAACTGTGCGCGATGCGTGTTTGGTAAGTTTTCTGGCGATTCTTTGCATCGGCTTTGGTAGTAACTTAATCAAGCAAGAGCCAACTATTGGACAGTCACCAGCTAAGAAAGATGTGATTGTGGCGATGACAACCAGCATTGAGGACAGTGGGCTGCTAGATGATTTAGTTCCCGCAATTGAAAAGAAAACAGGATATAAGCTCAAAAAGGTTGCAGTCGGTACCGGACAAGCTTTGGCTCTGGCTGAAAAAGGTGAAGTTGACGCGCTATTTGTCAATTCACCTAAAGCCGAACGCAAAGTTTTGGCAGGTGGTGCAGTGATTAATCGTCACTTAGTAATGCACAATGACTTTGTGATCGTCGGGCCAGATACTGACAAGGCAAATATCCGAGGGAAAAAGAATGCTGTAGAAGCATTCTCCCTGATTGCTAAAAACCAAGCATTGTTTGTATCGCGGGGTGATGACTCAGGTACTAATAAGCTAGAGAAAGATTTATGGAAACAGGCAAATGTCACACCCTCTGGCACTTGGTATCAGCAAACAGGTTCAGGGATGGCGGAAACTTTGCAAGTTGCTAATCAAAAACTAGGATATACCTTAGCGGATCGGGCAACATATATATTTCAGAAGAAAAACCTGTCTTTACCCATACTGGTGCAAGGAGACAAGAAACTATTGAATTTATACCATGTAATGGAAGTAAATTCTCAGAAATTCCCCAGAGTTAATAGTGCAGGAGCTAAAGCTTTTATTAATTATGTCTTATCTCCTGAAGGACAGACACTAATTGCAGCCCACGGTAAAAAAGAGTTCAAACAAGCGCTATTTTATGGTGATGCGGGTAAAACAGAGAAAGATTACGGCTTTTAAACAAACTTGAGCATCAGATCATCAAGGCTTGCTCTACTGCATATTTCAGTATTCTTTATCTAATTCTGTAAGAGATTTGTGAATACAATCATCGAAGGGGCTGTGAAAGCTCTTGAGCTATTAACCGATGGCGATTGCGATGTTTTTCAGGTGATGACAATGACGTTGTTTGTATCTGGAACAGCTACAGCCATTAGCGTTTTGCTGGGACTCCCATTAGGAATGTGGCTAGCATTAGTGGATTTTGCCGGCAAGCAGACTCTGAATAGTTTGATTAACTTTGGTATGGGATTACCACCGGTCGTAATCGGCTTAGTAGTCAGTGTATTTTTGTGGCGATCTGGGCCATTGGGAAACCTTGATTTGATTTATACACCCACAGCGATGATCGTCGCCCAAGCAATCATTGCTTTTCCAATTGTCGCTGGCTTCAGTTTTACAGCAATTATCAGTATTAATCCGAAACTACGCTGGCGACTGCTATCAATGGGGGCGACGCAGTGGCAAGTTAACTGGTTGCTGATTAAGGAAGCACGGTTAGGGTTAATGGCTGCTGTCATTGCCGGTTTTGGTCGCGTCATCTCGGAAGTTGGTGCATCGATGATGGTGGGCGGCAATATCAAGGGACAGACAAGAGTTTTGACTACAGCGATCGTTACGGAGGTAGGAAAAGGAAATTACGATGTGGCAATGGCGATCGCATACATCTTACTCATTATCACATACACCGTTATCGTGTTGCTGACTATCCTACAGCATGACAGGAAAATTCTATGAGTACTCACGAGTATGTCCTAAATATGCGACAGGTTAGTGTAGATAGCAAAACACATAAAAATATCCTGTCAATTGAAAATTTTGCAGTCCGTCCTGGGGAACTTGTCGCAATAATTGGCCCCAATGGTGCTGGTAAAAGCACTCTGTTAAGAACAATCAATCTATTGCAACCTTACAGTGGTGAGATGCAATTATTTGGCCAGGATATCCGCAATGCCAATAAAACATTGTTGCGTCGTCGTTCGGCTTTGGTATTTCAAGAAACATTACTACTAGATGACACAGTTTTTAATAATGTTGCCAAAGTATTAAAGTTTCGGGGAACACCCACACATAAGATTCCGCAAAGGGTACATACTGCCCTTGCAACTTTTGGCTGCGAACACTTGGCAAAACGTTCGGCTCGTTCGCTGTCTGGTGGTGAAGCCAAGCGGGTTTGTATTGCTTGTGGTTTAGTTGCTGATTCCGAATTGCTGCTTTTGGATGAGCCTTCTGCCTCTTTAGATGTGGGCATACGTCCCCAGATGATTGAAAAAATTAAAGAGTGGGCGCAAGCGAGGGGATCAGCAGTCATATTAGTCAGTCATAATTTTACAGATATACTGCATTTTGCCGATCGCGCGATCGCTTTATTTGACGGCTGTATTATCCAGGATGATAACTTGGAAACCATCATCCGCCGACCAGCTAATGAGCAGTTGGCTAGACTGGTAGGCATAGATAATATTATTCCGTGTGGGGTAGAACGCAGTAGCCGTAGAAGTTTTATCAAACTTGCAAACGGGATAGAGTTTTTATATCCTGGGGAAATCACAAAGCCAATTACTGCATGTTGTTTATCTGGCGATACTTTTAATGTTTACGATCCAAGTTCTTTAATGCAACACAAACCTGAGTCGGTAATTATTGAAGGGCTAGTAGAACGGGTTTTAAATGGTATTGGGATTTGTAGTATTTGGGTTAAGGTGGGAGAACAAACTTTAATCGCTAGAGTGCCTCGGAATCATATATTCGGCAGTTTATATCCCCATGAAATAATTAAGCTGGAATTTAATCCTCAAGATGCACATTTTGTTTAGAAAAAATGGCTCTGATTGGCAAAACCACACTCCAGCGCGTTAGCGTAGCGACTCCTGAAGGAGTATCGCTGTAATGGTTAGTTGCGATTGACAACATGTCCGCAAATAATTAACATGAAATTATCTGTTAATTCTATGAAAATATGACTCTCAGCCTTCGTAACATTTACTCACTGTCAGAATTTCAACGGGGTGCCAAAGCCTTTTTGGAAAAACTTAGGGGAACAAAAGAACCTATTATCCTTACTGTTAACGGGAAAGCGTCTGTAGTTGTTCAAGATGCCCAAAGCTATCAGGAATTGCTAGACAGGCTAGAACTTTTAGAGACAAGCGCAGGAATTCGCAAAAGTCTTGAGGAATTTGGGCTTGGTTTAGGTATCCCCCTAGACGAAGCATTCGAGCAGCTGCGAACAAAATATGACATACAAAGTTGAAATTTCTCCGACTGCGCTAGCTGATATCGAACAAATATTTCTCTGGATGCGGGAGTATTCTGTAGATACAGCCCATCAATGGGTCAGAGGGTGCTACGAAATTATGCTGACATTGGAAAAATTCCCTAACCGTTGTCCCATATCACCAGAAAGTGAGTACATGGGCATAGAAGTGCGGCAGCTCCTATACAAACAGCAATTTCGCATTTTGTTTACTGTTAGTGAGACTTCAGAAGAAGACAGAGGAATTGTTCGCATTCATCGAGTTCGTCATGGTTCACAAGAAAGGTTACGTCATCCCGAACAACTATTAGATGATGACGATGAATAAAACAGGAGTCAGAATACAGAATACAGAATTCAGAATTGGTGAATACTCTACCCATAAAGGGATAGAGTTTTAAGGCGAGAATATTTTAATTTTTTTCGCCCACCATTCCACTCGCTTTTAACCAATATTCAGACGCTCGCGGACTCGCTCATAGCGTTGCCATGCCGTTCGCGTTAGCGTCTCTGAAAGAGAAGGCTTTACGCTACGCTATCACCCACTCGTACAGAATTCAGACTGAATTCTGACTCCTGAGTTCTGAATTCTTCTTCATATAACGCCGGATTTTGATGCCGTTTGGATTAGGGTTGCTGCGACTTTTTTCGCCTGTGAAGCGGTTGACCAACTTCCTTCCATCATCGCCACCACGATCGCACCTTGCACGATGAGAAGCAGTTGTCTGGCTAACTGTTCCGGTGACGAAACTTCTGCGGCTTGAGCTAGGCTCTTAATGTAGTGGTAGATCGATTGTTGATGCTCCAATGCCACTCGATGTCCAGGATGGTCAGCATTGGCTAGTTCCACTGAAGCATTAATGAATGCACAACCTCGAAAATCTGGGCCCTCAAACCATTCCCGCAGGGCATCAAATATTGCCAGTAGTTGTTGGGATGGGTTAGAAGCTCGTTCTTCAATGGTGGTTTTGAGCCATTGGCACCATTCTTGATCCTGTTGTCGCAGCCACGCTTCAATCAAGGCATCTTTTGACTTGAAATGATTGTAGAGCGACATTTTCGCAACGCCAGATTCCGCAACGATTCTGTCAATGCCAACGTTGCGAATTCCTTCTCGATAAAACAAACCTGATGCTGTACTTAGGATGCGATCGTGAACAGATTTACGAGTTGTTTTCGGTTTAGTCATTTAGATCGCATCCTTGAATAATGTGTAATTATTAAATACTTCATCAATAAATACTGACAAAGATTTTCCCAATTTCAAGATTGTTTAAACTTCAAGCTAAACTATCTTTTTAAAGTAACTACATAAATGTGTAAACCATCTCAACCTTCTGTGAGGTTTTTACGTTATAGCTATTGTAGACACTGTAATAAAGATAAATAAGTATACCGTTATACTCCGAGTTTAAAATAGTTTTTAACTCTGTATCAGAATGTATATCAACATTACAAAATAACAATTGGTTCAAATAAAAACACTCTTAACTATTCTTTGGTTTGTTTTAAATACCAGGTTGCTTGATTCATTTGGAAGCTTAATTAAGTTTGTTTTACCTAATTGCTTAAATCGCAAATAATATTATTTATCGATTGCTTATTCTATTCTTTCATTCGCCAAAGCTTCGATTCTTTCTAAGGATTTAAGAAAAAACTATCTGTAAAGAATAAAGGGTTTATCCCAAAAGTGATTGATGAACTGCAAGCAGACCAAAGTCCCCCCGAACTCCAGAACTGCTACCGATCAATGACTTCCACAATCCTCCAGAAACTTGTGGAGCAAGACCATCAGTTCATCAAACAATTGGTTAACTTATGGGATTTGGCTTCATCACTACAGCGCAAGTGCTTGGAGATCCTTTGTGCGTGAAGTGGTTTAGATTCCCTATAAATAAAGAATATCATACATCTGGCCAAATTACTTGCGCTGATGAATTAATTTACAAAGAGTATTCGTGGTTACAATTAGTTCTCATCTAGAGAGCCTGAAAGCTAATAATTGCGTTATTCTGTTGTTTAAAATTGAGTAATGATCGCCAATTTATCCAAGTGGAACATCCATAAGCAAGATAGGAACTCAATCATTTATCTCTGATTTTCTAGTTAGAATGGTCTGTCTATTTACATTGCTAAATTCCTTATATATCTATAGTAATTATGTTTCGAATTCTATACAGAATTGTCTATTTCTTATTAAGCTTACCCTTGTGGACTCAACATTTATCTTCACTATTGTTATGAGAGTTACTATTATTAATTAGAAAGGTTGATAGGATTTTGAAATCAAGGAAGTCAAAGAAGTTTTCTGATGATAAGAGAAATATCAAAGTATCTTTCTTGATATCAGCTATTTGCACAAGGAGCAATCTAGCCATGCCAATGAAGTTGTTTAAGTGCGACGAAACCATCCCCGAACGGGAGAAGCACATATACATCAAAGAAAAAGGAGAAGATACAACCCAGTTTCTCCCCAGCGCCCACGTCGAAACCATTCCCGGCTCATTATCTGAACGCGGATGCAGCTATTGTGGTGCAAAGCTGGTAATTGGTGGTGTTCTCAAAGATACCATCCAATTGATACATGGGCCTGTAGGCTGTGCTTATGATACCTGGCACACCAAACGCTATCCCAGCGACAATGGCAACTTCCAACTCAAATATGTCTGGTCATCAGACATGAAGGAACAGCACGTTGTCTTCGGTGGTGAAAAGCTACTCAAAAAGGCAATGCTGGAAGCCTTTGCCGAATTTCCTGACATCAAACGGATGATGGTGTACACCACCTGCTCTACTGCTTTGATTGGTGATGATATCAAGCCTGTAGTCAAAGAAGTCGAAAAAGAATTGGGTGATGTAGACATCTTCACCGTTGAATGTCCTGGTTTTGCTGGAGTAAGTCAATCCAAAGGACACCACGTGTTTAACATGGGGTGGATGACAGATAAAGTCGGAACATACGAGCCAGAAATTACTAGCCCATATACAATCAATGTGATTGGTGACTACAACATCCAAGGTGATACCTTTGTGATGGAGAAGTACATGGAAAAAATGGGCATCCAAATTATTGCCCATTTTACCGGCAATGGTACTTATGACTCATTACGTGGGATGCACAGAGCGCAGTTGAATGTGACTAACTGTGCGCGTTCTGCGGGGTATATTGCCAATGAGTTAAAGAAAAAATATGGTATTCCCCGGATCGATGTGGATACTTGGGGTTTTGATTATGCTAAGGAAGGGTTACGCAAAATCGGGGCTTTCTTTGGAATTGAAGATCGAGCCGAAGCGGTGATTGCTGAAGAAGTTGCTAAATATGAGTCGAAGTTAGAGTGGTATAAAGAGCGCTTGACTGGGAAAAAGGTCTGTATTTGGACTGGAGGCCCACGTTTGTGGCACTGGACTAAAGCCCTAGAAGACGATTTGGGGATGCACGTTGTGGCGATGTCCTCCAAGTTTGGACACCAAGAGGATTTTGAGAAGGTAATTGCTAGAGGTGAAGAAGGGACTATCTATATTGATGATGGCAATGAACTGGAGTTCTTTGAGGTGCTGGAGATGGTCAAGCCGGATTTGGTGTTGACTGGCCCGAGGGTGGGTGCTTTGGTGAAGAAGTTGCATTTGCCTTATGTGAATGGTCACGGCTATCACAATGGCCCTTATATGGGTTTTGAAGGTGCGGTGAATATGGCTCGCGATATGTACAATGCCATTTATTCTCCTCTGATGAAACTCGCTCAATCTGATATCCGTGGTCAGCAAATGAAAACTGTTATCCCTGAAGAAAATAGGAAACTTATAGAGAGCGAAGTACAACAATTGAAATCTTTTGATGTTATATCAACCGAACCTATCGCACCACTTGAAAGTTCAAATTTTGAAACTCAGCCATTGCTACTAGCTGCTGATCAACCATTACATCTGGAAAGCGAAGTGCAACAATCGAAATCTTTTGATATTACATCAACCGAACCTATCGCACCACTTGAAAGTTCAAATTTTGAAACTCAGCCATTGCTAATAGCTGCTAATCAACCCTTACCTCAATGGCAGCAATTTGGCAGTAAATTTTCTGCCTTTTTAGAGCAATTACCTAAATATTTAGGTAATTTTTCTACTGAATACCAACTGCCAATTATTTGTTTTGCTACAATTATTACAGCGACTGTGGCAGTTAAGCTGATTATAGCTATATTAGATGTACTAAATGAGATTCCGCAGTTAAATCTAGTTTTTGAGTTGACTGGAATTGGTTACATAACTTGGTTTGTTTTCCGATATCTAATCAAAGCTTCTACTCGGCAAGAATTAGCTGCACAAATTAGTTTTATCCAAAAAGAAATTGTTGAGGGACAAGATTCATAAGCTGCTATGCCTGTACATTTGCTTTCTTTCATAATGAAAGAAAGCACAAGGTAAATGAACGCATTCATACTACCTAAAAACTTTGGCAACAAACTTACTTATGAAAGTTGACGTTGGTGTAACTGCTACTGATGGGAGCAAAATACCGCCTTGGCTTTCCCAGTTCATTATTTGACCAGGGTCAACAGCTTTACTCTGTTGCGATCGCTATAATCGATCACATGCTGGCATTGAGCATCGGGCGTGGTTGAGTTGAGTCTAGCGATCGCGTCCAGAATTATCGCAAAACCGAGATCGCTACACCCAAAATGCTATTTAGGCTAATCGGATTTTTTCACTAGTCGATAAGGTAGCAGCAAATTTGTATTCTTTTGCAAAGCCAACACAACCAAAGGAGTAACCCCAATGACTCAATACCAAGACTTTATAGTAAACGCTTCTAAATTGATTGAGCAGGACGCTGACGCTAACTGGCTATTTCGCTACATCGGCGATGGACTCACTGAACATGGATTCAGCACTAAGATGTCTGAAACTTATGCCGCACTCGTCATTGGGCAAGAGTTCTTCAATCCCAGTGAAAGTGATTTTACCTGTTATATCAACAGTGTACGATCAGCGTTCCCACAGGTGAGTCCTTAAGGTCACGACACACTGCTAGAAGTAACTAGTAAATACGTTCAAGACTACTATCACCCACAAGTAGATATACAAGAACTGTAGTCAGCAGAAAGCCTCTAAAGCGGCTTTCAAGACCATTACTTAGTTTGTGGAAGGTTCCTTTTTATGTATTACGAGCGCTAATTTCCATATTCTGTTACTCCTTAATGATTAAATATTTTGTGGGAATTTGGTATTGTACAAAAAGGTCGGTGAAGCAATTTTTTACTGATGCCAATTCCGTTTTTATCAAACACTATAAAGTGCAATACTTGCTCTAGGAAACGCCGTTTGTCAAAAATCCCTTGAATCAGCACCTCTAGTTCAGTTGCGCCCTTGGGAGGAAAATCTTCACCATCGATGGTGTACCAGGGTAAAAACTCCTGCCAGTTCGAGGTTAATGTACCGACTCGTGCCCGATTTTGGCAAGTGATAACTAGGAGTATATTGTAAGAAAACAGCTTCGGTATCTGTTGAGAGTAAGACTGGATTTGCCGATAACCTGCTTGGAACATGGCTCGTTCATTGCTTGGATCAATCGAGACAATAACTGCTAAGGGTAAACCGTTGATAAAGACAACTACATCAGGACAGTGAGCATAATTCCCCTCAACAACAGTCAAGGGATGAATAGCTAGCCAATCATTGTTCAGTAGATTAGAAGTATCAATGAGGCACACTTTGTCATGAACTATTTCTTCGTTATACAGGTATTCAACTTCTACACCATTGGTCAACAATTTGTGAAAGCGAAGGTTATTTTCCAGCAAGTCGGAACTCTCTGTACAAGTGATCTGATGGATAGCTGCGGCGATCGCTCCATCCGGTTTTGTCGGGTTAATTTTCTGCAAAGCACTATGAAGGCGCTGATACAAAACCACATCACTATAACTACTCCGCCCTATCTGGTGCTTACCTAAAGCAATGTCTGGTTCTAACAAAACTGTGTAGCCAATAACCTCGAACCAAGTGAGCAAAGATGGTGTAATGACAGATTGTGTAACGTCAAAACGGCGGCGAAGTTTTCTTGTCACACAACTCGCTTTGGCAGTTGTTTTTTTTAGCTGTGCTGGATTCATGAAGAAGACTTAATTTGAGTCAATGGAGTAACTAGGCAATAGTTACTGGCATTGGTTGGTATATTCACAGATGGAGTATACGGTTTGATAGTAACTATCAAAGCTAAAGTTGATCGCCAAGATTGTATCTTGGGTTACATATTACCAATATTTCTGGTAAAAATAGTTAGAATTAGCTCTGTTTAATGTTTAACCTTTGCTTCAGCCTCTAAAAACAGATTGCCAATATCAAATAAAAGCTGCATAGTACCTCGGTAGCCAACCTTGGTAAACTGACTATGATCTAAGCGATCGCAAATAGGAATCCCTTGACGGTAGAGAGGAATTTTTAAGCGTTGAGCGATCGCCACTCCATGAGAGTTGGTAATCAGCAAATCAGATCCAACCGCCAGTTGCTCAAAGTCTTCCAAATCGCCGATAGTGACGCTAGGAATCGGCAGTTTTTCTAACAGAGGAAAGCGTGTTGTTGTCACTGCTGCGTGAATTTGAACTCCTAGCGATCGCAAAAAAGCAACTGTTGACCACAGTAAATCGGGTTCCAGCGCCAAAGCAACTCGCTTGCAACCAAAGTAAAAATGATTCTCCAGCATCACGTGTTGTAACTGACGGCGTTGACGGCGGTATTTCTCCGGTACGCTGACACCACTGATATCCGCCAAAGCTTGCAAGAATTTATCTACTGCTAGTAGTCCTGTCAGTTCACTAAATACTTCATAAGGTATGTTGAATCTCTTTTCCAAAATTTGCGCCCCAGCCCGCATACTTTCACCTAATGCCAAAGTAAATGCAGAACTACCAATTGAACGTAACTGTGCTACATTTGTACCATTAGCTGTAATGGCGCTAGATGAATCTTCTATATGACCATCTAGAACACCAGAAAGGTCAGGTACAACAATAGGTTCAAGTCCAAAAGAGGTGACAATCTCTTTGATTTCCTGTACATCCCCTGGTGTAAAGGCAGAACTCGCCAAAATTGTGATTTGTGTAGGACAAGCATCTTGCTTCTCGCCTTTTTGAGGAATTTCTCTAACCATACTCTCAACTGCACCAGCAAAGCCATCCTGTAATGTACCTTTGAAATCTGGTGTCGAGACAAGCACAATTGGTAAATAATCCAGTTCTGGGTGACGGTGGCGAATCTCTTTAACAAAGCGCCCCATATCATCGCCTCTGGTTTCCACGAGTCCAGTGCTACAAAGACCAATAATTTCTGGTTTGGATCTCTGCACCAAAGTCAAAATTGCTTGTTCAACTCTTTCCTCGCCACCCAAAATAGTTGCAACTTCTGTCATCGCTGTACTAGAAAGGGGAATCGTCTGACGGAAATGTTGTACTAATACTGCCTTAGTCAAAGCAGTACAGCCTTGAGAACCGTGTAATAAAGGCATTATTCCCTTCAACCCCAAAAAGGCTAAAACTGCACCCACAGTCTGGCTTTGCTTGAGGGGATTAACTGCAACTGATGTATTCGTAACACTAATAATTGCCATTAGATGTCCTCCTCTGAAGAAGATAAGGGGGATGAAGGGGATGAGAGAGATGAGGGAGATGAGGAGGATGAGGAAGAAATTTCTCCCCCTGCTTCCCCTGCTTCCCCTGCCTCCCCTGCCTCCCCTACCTCTACTCCCCCATCCTCTGACCACGGGGCTGGCTGACATACTTGCTCCCACACAGGGCTGTAAAAAGCGGCATACAGTTCTCGTGTTATCTCTAAAATTCCTATATAACCTGCATAGGCATGGTTGCGTTCTTGATTAATATCTAGAAATGGAATCCTAGCAGTGAGAGAGATGTCTTGATAGCATTTCTCAGCAATTAACATATCAGCTTGATTTTCGTTAATTATCTGGAAAATTTCTTGAGGACTTTCTTGTTCTAGAATTATGCCATCTTGACCCAGCAAACTGTTGACTCTAATTCTATCCTCCTCAGCATTATTCTTAGTCAGAATAGCAATAACTTCCATCCCCAATTTCTTAGCAGCAAAGATAATCAACCAACTCTTGAAACTTCCAATAGAAAGGATAACCTGCTTACCTTGCAATTGGGTGATATAAAGAGCAAGTTTTTCATCTATTGCAGCAGTTTCTTCTGCAATTAACTTTTCTGTACGTTCCTGCAAATCAGGATTATCCAACTTTACGGCAATATTCCTTAGAAACTGATTGATTTGCTCTATGCCATAGATAGACTCTTCAATATAGGGAATGCCATATTGTTTCTCCATCCTTTTCGCCATGTTAATTAGTGCTTTAGAGGAGAGCAGCACGTTAAGTTTGGCGCGATGTGCATAGCAAACTTCTTTGTAGACAGCATCGCCTGTAATTTTTGCCAAAACTCTGATACCTAATTTCTCCAACAACGGTAGAACATTCCATATTGCACCTGCAATATTGTATTCACCAATTATGTTGATATCATAAGGTGTAATAGTATCTGGTTCAACTGTTCCAATAACGTGTGAAAGCATTGCTTCACCAGCGACACGGTTGCCCAAATTTTGGTTGCCAATGAATCCAGGACAATGTACAGGGATAGTTGGTATTCCTGTTTTCTCGGTAGCATCTTTGCAAACTCCCTCGATGTCATCGCCAATCAAAGCGGTGATACAAGTGGCGTAAACAAATACCGCCGCAGGTTTGTAGCGTCTTTGTAATTCTAAAATGCCTTTGTACAGCTTTTTAGCTCCACCGAAGATAATATCACTCTCATCAATGTCGCTGCTAAAGCGTATTTTATACAGCATCGAACCAGAAGAAAGACTGCTGTAACTTCCCCAAATACTAGCAGCACAGCCACTTGGCCCGTGAACTACATGAGCAGCATCGGTGATTGGTACAAGAGTAATCATTGCACTATCAAAAGCGCAACTCCCTTGAGTAGTTCCAGGTTGGGGTAATTGTGTGGAAGACTTTTTTTTCTTTTGTATCTGCTGCTGACGAGCATCTTCAGAATTAGAGTCACTGAGTGAATCGTTGGTTTTTCCTGGAGTAGGATTCATTTGTTTCGTGACAAGAGGTAGAAATTTTTAGATATTAGCTAAATTCCCAAAGGCTGAGGAGGATTTTTATTTATTCACCGTGTATCTAAAGATGGAATAAAAGGGGATAAGAAGTTATCTTTCTCATCCCCTAAAACATAAACATCATCTAGGTTAGAGAAGGAGAAAACAAAAACATGAACTAGACTACCAAATTATTAATGTTGTCAGGTACACGTTAGTGTATTAGTGTTAACACGGTGAAGAAAAAGCGCACAGAGTTAAGATTAGCTATTCGACTACCTCCATTTTAAATGATTGTTGAGAAGGTGGGCTATTCTCGCCCACCTAATATTTACTTTGGATTTAGCACCTGATTTTGAAGAATAAGCTTACTTCTTCTCGCTACCGGAAACTATTTCTACGTTTCCTTTTTTCAGTGCTTCTAGTGCTTCACCTTCAGCATCTTCTTGTTTTTTAGCTGCATCTGCTTGGCTAATCATTTTTGCAGCATTTTCTTCACTCTCAAGGATACCGAATTCAATCAACAAATCTTCTAATTCATCCATTTCGATGGGTGTAGGAACAGCAAGATTTGTATTATTGATAATCTTGTCTGCTAGTGTACGGTATTCATTAGCTTGTCCACTATCAGGTGCGTACTCATTCACCGTCATCCGCCGCAATTCGGCGTGTTGCACGATATTGTCACGGGGAACGAAGTGAATCATCTGAGTACTTAATCTGGCTGCAAGAGTGCTAATCAGTTCATCTTCCCGGTCAGTTTTGCGGCTGTTACAAATCAGCCCACCCAAACGTACCCCACCAGTGTGAGCATATTTGAGAACGCCACGAGCAATGTTATTAGCTGCAAACATCGCCATCATTTCACCAGAGGTAACAATGTAGATTTCTTGGGCTTTACCTTCACGAATTGGCATCGCAAAACCACCACACACAACGTCGCCCAATACGTCGTAGGATACGAAATCTACATCTGAGTAAGCGCCGTTTTCTTCAAGGAAGTTGATAGCGGTGATGATACCCCGACCGGCGCAACCTACGCCAGGTTCTGGCCCACCTGATTCCACGCATCTGATATTTCGGAAACCAGTGATTACCACTTCTTCGAGTTCGATATCTTCCACAGCACCGCGTTCAGCAGCTAAGTGCAACACGGTGGTTTGGGCTTTACAGTGCAAAATCAATCGGGTAGAGTCAGCTTTGGGGTCACATCCGACAATCAAGATGCGTTTACCCACTTCTGCCATTGCAGCCAGGGTATTTTGGGAAGTGGTAGATTTACCAATACCACCTTTACCGTAAAAAGCAATCTGTCTAATTTTTTCGTCGGACATGATGATTAATCCTGTGATTGTTTGTTTGCTGAGTCTTTTGGTTCATGAGGCGATGCCTACGGCGGTAAACTACGCACTTTGTGACTACCGGAAGTAATTGCTGTAAAATTACAGCAGCAACTTGATATAGAACGTAGTTGGAGGCGCTCGTTCTACAGCAAAAAGAGTCTGAATCCAGAACATTATTCAAGTTGTAGTCAGTTTTCGTTGGTTATTAGTCATTGTTTTTTCTGACTAATAGCTAGAGCAATAAGATATCACTCAAGGAATATTGCAAGCATTACCATCCGTTCACTCAAATGATTTCTCTGACGGGAGTAATACCAATTGCAAAAAAGAAAGCTACAGATTCCAAACTGGAAATCCTAATTACGAATTATCAAAGGTTGCTCATACCTCAAGAGTGGTTGCAGCAGGAATTGAAATTTACGCCAAGTATTCCTTTAATCACACAACCAACCATTGCAATCCACTCTAAACAGTCGCTACAACTTCCCCAATTTTGCTGATATCATAACCACCGAGAATTTCAAATTGTGAGTGAACCATCCGATGTCCCAAAGTACTGAGCAACTGCTGTACTGGTGCAACTTCGAGATATTCTTTGAGAATCACCAAATCATATCGTGACTGATGTAAAGGGATAAATCCCAGCCCAAAAGCGGTAGCTACAGATGCCGTACTCATACCAGCATCAGCAATTCCTAATCCCACAGCTTGGGCAACATCTTGATGACTTTTAAGTATATTGTCAAAGCCCTGAACAGCATCGAACGGTATCTGCTCTTTTTGGAGTGTTTGTTCCAAAAGCATCCGACTACCAGAACCGATTTCGCGGTTGACAATAGTCCCGCCCCCTGCAACTAAGTCTTTAACTGTTCTAATTCCCATTGGGTTGCCAGGCTTCAATACAAGTCCCTCTTCCCAAACACCAAGGGTAATCAGAACTGCTTCCCTCCCAGCCAGAACATCTCGAACAAAGGGAGTATTATACTCACCAGTTTCAGGATCGTACAGATGCATCCCTGCGATGTGCGCTTCACCTCTGCATAAACTGTGCAATGCAGCCATGCTATTGGCGAAGTTATATTGGACTCGCAGTTGGGGATGCCAGCGTTCGGTGGCTCTTGCCCACAATGAAATCACAGGGGCACAACCAGCAATCACAACTGTGTTGTGAAGTGTGTCGAGATTATCGTCTAAAAGACGGACTCGAACTTTATTTGTACCTGCTTGGCTAGTACCTTCACCGTCAGCCGGAATCATATCTTGGCGAAAAGCATCCTTACCAATCAAGGGATAAGCTATCCATTGTCCGCCTACACGAGCTATGCTAACTCGTAGCTGCTGACCTTTAGGAACAGGTTTGGCAAGAACGGCTTCAATTTCAGGTAAATCCCGCTCTAACCAGAATAGATCCTCTACTTGACAACCAAGC
The DNA here is from genome assembly GCF_026127265.1 of Nostoc sp. KVJ3. Lineage (GTDB taxonomy): Bacteria > Cyanobacteriota > Cyanobacteriia > Cyanobacteriales > Nostocaceae > Nostoc. The sequence goes on from NZ_WWFG01000002.1 coordinate 421,767, forward strand.
GCCTTCGCCAAACGAAGTGTTATGGCCACTGAGGGAGCATATAGTCCCGACTCTACACCGCTAATTGTTTGACGAGTTACACTAGCGATGTTAGCCAAATCTTGTTGGCTCATGCCTAAGCGAGTTCTGATTGACTTCAAGTTATTACGGAGGTCACTATCCTGCTTCATTGGCTTTGTCTCTTAGTTTCAAAAAGCCGTAGCGGATTTAACTTGCATCTGCCAAGGCAAAGTCTTGTCTTTGAGTTTAGATCATTTCTCTTTGACGATTTCTTTTGCTTTGGCTGTCTTGATTCCCTATATAAAAAGACTATCACATCTATTGCCAGTTTGCTTGCCAAGCGCAAATTATTTTTGCAACTGGTTGATTTTTAGCTGCTCTTTTGGCTCGAAAGACCCAAATTCTAATCAACAGAGCATTTCTCTCGCATCAAAACTATACTAATTTTATCAAGAAAGGCAGAGGGCAGGAGGCAGAAGGCAGAAGGGAATACTGCCTCCTCCCTCTGCCTGTGACCGAACCGAACTTGGGTATAAAACCCCACCGTCTATACGGTGCTTACAATTGGTTGGGGTCTGAATCCCCAACGAAAAAGTTCCTTCTGCCCTCTGCCCTCAGCATAGATGCCTTCTTCAATGGCAAAAAGTAGTTTTGAATACAAGAGTGAATATAAAAACGTGTATCCGCCATGCAAGATACATCTCCGAAAAAGGATGTAGTTTTCAGCATCTTGTTTATAATTCCGAATTTAAGGGCAAAATGACTGTAAATGTAGTACCAACTCCAACTTGACTTGTGACACTAATTTGACCTCTATGAGCATCAATGCACTTTTTAACAATTACTAACCCCAAGCCAGTACCCGGAATTGATTGAACATTTGAGGCTCGGTAGAATGACTCAAAAAGTCGAGTTTGATCTGGTTCAGGAATGCCCATGCCTTGATCTTGAATATAAAAAATTGCCACTTTCTCAATTGGGTCGCATATTAAATCAAGCTGAATCTTGCCACCTCTTGGAGAATATTTAACTGCGTTGGAGAGTAGATTATTAAACATATAATGTAAGAGTCCTTCATCCATTACAGCGTCGGTACGATCGCTATGACAGGTAAAAACAATTTCACAGATGCTACTTTCAACAATAGAAAAATCTTCGATTAACCCTAGACAGAATTGCTCTAAGTTAAGAGGAGCGGGATTATATACGAGTTTTTCTGCCTCTGCTCGACCCATAAATAGCACTTCTTCCATCAGTTTTTCTAGAGATTGCACAGCACCTTGAATTCGCTTTAGATAAATACCTCTTTTTGCATCTGTCAAATTTTCTCTTTGCATTTCCATAAGTTCTACTGCCGTTTGAATAACAGTTAAGGGATTACGGAACTCATGAGATACGGTAGAGATAAATAAGGACTTGAGACGGCTAAGTTCTTGCTCCTTTTCCAAGGCTTGCTCTAGCAATTTTGTTTGGCGGCGATCGCTAAGATCCCAGAAAACAATTACTACACCATTTATCTGATCGGGTCGTCGCTTCAGTGGTGAAGCACTATCGCCAATTGGAACTCTTTTTCCGTCTCTTCTAATCAGAGATGTGAATTCTTTTAAATAAACAACCTGTTGCTCCCGTAGCACTTTTGTCACTGGATTTTCTAATATAGTCTCTGTAATTTCATCGACAATATGAAAAATATTCGTCGCCTCATTTCCTAAAGCATCTTTTTGTTGCCAGCCAGTCAGTGCTTCCGCTGCTGGATTCATAAATGTTACCCTTCCCTGCTCATTTGTAGCGATTACAGCATCACTCATTGAGTTTAAAAGAGTTGCTAACTGATCTCGATTCTCCCGTAGTTCACGCTCTAATTGGTGTTTTAAAAGACCGATCTCGATCGCTATTCTTAAATCTTTTGTCGTAAATGGCTTAACGATATATCCAAAAGGTTGAGTAATTTTAGCTCGTTCTAAAGTATGATCGTCACCATAAGCAGTTAAAAATATTATAGGTACATCTAACTGCTCACGAATCTGACTGGCGGTAGCAATACCATCCATGTCACCTTTAAGAATAATATCCATTAATACTAATTCTGGTTGAGTTTCTGATGCTTTGGCAATGGCAACTTTACCAGATGAAGCCGTTCCCGTAACAATGTAACCTAATTGGCTGAGTTGGCTAGCAATAGTTCTAGCCACAATCACTTCATCTTCAACAACTAAAATCCTAGCTTGACCCATTTGATATTTACTGATGCAAAGTTAACTGCGTAAATTGAATTTTGAATCCTGTTCCAGGATTGCTTTCTAGAGTAATATCGCCTTCTAATTGTTCTGTAACCAAGTCATAGACTAACGACAAACCCAAAGAATCAGCACTTGTCCAATTTAAATTATCCGGTAAACCAATTCCATTATCTCGGATAGTCATCTCGATATTATTGCCAATATTGCGTAAAGCAATACTAATTATGCCTCTTTGTTGGTTAGGAAAAGCGTGTTTGAGGGCATTGGAAATTAATTCATTAATAACCAGTCCACAGGCAATAGCTTGATCAACATTCAAATGCACTGAATCTATATCAGTTTCTAGAGTAATTTTATCAGGCCATATTTGATAAGAAATTAGCAAGCTTGCTGCCAAATTATTGATATAGTCACTAACATTAATTTGTCCAATATTAGCGGAAGTATACAAATTTTTATGAATTAGGGATATTGACTCAATTCGGTTTTGACTTTCTCGAAGAACTTTGATTAATTCTGGATCTTTGAGGGTTTGAGACTGGAGTTGCAATAAGCTGGAGACAATTTGCAAATTATTTTTAACTCGATGATGAACTTCCTTTAACAAAACTTCTTTTTCAGCTAAGGCATTTCTTAATTTAACTTCAGCTTTTTGCCTTTGAACAAGTTCAGTTTGAGCTTGCTCTAAGATGCTGGATTGTTGAATTGCGATCGCTAATTGGACTGTCAGTTGATCGAGCAAATCTAACTGATTTTCTTCCCAATCGCGGAAACCAGAGCATTGGTGAGCAACCAGTAAACCCCAAAGGTGAGAGCCAGCGTTTTTAGAGCCGACTTCTAGTAAAATGGGTACGACTAAATTTGCTTTGACTTCAAACTGTTCTAATAGGCTAATATGGCAATCACTTAGTCCAGCTTCATAAATATTAGCGATCGCTCGTTTACGTCCCTGATAATACTCTACTCCTGCGCCCGCTTGAAAACACGTATCATGGATCTTTACGCCCAAAGAAATCGTCCATCCAGGTTCCACTGACTCCGCCATAATTGTGCCGATCATCTCTGAGTCAAACTGATAAACTACTACTCGATCAACCCCAAGTAAATCTCGCACTTCTTGAACTGTTGCATTCAAAATATCTTGAAGATTCAAAGATTGACGAATTCGTTGAGCAACAGTTCTCATCAATTGCTCTCGTTCGGCTTGAGCTTTTAAAGCCAGTTCAGTTCGCTTGCGTTCTGTGATATCTTGCCCAATACCGATAATTTGACCATTTGAAAGTTTAACATTAGTCCAAGACGTATCTAGTAAATCACCATTCCGAACTTGAGTTTTAAAGTCACCCCAAGTTCGTTGTGCAGACTGAATAAAATTAATTACATATTGTCGATATTCAGGATGAGGATATAACACTTCTAGAATATCAATAGCTTGTAGGTCTTGAAATTTCCAGCCTAAAACATTTTCCCATTCTTGGTTAACCCATTGAAGTTTACCATTAGCATCAAGAAGTGCAATCATTAATGGTATACTTTCAAAAATCCTCTGCGAAAGCTCATTTTGCTCTTGGAGTTTGGTCTCGACATTTTTGCGGTTTGTAATATCATAAAATACTGTTAGAATTGCTGCTTCACGGTTAAATTCTAAGTATTGTAGAGAAGCGATCGCCCAAAAATCAGTTCCATCAGCCCTCTTCAATTTCAGTTCATAATCCTGAAGATCGTCATGTTGATTTAAAGCTTCTAATAGGGCTTCTAAATCGGCTGATTTATGGTATAAATCTAAATTTTTGCGATTTACAAAATCTTCGGATGAAAACCGAAATATTTGCATGAACTCCGAATTAGCATATAAAATTAAACCGTCAGACAGACGCGAAATAATTAATGGAACAGGAATGGCTTCAGAAATAACTCTAAATCTCGCTTCACTTTCTTCAAGGTTTTTTTCTATTCGTTTGTGTTCTGTAATATCTCGAATATTAACCAAACGAGCCTTGTAGCTGGCATAGTCTATTGTATCTATAGCAATTTCAACATCAATAATCTGTCCGTTTTTTCGCCAGTGTTGCCATTGTCCAGAAAAGTGTAAGTTAGAATGCTGTTGCTCTAGATATTTTCTGAAAATAGGCGCGTCTTTTGGATGGCAAATGTCAGTCATTGCCATTTGCAAGAATTCTTCTCTTGAGTAACCGTAGTGGACAATAGCAGCTTCATTTACATCTAAAATTTTTAGATTATTCTGATTATATACCCACATTGGATTAGGGCTTTTAGATAAAAAGAGATTAAAAAAAATTTGGCTATCATCAATTCTTTTTTGCAGATGTAAATCTAAATATCTAATTATTTGTCGAGCCAATTGTTGTAATATTACCTGCTCTTTAGCAGTCAGACTTCGTGGTGCAAAATCAATTACACAAAGACTACCTAATGCAAAACCGCTTGAAGTAATTAGGGGAACTCCTGCATAAAAACGGAAATAATTATTTGATGTTACAAGAGGATTTGTAGTAAATCGTTCATCTTTCAAAGCATCCGGTATGATTAATATTTGATTTTGTAAAATAGTATAACTACTAAAAGAAATGCTTCGAGGAATTTCCGATATGGTTACTCCAATTTTTGACTTGAACCATTCCCGTTTAGCATCAACTAGGCTAATCAGAGCGATTGGTGTTTCACAAAGGTTAGCAGCTAGTTGAGCTATTTCATCAAAACTGTCTTCTGGTGGCGTATCTAATATTTGATACCTATTAAGTACTTCTAGCCGTTGGGTTTCATTATCAGGAAATAACATTAGGCATAAGTCCTAAATAATCTACTTTTTGGAAATCCCTCAACCAAAGTTTTTACTCCCCAACATTGTTAAGATATTTATTTTTTATAGGAATAATTTACTCCATCTGAATATATAGGACTCATATTTGATTTGGAGAAAAGATACGTAGGGGAGCCAGTCGCGTGGTGAGGTAGTCAGATCTTCTCCCAAGGGGAGACGCTAAGAGCGATGGGGGTTTCCCCCAGAAGGAACTACCGAAAGGGTTTCCCGACTTGAACGAACTGGCGGCACCATCTTAAGCTCTTGGTGCGTTACGACGTTCCGTCTAACACACCCTACGAACACTTAGATTTTTTCAAAAATCAAATAGTAATGCTATATCCTTGAGGTTGCTTAAGTATAGGTTTCAAAAGGACTAATATTCCCCATCAGTATTTTTATCAAATTATGGGCAGTTATTGCAACATAATTGATAGATAAGTTTAATAAGGGAGTTCATCCCAATTCTTTGCAAAACTGTACAAAATCAAGCTTGGCCAGACTTGGGGCTGAAGACCCTTGTGGTGTAAGTTTTTCAGCTTATTTGCGGTAGGCTAGGGTAAGCTTCTGCACATCTACCTTTTATCTTGGTCGTCCCAATGTAGTAATATATAGAGCAGCTTCATCAGTAGGAATACCCAAAACTTCATTTACTTGATCATCAAAGAATCCACCGATACCACTGACACCTACATTTAGGTGCATTGCGGCTAAATTTAAGCGTTGTCCCAAATGACCGGCATCCATGTGTAAGTAACGGTAAACGCGATCGCCATATTGTGCGATCGCAGCTTTCAGATCGGCTGTATGAAACACCACTGCGGCTGCATCCCGCCCTAATTCTTGTTCTAAACAGAGAAAATGTAACTCTCGCCGGAAATTTTTAAACCGAATTTGGCGTAATTCTTGGGCTTTGGGTGCGTAATAATAACAACCCGCCTCCAGTCCTTTGACACCACAAACAGCAATAAATGTTTCAATTAAATTCAAATCAAAGTAGTCTGGAGAGATATCTAAACTTTGGTCTATATAATTTTGCGGTTGGTAAGTGAAATCGAGTAAACTTTTCAACTCATCTAAAGTTAAATCATCACCATTATAAGCGCGGGTAGAGCGTCGCTTGTACATAGTATTTTCCAATTCTGATAACTTTTGTCCCCAGTCTATAGGTGCAGTGGTAGTGGGAATTTTTAAACAGAAAGGAAAGTTATATTTATCCTCCAAAGATTTTTCTTGTTTGATAACTGGTAGATTAAGATTGCCAGTGATACCTGATTGGATCTGGGTGTGTCGATGGAAATATGTCAGCAATTCACCATCGGCGATTTCGGGATAACTGGTTTCAGTTGCCGAAGGTAAAGCGGTACATCCCAATGGTAAATTTTGATTGACATCTAACAAGTCTGCCAGAGGTAAAACAGCGATCGCCCCTTCTTGTTGCGAATCGATATAAAGCAGATTGTTTACCGATTCATCCACAAAGCCGCCGATTAAATGAGGGCGAAAGTCAGTAATCGCCCCAGCCAATTCGATATTACCTAATAGATGTCCCGTATCTAGAAAAATCCGGCGATAAGCCCGATCTTCATAGCGCCACGCAGAACGATAGAATACCGCAGTCACAATAATTGCTAGTTGGGTATTTTCTAAAGAAGGATGCCAGAAGCAAGCTTCTTGGAGAGTTTGCCAAACATCACTTTCCCAATAATGCATCAGCGAATGAGTCCGACACTGGTAGTTATACAAACCGGGTGGCAATAACGACGTACCACGGGAAACCACATACACCTCAGCAGGATATAATCCGCCAGCACTGGGAGCAGCACGTAAATACACCGCACTACCCATAGAAGGCATTCTCGCCGTCAATCCATAACTGCGAAACAGCAGCCGGGAGAGTCTTTGCCACCATTGAGCATCTGGGTTGTTAGCAAATCCCTCTGGTTTTTCTTGGATATAGGGTTTGAGATCAAAAGTAGAGCCAATTTTGTACTCTTTAAAAGGCACTGGCTGTTTAGTCCAGTCTAGCCTTTGAGTCTTAGAGGCAAGAGTCTGAGGGTTGTATTTAGTCCGTTCGTGGTAATGCTGGGCAATTGATTGGTGTAATTCTGGCATAGTACTTTTAATATCCTTGGGGCATCCTTTTTTGATCTTGGCATTCATTAGCCTCATTGTTTCGTATTAATTAGTACAATCCTCATAGTCACAAAGTGGTATTTGGTAACAACTGCATTGGGAATGGGTAAGCCACTGTGTTGGCAAAGTAGACGCTAACCCAAGCGTATTAAACTTTGAAGAAGGCAGAAGGCAGAGGGCAGAAGGAACTTTTTCGTTGGGGATTCAGACCCCAACCAATTGTAAGCACCGTATAGACGGTGGGGTTTTATACCCAAGTTCGGTTCGGTCACAGGCAGAGGGAGGAGGCAGTATTCCCTTCTGCCTTCTGCCTCCTGCCCTCTGCCTTTCTTGATAAACCTTTATATTGAAGATTATGTGGCGCTTCTACTTATGCCAAACAGCTGCCCTGAATCTGCCACATTCAAGACCAACTCTATTAAATCGCAAGAAGATTGTAGACTATGACCGAGACAGTAGAGAAACTTAGACTTGAACTCTCTCAGCTATCTATGCAAGAGCGTGCAGAGCTTGCTTACTTCTTGATCCACTCTTTAGATCAAGATGTTGACGATAACGCAGAATTTGCTTGGAATGTTGAGTTAACAACAAGGATGGAAGAAATTGGTAGTGGAACAGCTGATGGTGAATTGTCAGACAAAGTATTCACCGAACTGCGAGAAAAGTACTCGTGAAGCAGATCGTCATTCATCATGAAGCTAGAGCAGAGTTAGATAATTCAGTCGCCTACTATGAAGAGCAAAAGGCTGGCTTGGGGCTAGATTTCTTATCTGAAGTGGAGCATGCTATTGGCAAAATTCAGCAAAACCCAAACATAGGAGCGCCGTACAAAATTCTTGAGTTGCGTCGCTACGTCGTTCAGCGTTTTCCCTATCTCATCTTCTATGCAGAATTTGGAGTGTTTATTTGGGTTGTTGCAATAGCTCATGGAAAGCGCAGACCAGATTACTGGAAGAAACGACAGGTTGAATAATAAACATCTCCATTAATTTATCTTAACTTTTCACAACCGCCGAATGGCAATTTCCAACCCTTCACAGACACCGCTCAGAAAATCTAAATCTAAAGTAGCGATCGCATCACTAGGTTTATGATAATGAGGATTTCGCAAGAATGCCGTATCTGTCACCATCATTGCCGGATAACCCAAATCCCAGAAAGGCGCATGATCGCTAAGTCTGGTTTGGGGAACTATTAAACCTCGATTTGGCACAGGTAGCCATTGACTAGCTACACCAGCTTTGCGAATATTACGACTCATCCCAATTAAATCAGGCAATGTCCGCAAATTGCCAATTAAAGCAATAAAATCCCCTCTATCTGGATAGAAGCGTTCTAGAGGTGGGGGATAATTTTGCGAACCAGGCGTAGAATCCTTATAGCCCAGCATTTCCAGGGAGATCATTAAACGTAGCCGTTGCTTTTGCTGATGCAATAGGGCGGCATAATCAGCACTACCCAGTAAGCCGTATTCTTCCATATCGAAAGCAACTAGCCTTAAGGGATATCTGACAGCTTGGGCAGCAAACTTTCTCGCTAATTCCAGCAACACCGCCACACCTGTAGCATTATCATCAGCCGCAGGTGTTCCTGGAACACCATCATAATGAGCGCCAATTAAAATCGGTGGCAAATCTTTTTTTTGCCCTTTAGCTTGGGAAGGTAAATTTAATATCAAGTTCTTACAAGCTTTGCCCCTGACATCAAAGGTGTGGATTTCCACACTCCCACATTGAGAAAATTCTTGGCGGATATATTCTTGGACGAAAAAATGTCCAGCCGTTGCCATGTAAGGATCGCGTTCTCGCGCGATCGCACTCAGGGAAGTTTGTAATCGCTCTGTTAAATTCAAATCTTTAAAATAGCAGTAATATTAAGGTTTTCAACGAAGAGGCAGGGGTAAGAAGAGACAAGGAAGAGGGGAGAGACTTGTTCAATAATTTCCCCTTGTCCCCCTGCGCCCTGCTCCCTTGCCTCTTTTTCAGGCACTCCAAGCAGAAATTTCTTATTAAAGTGCATTTAGCAACTTCCAAATCCAGTGCATAGAAGTAACCGGATAACAAGAATTAAGGCTGCTTAGACACAGCAATCATCGTCAATGCTATCCTAGTCTTGCAACTATCTCCTTTAGCTAGTACTTCTTAGCTCACTGCCTTAATGATGACTATTATACCATTGAGGTGTTTTCATCCCACAGCACAAAGCTAGAGGTAGTTTCGCCCAATCATAATAAATATATAAGACACTTTAGGAGAAGAGTAACGCATGGGCAAGGTAGTCGGCATCGACTTGGGTACAACCAACTCAGTAGTCGCCGTTATGGAGGGTGGCAAGCCGGTGGTGATTGCCAATGCAGAAGGAATGCGAACAACACCCTCCGTAGTTGGCTTTAGCAAGGAAGGTGAAAGGGTAGTTGGGCAAATGGCACGGCGGCAAACCGTTCTCAATCCCCAAAATACATTTTTTGCAGTGAAACGCTTTATTGGGCGCAAATATGCCGAACTTAGTCCAGATTCCAAGCGTGTACCCTACACCATCCGCAAAGACGAAGTAGGTAATATTAAAGTCGCCTGTCCTCGTCTCAATAAGGATTTCGCCCCCGAAGAAATTTCAGCAATGGTGCTAAAGAAATTGGCAGACGATGCTAGTCGCTATTTGGGTGAACCAGTGACAGGGGCAGTAATTACAGTCCCCGCTTATTTTAACGATTCTCAACGGCAAGCAACCCGCGATGCTGGCAGAATTGCTGGTTTAGAGGTGCTGCGAATTCTCAATGAACCGACTGCGGCATCTTTGGCTTATGGATTAGATCGGGGTGACACGGAAACTATCTTAGTATTTGACTTGGGTGGCGGTACTTTTGACGTGTCGATTTTAGATGTGGGTGATGGGATATTTGAAGTCAAGGCTACCAGTGGAGATACGCAACTAGGTGGTAATGACTTTGACAAAAAAATAGTAGATTGGTTAGCAGAGCAATTTCTGGAAACAGACGAGGTAGACTTAAGACGCGATCGCCAAGCTTTGCAACGTCTAATGGAAGCTGCGGAAAAAGCCAAAATAGAACTTTCTGCTGTCAGCGTCACTGATATTAACTTACCCTTCATCACTGCCACTGAAGATGGCCCCAAACATCTGGAAACTCGTTTAACTCGTTCCCAGTTTGAAGGTTTGTGTGGTGATTTGGTGGGGCGATTGCGGACACCAGTGAAACGCGCCCTCAAAGATGCCGGACTTTCACCTAGAGATATTGAAGAAGTGGTATTAGTTGGCGGTTCTACACGGATGCCAATGGTGAAGCAGCTAGTACGGGACTTAATTGGCACTGAACCAAACGAAAACGTTAACCCTGATGAAGTGGTGGGAGTGGGTGCAGCCATTCAAGCCGGCATTCTCGCCGGGGAACTCAAAGATGTGCTGCTTTTGGATGTCACACCCCTTTCTTTGGGATTGGAAACCATCGGCGGCGTGATGAAAAAACTCATTCCCCGCAACACCACCATCCCAGTCCGTCGTTCTGACATTTTTTCCACGTCTGAAAATAACCAAAATACTGTGGAAGTTCACGTAGTCCAGGGCGAACGGGAAATGGCAGCAAACAACAAGTCTTTAGGACGTTTCAAGCTGTATGGTATCCCGCCAGCACCAAGAGGAATTCCTCAAGTTCAGGTGTCATTTGATATCGATGCTAACGGTATTTTACAGGTAACAGCCTTAGATCGAACCACTGGGCGAGAGCAGAGTATTACCATTCAAGGCGCTTCCACCTTGAACGAGTCGGAAGTGAATCGAATGATTCAGGATGCCCAGAAATATGCCGATGTCGATCGCGAACGGAAAGAACGGGTAGAAAAGCGGACTCGTTCTGAGGCGTTGATTATCCAAGCAGAAAGGCAACTTAGAGAAGTAGCACTGGAATTTGGTATGCAGTTTGCCCGCAGCCGCCGCCAAAGAATTGATAATATTTGCCGAGACTTAAAAGAGAGTCTGAAGGAAAATAGCGATCGCGGCATCGATCAAGCCTACGCCGATTTGCAAGATGCTCTCTATGAGCTAAATCGGGAAGTCCGCGAGACTTATGCTGAAGATGAAGATGACGATTTGTTAGGTACTATCCGTGACATCTTTACTGGCGGTGATAAGGATAAAGACCGTGACTTTCCCAAAGACAGAGATACATATCGGGAACGCGATTCATACAGTAAAGACTATGGCAGAGATTACGGTAATAAAGATTATGGCAGAGACTATGGTCGAGACAATAGCCGAGACAGTCGCTCTTCCTCTTATGAAAGCCGTCCTCCACGCAAAGCCCGTCCCAGCTACCAAGATAACTGGGATGATGAAGATGACAATGATTGGTTGTAGTACTTTTAATCAAAGTTAGGAGTTAGGAGTTAGGAGTTAAAAATTAAATCTTTCAACTCCTAACTCATAAATACTAAGTAATCTAAAATCTAAAATTTAAATAACTAACTATGCAAAATTTGCCGAATTTCCGCGATTATTACGAGATTTTGGGAGTATCTAAAGACGCTTCTGGGGAGGAAATTAAAAAAGTTTATCGGCGGTTAGCAAGACAATATCACCCCGATCTTAATCCGGGTAACAAAGAATCTGAGGAAAAATTTAAGGATATCGGCGAGGCTTATGAAGTTCTTTCCGACTCAGCCAAGCGATCGCAATACGACCAGTTTAGCCGCTACTGGAAGCAAAAAGACTTTGCTGGCAACAAACAAACACCAAAGGCTAAAACTTGGCAGAGTAGCGCTAGCGATCGCAACAGCAATCAAGACCTAGATCCAAGTCAATTCTCTGACTTTGAAAGTTTTATTAATCAAGTTATCGGTGTCAAAAATAAGAGTGGGACAACTAACTCCAGTAATAGCAATACTACCGATCCCTTTCGTTCACCCAGAACAAAAGTTGCCTATACCGTTAATACTCCACCTCGCACTACCCGTCGAGATATAGAAGCCAGATTGACGCTACCGCTAGAAAAAGCTTATCAAGGTGGTAACGAACGCATTCGTTTAGAAGATGGGCGATCGCTAGAAGTTAATATGCCACCAGGAATGGTAACAGGTCAAACCATCCGTTTGCGGAACCAAGGCGTTGGCGGTGGCGACTTATACTTAAAAATTACCGTTGAACCTCATCCATTATTTAAGATAGAAGGTTTAAATATCCTCTGCCAAGTACCAGTTACTCCCAGCGAAGCAGTTTTAGGAGGACAGGTAGAAGCACCAACTTTAGACGGGCCAGTGAAAATGACCATCCCCCCAGGAGTTAGGTCTGGTCAAAAATTCCGACTAGGGAATAAAGGCTACCCCAGCGATGATGGGAAACGTGGCGATGAATTGGTAGAAATTCAAATAGTTACCCCAAAAAATATTAGTCAGGAAGAACGGGAACTTTACGAAAAGTTACGGCAAGTTGAAACCTTTAAACCCCGCGCTGATTTATTGGGTTAGGGATATGCTTAATCAAGAATTGGTATGAGACCTAATTCTTTTCATTGCCATTTCTAAACTTAATTTCATTCGTCTAAAAGCTTTGACAAGATTCCCAATTTCATCATTAGAAACCTGCTCAAAGTCAACTTCTAAATGTCCTGTACTCACTTCTTCGGCAATACGAGTTATCCGCTTAAGAGGAAGAATAACTTGTCGATTCAAAAAGATATTAACCAAAAGGATTACTACTATAAAAACAGCAGAGACAAGTCCTACTATTAATAAAGAGGATTGATGAGCTTTTTCGATGACTTTACTTGCTGGTATAGACACAAATTGAGCTGCTACAATTTCATTTAAGTGCCAACCAAATCCATTGACTGCTCCAAAAAGGTCAATCATAGTTTTTGGAGCAGTCTCAGGAGTACTATGACACTGAAGACAAGCTTGTTGCTTAATTGATAACGGACGGCAAATATAAAATATGTCGCCAATCGGAAGTGAGCGAAATCCATTCACCTCTTTTAAATCTTTTTCTTTTCTAAAACGCTCTAAAATGTTTGCTTCAAAACTATCAGCTTTATCCCGAAGATTTGTAGGATTTATTGCTGCTTCTTTATAAAAGAAATCCTGATATTCTGGTTTTTTTCGTAGAATTTCAAAAACTTCTCGTGCTGAGTATGCGGATACAACTTGGGGCAGAAACTTCTCTTCTAGTTTCAAAGAGAGTTCTGGATAGATTTGGGTAAGTGTGTACTCACGTATAGAAGTCATTGTGTCAATGAGTGTTAAAGCTCTTGAGGCTATGTCATTTGTCGCATTCTGCCTCAGCAATGCAGAAAGAGCTAATCCACTTGAACTCATACCTACTACAAGAATTACAAGTAGCAAAATTGTAAATTTTTGTCTCAATTTTAAGTTTTTTAACATGATCCTAGAGTAGGTGGAAATAAAAGTACAAGAGTTATGCCTTAATCTATAAAGACAGGTTGATGTGGATTTTCATCGAGGAATGTAAATAACTACAAAATAACTTTGTAGGGTTCCAGATTCAGGTTCACATTTTTTTAAAAAAGTAGATGCCTTGCGGGGAGACAAAATACCGTGAAAGGGTTCACTGTGCCGAAACGGAAAAATTGTCCGTTAAGGAATTGGGTAAACCACAACTGGGAAGATTTGTTGCGCGGATTTCAAAAATCAAATATTAGTCCTATATTTCCATGTATCCTCAATATCTCGCGCTGCTTAAGTAGAAATCCGAAATCGACTCATAGAGAATCGCTGTTAGCCAAATTCCAATTGACAAAGGATTTAAAATATAAAAAATATCTTTGAGCAAAGTGACTCAAACAGCCGTGAATCAAAACGGGGCAATGCCACAAAGCAGTAAACCAACTTATTACTCCCTGCTAGGACTGCATCCCTCGGCATCAGTAATTGATATTCGTCGCGCTTATCGAGAACTGAGCAAACGCTATCATCCTGATACTACAGATTTGCCTACTGCGATCGCAATTCCCAAATTTCAGCAAATCAACGAAGCCTACGCGACCCTTAGTCATCCAGAACGGCGCTTCGGCTACGATTTAAAAATTGGCTATTCCCGATTTGGAGTGATTCAACCACCCCCTGACTTGAATCATCCAGTCTCGCGTTCTCATGACTGGTCAAAGTCAGCCTACCTTGATGCGAGCGATCGCCCCTTATCATCTGGCGAAATTTTTGCTTTATTTATGCTGGTGTTAACATTTGTAGGTTGTTTGTTATTAGCAGTTGCCATTGGTTTAACTCGTGGTGATGCTGCTTTCCCAACCCACGTGTTACAGTCAACTCCATCTGTACAACAGCAAATTAACCATGTATCGCAACTAATTACCATAGTGGTAATTAAAAATTAAAAAATTCCCTACCCTAATCTAAAATCTAAAATTCCTATGGCTCTTCTTCCCTCTGATACCCCTCTATATAATCATCCCCTGCCACAAATTGAACAGTGGCTAAAAGACCAAGGCTGTAAACAAGACGAAACCCAGAAGCATTGCTGGCATGTGCAACGGCCTAGTTGGCAAGCTGAACTATGGCTCGACGTTGAACAAATCGTAGTGCGATATGTCCAATCTGGGGAAAATGGACAAGATATTCAACGTTCGTTTAAATATTCTCTCAGTCGGGATGATGTCGAACAAGCTGTGTTCTCTGGGCCATAAGTGAAGTGCTGAGTCCAGTTGACCGTAAATTTAGACAAAAGTCGATAGCGATCGCATTTTGATAAATTGTAAAATTTGCTTGGCAGGAAGAATCAGGGCTTTAGCCATCGATGGAGCAAGGGTAAGATGAGCGATCGCACGTTTGGGCACAAGAAAGCAGGTACATCAACTTTTTCAAATCCATCCCTTGTCTCACCAACAACTCCGACACTGGCGAACCCAACACGGGGCTTTGGTTTAACAACGAATAATGTCATCCAAACAGTAACTGAGGAATCAATCAACCTTCAAGAAGTGCAGACTGCTGACGAGCAATCATTGTTATCAGAAACCATTCAGCAACAGTCTTTTGGTCATGACATTAGTCGTATATCGTTGCGTCGTCCCCAAGCAAAACTAACGGTGGGAGAACCAGGGGATAAGTATGAGCAGGAGGCCGATCGCACAGCCGCTCAAGTAATGAGTATGCCAAATGCAGCCGTGCAGCCTATTCAACGAGAAGCGATGCTAGAAGAAGATGATGAGGTACAAACCAAACCTTTAGCAGCATCCATTACGCCTCTAGTACAGCGAGAAGAAATATCGGAAGAGGAAGAGGTGCAAGCTAAGGCGATCGCCTCTATTCAAAGAGAAGAAATGCCAGACGAAGAAGATGTACAGACTAAACCAGCTTTGCAGCGTTCCACCGATGGCGGTTTACAAGCAGATAGTTCGATCGAGAGTCGATTGAATAGCAGCAAGGGTGGTGGAAGTCCATTGGCGGATGAAGTGCGATCGTTCATGGAACCCCGCTTTGGGGCTGATTTTAGTCAGGTGCGGGTGCATACCGACGGTGAAGCGGTGCAGATGAACCGAGATTTGAATGCTCAGGCATTTACCCACCAGCAGGATGTTTACTTTGGCGCGGGGAAATCTCCGGCTAATGATGCGTTGACTGCACATGAGTTGACCCATGTAGTACAGCAAGACAGTGCTGGCCACAACAGAATCCAGAAAACAAAGCTCAAAAATCAGTTCCAGGAGAAATCTGCTGCTCGTAATATACCAGTAGTGAGTATAGCTCCTTCATTACCTCCTAATGTGAATCGGCTGACGCTCCAACGCGAGTCAGGTCAGGTATCCACGGCATTCAGCAAACTACTGGTAGTGCAGCGCGATCCCAAGCCAAAAAGCGTAGATAATCGACTTACTGACATTGAGAAACAACAGAAAATGCTGGTTGCTAAACAGCAAGCCACCACACTTGATTCGAGATTGCGGGGGCAATTCGGCGAGTTGTTGTCGAATTACCGCCAATCTATCTACCGCATTTCAGGATCGTTTCAGAAAGCTACAACAAACTTCCAGGCAACCCAGACTGCACAGATGCAGATGGATGCCGTATGGTCGCAAGTCATCGCCTTGCTTGCTACCGTTTTGATTGCCGGTTTGTTCGAGCCGGCAATGGGCGGTCTCGGCAAAGCGCTCGGCAAAAACGAGGAGCAAATCAAGAATTGGGCTTTGAAAGAATCGCTCGAAAACCCACTTAATGCTGCTGCTTCGGGAGCTGCCAACGTAGCTACAACTATAAGGGGCAACGACAAGGCTAACGATCGACAAACTCCTGCGGTGCAGGGCGGTGGGGTGAGTGCCGCCGACCCTCTCTCTTATCTGACCCAAAACCTTGAGGAAATCGAGAAGCACACTCAGGGCATTGAAGGGGCATTTATTGCCCGTGCGACGAAAGCCGAAACGATGACTGCTGATGAGTGGGAAAAGTGGGAACCAAAGGCGGAGGAAGCCAAGTACAAAAGTCTGATGGACGAATTGAAGCCTATTGGCCCAGACATCGCCAAGTTAAAACCAGCCGAAGAAATTGCAAAAATCGTTGAGCGTCACCTCTGGGCAGCATGGATTCGCTCACACGTGCCAGTTGTCAAATCCTATGGTGAACACGCGCAGCACAAGGATGCAAAGACCCGTACCGCCGATGATTATGACACCGTCGCCATAAGCCTTGGCTCGGAGGTCGAGGACAAGCTCAATAAGATTGGCATTTCAACCCTAGCACAAGTGGACCTGACGGGTCACTGGTACTCCGGTAATTCTGAGCAATATCGTGTCAAGCTGTTTGTTTGGGCCAGCAATTATAGCGAGAAAATCACCAATGAGTAAGAATTAATGGCGTTGCTGAATCGAGGTATGAACTTGAATGTAGAGACGTAAAATTTTACGTCTCTACAAGGATTTTTCACAACCCTGGGGTTATTGCGGTGAACTCGTTCGGGTAACAACGTATCCAAAATCTCTACAGTTAACAAATCGACGCTTCTCTGACAAAATTTTTATTCCCAAATGCTTTCTAAACGCTCTTGTGCTGTCTTGAGAGCTTTTTCGGGAGACTCACCCAGTAATGTAGCCTCAATAGCTCGACCAAGACTGTCAGAAAGACGGCTATATCCAGAAATAATCGGTCGAGCGCCAGCTAGGGGAACTTGTTCCATAAACACTTTTAACCAAGGTTTTTGCTTCATAAATTCCTGATAAGCTTCACTTTCAGCAGCTTTAAGATTAATTGGTAAAAAACCAGTTCCGATACTCCATTCTTTTTGGAATTCTTCACTCAAAACATATTCTAAAAACTTGAGTGCGGCTTCTTCTCTTGCTGCTGTAGTCTTCATCACATAGAGATTTCCACCACCTGTTACCGTCGCTTGAGTAATACTTGCAGGTATGGGAAATGCGTCGTAATCAACTTTAGATTTAGTGATATAAGTCCAAGGGCCTGTAATTTGCATAGCAACGCGACCCGCTATAAAAGCATCCTCTTCATAACCTCGTTCTGGAGAAGAAAGCATTGCTGAACCATCTTTTAATAGCTCTTGCCAGAATTGTAAGGCTTTCAGCGCTCCAGGATTTGTTAAATTCGGTCGGTTATTTGTCAGTACTTCTCCCCCAGCGCTCAATAAAAAAGGGAACCAGCTAAAAACAGTCCATTCACTCTTCCCTAAAGGCAGTATAATTCCATACTGTTCTGGTCGATTGTCGCCATTGCGGTCTATGGTTAACTTTTTGGCAACTTGCCTCAATTCTTCCCAAGTTTTGGGCATTTGCGTAATTCCCGCAGCTTCAAAAAGCTTAGGTCTGTAAAAAATGCCTATATTACTTGTATATAACGGGGCTGACCAAAGATGACCATCTAATTGCAATTCTTCAAGAAGGTTAGGTCTAATTTCTGACTTTAATGGCAATTTTTCTAGCCAATCTTCTAAAGGTATAATTGCTCTTAAATCTGCCAACTGACCTGTAATTTGCGGGTAGAAGGCCAGGATATCTGGAGACGCATTACCCACAACTGCTGTTAATATTTTTGGCAATTGGGGTTGAGCCAAAAAGACAGATTCTACCTGGATATCAGGATGAGTCTGATTAAATTTGTCTACCAGTTTTTCAAACACATCCCGATTAGTAGGGGGATTGATTGCTTGCCATAAAGTTAAATGAATTACTCCGTCGCCTTTCTGTACTATTCCCTGACAACCAGATAAAAATATTAAACACGAACTTAGGACAATCCCTAGAAGTAACATTTTCCAAACAGAAGCAATAACCCGGCGAGAATAATGGCTTATTTGGGATAGAAAAAGGATATTCTTCATACCAGTTAGTTAATCAAATTAAGAAATATTCTCTAAAACACTTTTGGTAATACTATTTTCTGCTCTTGTATAAATATAAGTTTCCGGTTCGCTGATCTTTTTAGTTCTGAATATTTTTTCTGCCCGATACCAAAAATCTGTATCTTCTCCATAAGCAATATTGTTAAATCCCTTCACATCAAAAAATACCTGTCTCTTACCAAAAAATGTCGGGCCTAAAACACATTCTCGGAGATTAATTGTTTTACCTGGTTGAAAATAATCTGCAACCAAAACCTCTTCTTCTGTTGCGAATCCACCTTCAATTAAATCAATTTCTGGATTAGCTTTCATATATTCGATTCGCGCATCCAGGTGATTTACTTTGTACGCATCATCACTATCCAAGAATGTTATATACTTACCAAAAGATGCCTGAATACCAGAATTTTTAGCATACCATAGCTTTCTATTTTGATGTTTCAAATACCGGATATTTTGAAATTCTTGAATATAAGGATTAACAACTTCAAAAGTATTATCTTGACTCCCATCATCAACTATAATCAGTTCCCAATTTTTAAAACTTTGAGAGATAACACTATCAATACAGTTGTTTAAATATTTTGCTCTATTGTAAGTACAGAGGATAATTGATACTTCGTAATTAAAATCAAAAACTACAGTTTCCATTGTTAAATTATCATCGGATTATTCATACAAAAATCTAAATAATCAAAGATGATTTTTAGATTAGTTAGGAGGAGAATACTAAACTTAATTCTTAAGTTTCTTAACTGTGTAATTTTATGAATTCATGCATGATATCATTATAATTATAAACTATAAGACTAAGATCAAAGTTTTCTCTGACGTATTCTAGAATATTTTGACGATAATATTGGTTTTTCTCAATCATCTCACTAATTGTATCAGTAACAATTTGTTTAGCTTCTGGTGTGGTGTCACTTAATATATTATCTGGCAAAATTCTAATGAATTCTTTGTGATGTAAATTGGCACTAGCAGATTCAGAAACAACAATACATAAACCTGCTGCCATTGCTTCTAATACTACGAGTGGTGCAACTTCCCCTTCACTAATTAAAACTAAACAGCTATAATTTGTAAGACGAGAATAAACTTGCTCTAAACTCCATACACCTAAATGTTTTGTTGTTGTTCCTTCAATAAAATCAGGATCATCTAAAGGCCCAACAAAATCTATTGCAATTTTACTATCTACTATTTTCGCCAGTAATTTCTGCTGTTTTCTTGGTTGAATCCAACCTAAACAAATAGCTTTATTATTTCCTTGAGCTTGAAAATTTACTTTCTGAGTGTCAATACCGTTGACTTGCACTGATATATATCCAGAATATCCTGATTTCAAGAAAAAATCTTTGGTTAAATGAGACAGGGCAATTATCCCAGGTGCATTAAAATAATGTTGGTATGCTTCTCGAAATTCTTCGTTCCATTTATCTGTTTTAAACAGATAACCATCATGGCAGGTGAAACAATACTTTTGTTTGAGCCTTCGATTAAATTCGCTCACAAAACTGTAGGCATGTAAATGCACAAAGTCATAATTATTATTATTAATATATTCTATGACTTCGTTAACATCTTTCTCATTTAAGATATCGACTTGATGCCCAATTTTCTCTAAAAAATTTTTGGACTCGTTTATCACAGTTAAGACAGAATGTGATAGGGGAGGTTCAGGGATATAACCCCAAGCAACAAGAGCAATTTTCATAAATTATTTAATTTTTCCTCACACATTTAGATTTACTTTTCAGCCACAATACAAGTTGCGACGGGATAATCTGGATGATAAGCGTCTAGTTCTTCAGATGTCAATTCTTCTACAGCGATTCCATGATAACTAGCTATTACAGTGGTGGGGTTGCCATAGACATACAACTTATGTTGCGAGAAATTTTTATACATCCAGACGAAAGCATCAGGTAAAGGCCGCCAATAATCAACAGGAGTCGCATGAATTCTAATGGCACTTGGTACCATTGCAAAACATTTTCCACCAGGTTTTAGCCAAGTATAGATGTTTTCTACCACTATCCAGGGGGCATAACAATGTTCTAAAACGTTAAAAATTATTACTGAATCAAAAGATTCTGGTTTGATAACGGATACATCGTGAGCATCCCCAACTATATCTACTCCTGGGCCTGGTTCTAAGTTGAGAATCTGATATGATGCGCCTTGATTAATTTGATAAAAATCTTTATCTTTTGGTGTTCCTCCTATTTCTAAGATATTGCCACCGATTTGGGGTTGAATTTCTTTAAGAAATTTGCTGAGATAATATCTATCGACGGGTGTTCCTCTTGTCAATCCAAATGCTTGGCAAATGGGAACTGTTTTTTTCAAATCACCCCAATCTATCGAACCTGTAGCCGGGGATAGTAAACCAAGATTTTCTAGATGTTCTACTAATTTCCGAAAGTCTTCTATATTTTCAATAGATTCTAGGTCATCTTTTAACTGATATTGGGAAAATAATTGTGGCAACACTTGGTAAGTTTCTCTACTTAATGAACCAAGTTCATATTGCATTTCCTTTTCGATAAAACTCCGAAAGCCTTTACCAAAAATTGTGAGGCTGCCATCTGCTAAAAAAACTAAGGCGTTTTGAAGAAGCTGCTCGTATTTTTTTATCTCCTGAATTACTTTCTCTGCTATAGGTTCTAATTTAATTTTTTGAAATATTTTGTAAGCATTTTCTAATGAATGTTCGTGAATAAATATTTCCAGTATTGTCAACCATGATTTTGATTGAATAATTTCTGCTGTTCGCTGACTCCAAGCAAAAATGGCATATAACTGTGAATCTTCAACTTTTAAAAAGGCGTTAGGTACATATTGTTTTGGCATATAATTAATAACTCAAAAGTTTCTCATAAGGAGGATGACTTGGGTATTATAAGCTATTTTGGATTTTATATATAATGGCATCGCATTTATTTTCACCCAAACCTACAATACCAATTTAGCGATTCCACAAAAACCTCTTTCCAACCTCCCTACGTTTCAAAGAGGCTAGTGTTGCTTTGCCTTCTCTAGTAGTCTAGGGAGTAATGTCTCTAATTGTTTCAGAGCCACACTAGAGGCGATTACCTTTGGTTGGATATTCGAGTTGATCTCAGTATTAACTATTGAACCATATAGGATTACTATTTGATTTTTGAACTAAATTAGGTATTGTAGAGTGTGTTATAACGGAGTTCATAACGCACTATTATCACGGGTTTGATGCGTTACGCTGTCGCTAACACATCCTACGTATATTTTCTTCAAATCAAACTGGATTCCTATAGTAATGTTATTGTTAATACTAAAATACGTAATTTAATTGGTAAAGTTAGCAAAAATAGTACATAATCAATAATCTTTGGAGAGAAATAAATAATGGCAAAAACTAATGAAGTTGTTTCAAATATCTCTTTGTCTAGTTGGGACTATATTTCACCTGAATTTGAAATAGTTTATCCTGATTCATCTTTCCCCAATATGATTATTGGAGACATTAATAACTGTTATTGGTCTTATTTGCGTCGAGATATTCCCCATAAATGGTATGTGGATAGAGATGAGCCTTTTATAGGGTTTCTCAATCGAGATGAAGCACATATTTTATATAATACAGCCCTCAAATTTGCCGGGAAAAAAGCTTTAGAAATCGGTTGTTTGCGGGGTTGGTCTGCTTGTCATCTGGCATTAGGCGGCGTGGAATTAGATGTAATTGATCCTTTTTTAGCCAGAGAAGATGTTTATGAAAGTATAAGTCATTCTTTACGACTGGCTAATGTTCTCGACTCAGTTAATTTAGTAGCTGGTTATAGTCCACAAAAGGTAGAAGAGTTAGCTAAACAATTACAATGCAAGTGGTCATTAATTTTCATTGATGGCGATCATGAATCACCAGCGCCACTCAATGATACGATTGTTTGTGAACCATTGGCAGAGGACGATGCTTTAATTTTGTTTCATGATTTAACTTCCCCTGATGTAGCACAAGGTTTAGATTACTTAAAGCAAAAGGGTTGGAATACAATCATTTACCAAACTATGCAAATTATGGGGGCTGCTTGGCGTGGAAATGTTGAACCAGTAAAACATCAGCCAGATCCCAAAATTAATTGGAATTTACCAGAGCATTTAAAACATTATTCTGTGAGTGGATTATGAATGTTTAATCAAAAGTAAATCTAATTTTAACTTAATGGGGATGCCCGATCGCTAATATTCCCGCATCCCCATCTAAAGTTACCTCTACACCCACTGGTAAAGCTGCATTGGGACTATCATGGCCAAAAGGTAAATCAGAGACAATCGGAATACCCAAATCACCTAAGCGATCGCGCAATACTTCTTCTACACTAAAGCTAGGCACATTTGGCGGCGCTTCACAGCGAGTAAAACCGCCTAAAGCAATACCGCAGACTTGAGACAAAGCACCACTCAAACGCCATTGTGTCAGCATTCTATCGATGCGATAGGGTGCTTCCGTGACATCCTCCAACGCCAGAATTACACCATCTAAATGTGGCAATATTGGTGTAGCTAAAAGGTTAGTAGCCACCGTGAGATTACCTGGTAATAAAGTACCAGTTACTACGCCGCCACCCCAACCGCAACCTTTGAGAGGCGCGAGAGGACGACCTTCTACCGAATCGAATAATCGCTCAATTGACCAATCTGGCTCATGTGCTAAAGTCACTAGCACGGGAGCATGAACGCCGGAAATTCCTGCTATATAAAGACTCCACAATAAAGCTGTGATATCAGAAAAGCCTATAAGCCACTTGGGAAGGGCTGAGTTTTGTTGCCAATTCCAATCTTCTAAAATGCGGGTGCTACCAAAACCGCCTCTGGCACAAAGAATACCACGACAATTAGGATCTTGCCATGCTGCTGCTAATTGCTGACGGCGGATTTCATCTGTTCCAGCTAGATAACCCCATTTGTCATCTATCTGTGGACTGATTTCTAATCGATAACCACGCGATCGCCAAATTTCTAGACTCTGTTCAAATACCTCAAATTCTCGCAAAGCACCACTAGGGGCAATGACTCGTAGTAAGTCTCCAGGTTTTAGGGGCGGTGGTAAGATTTTGGATGGCATGAAAAAAGTTAGGGGTGAGGAAAGACGCGATTCATCGCGTCTGTACAAGGGGTTAAGAATAAAGACTATACCTCAGAACTCCGATCAAATTTTATTGAAATCATTTTTTAAATTACCGAGTGTTCCTATAATTAGGGTGAGGATCGCACAAACTGAAAGGAAACGTTTGCAGTCAAAGGCTCTGGTAGTGGTTTTCCTTGTGCTTGGTAATCCTCAATCAAAAGTTCCAGCACTTCCTCACCATTATTAAGAGCATCCGTGTAGGTATTTCCATGAGTGTGTGCATAAGGGCCAAACTCAGGTAGGCTGACAATATACTTTTTATCTTCCATCGACCACTGAATTACAATACTATATTGTGGTTTCATTCCTCAGCAGTGCTAGCTTTTTGCGGCAAAAGATAAATACCTCCAGAGATTAAAGTCAGGGCGACAGAAACCCAAAAGGCAATCAGAGAGGGAGTTTGCCACACTTCAGCCAGAGGCGCAATCAAAAGTGCGATCGCTATTATTTGACTAACAGTTTTGAGTTTACCCCAAATATTTGCTCCGGTAATGGTCGTTTGATTTACTCGCCAACCAGCGATCGCTAATTCTCGCGCTAAAATCAAAAACACTCCCCAAGCTGGGATTTTTCCTAGTTCAATAAAAACTAGCAATGGCGCAAGTACCAGAAGTTTATCCACTAAGGGATCGAGAAACTTACCCAATTCACTAATTTGGTTGAGTTTCCGCGCTAAATAGCCGTCTAACCAATCAGTCAATGCAGCAATAAGAAAAATCGCCAAACATATCCACTGAGCTTCAGGTGTGGGATTATATAAACCGTAAAGCAGAAATGGTATCCCCAATAGGCGAGAGAAGGTAATCCAGTTGGGTAGAGTCATAGGGAATTCAAAAATCAAACTTTAAAATTAACGAGTCTAAAACAACAAGTAGCCAAGCAAATATGCAAAATCTATGCAGATTAGTGTATCTGAGTGTGGCTGCGTGGGAAAATCTGTTTTCTGTAGCTCTCTTAAAACAATACTATGACTGAACACACAGACAACCAATTCCGCATCGAACGCGATTCGATGGGCGATCGCCAAATTGCCAGTAGCGTTTATTACGGCATCCAAACCCTACGGGCAATTGAAAACTTCCCCATTAGCGGAATTAAGCCTTTAGATACTTACGTAGATGCTGGATTGATAATTAAAAAAGCTACAGCAATTGTGAATGGAGAACTGAATTGCATTCCCCAAGATATTAGTCAGGCGATTGTGCAAGCAACTGATGAAATTCTGGCTGGGAAGTTCCGGGATCAGTTTGTGGTGGATGTTTATCAGGCGGGTGCTGGAACATCTCATCACATGAATGTCAATGAAGTTCTGGCAAATCGCGCCTTAGAAATTCTTGGTGAAGAAAAGGGTAATTACAAACGTGTTAGTCCTAACGATCACGTTAATTATGGACAGTCTACCAATGATGTGATTCCGACTGCAATTAGGATTGGTGGATTATTGGCATTATCCAAGACATTGCACCCAGCAATAGATAGTGCGATCGCATCCTTAGAAAATAAAGCTGTAGAATTTCAAGATATCGTCAAATCTGGCAGAACCCACTTGCAAGATGCTGTACCCGTGCGTTTGGGTGAAAACTTTCGGGCTTGGGCGCACATTCTTGCAGAACACCAAAACCGGATTTACACCGCCTCTGGTGATTTGATGGTGCTGGGTTTGGGAGGTAGTGCAGCCGGAACGGGATTAAATACTCATCCTTTATATCGCGCGCGTGTGGTAGAAGTTCTTTCAGAATTGATTGATACACCTTTAGAACCTGCGCCCCATCTCATGGCAGCTATGCAGAGTATGGCCCCATTTGTGAATGTTTCCGGCGCTTTACGCAACTTAGCGCAGGATTTAGTCAAAATATCTCACGATTTGCGGTTAATGGATTCGGGGCCAAAAACTGGTTTAAAAGAAATTCAACTCCCCCCAGTGCAACCCGGTTCCTCAATTATGCCAGGGAAATATAACCCCGTGATGGCAGAGATGACATCAATGGTGTGTTTTCAGGTGATGGGTTACGACAGTGCGATCGCATTAGCCGCACAAGCCGGACAATTAGAATTAAATGTGATGATGCCACTGATTGCCTATAACTTGATTCACAGTATCGAAATTCTCGGTAATACCATCGCCGCACTCACCGAACGATGTATCAAGGGAATTACAGCTAACCAAGAACGTTGTTTAGCTTATGCCGAAGGTAGTTTAGCTTTAGTAACCGCACTCAATACCCACATTGGTTATTTAAATGCTGCTGCTGTCGCTAAAGAATCTTTAGAAACTGGTAAATCTCTGCGGCAGATTGTCCTAGAACGCGGGTTGATGAGTGAAATAGACTTAGCTACAGTGTTAAATCTAGAACAAATGAGTGGTATCTTACCGCTAAAAACAGAATAATAATAGATTATGGGGAATTGGGCATTGGGCATTGGGCATTGGGAATGGGAAATTGGTTAATTCTTCTCCCTCATCTTCCCCTGCTTCCCCTGCTTCCCCTGCTCCCCCTGCTCCCTTGTCTCCCTCATCCTCCCCACTCTCCACTCCCCATTCCCCAATCCATCTATGCAGACTCAAAACCCATCTGTTAGTCTCATTCGGGCTACATCTTACGAACGAGAGGCTTTACGAGAATCCTTAGTCATTCTCCTGGAACCTTTTGGAGGAATAGCAGCATTTGTGAAAAAAGGCGATCGCGTTTTACTCAAACCCAATCTACTTACAGGATCGCGTCCTGGTAAAGAGTGTATCACCCGTGCCGAACTAGTTTACGAAGTTGCCCAAATGGTAATTGAAGTTGGCGGTAAGCCATTTTTGGGTGATAGCCCTGCTTTTGGCAGTGCCAAGGGCGTAGCAATCGCAAACGGCTATCTGCCTATTTTAGAAGAACTCAATCTTCCCATCATCGATTTTCACGGTCAACGTTACCAAACCGTCAGTGATAATTTTAACCATCTGCGACTATCTAAAGAAGCAATGGAAGCAGACGTAGTGATTAACCTACCCAAAGTGAAATCACACATGCAATTGACATTAACACTGGGCGTAAAAAACTTGTTTGGTTGCGTTCCCGGTAAAATGAAAGCTTGGTGGCACATGGAAGCCGGAAAAGATGCCAATAGATTTGGTGAAATGTTAGTAGAAACTGCTAGGGCAATTAACCCTAACTTAACCATATTAGATGGCATCATCGGTCATGAAGGAAATGGCCCTAGTAATGGCGAACCTCGCCAACTCGGTATTTTAGCAGCTGCATCAGATATATTTGCTTTAGATCGGGCAATGGTAGAAATCCTCAATGTTTCTCCTGAACAAGTACCCACAGTTGCAGCTTCCCAAAGGCTAGGAGTTTGTCCAGAGCTTGCTGCTATCGAGTTTCCACATTTAAATCCCGACTTATTAAAAATAGAAGATTGGCGGCTACCAGACAAGTTGATGCCTATTGATTTTGGTATGCCCCGCGTAATTAAGTCTACCTTTAAGCATCTTTACACCCGATTTATCAAAGAACCAATTAGTATTTACGGAAGGGAGTAGGGAGTGGGGGGATGGGGAGACAAGGGAGCAGGGAGCAGGGAGCAGAGGGGAAAGAGTTAATTTTTCATTCTCCCCCAGCCCCCCGCCCCTCTGCCTCTTTTCAATGCCCAATGCCCAATTTAGTGCAAACTTCGTTACAGCAATTTCAATTATTAACAGAGTAATCTGTAATTACCCTCCGATTGCTTAACCAGACCGCCCTATTATATTTAGTGGCGGTTTTTTTAGCTGATACACCACCTTCTAAAATATTCTTTACTCTACCTATATATAGATTGACAAAAATGCAGTGATATTACATAAATTTGAAGATTCAAATTCTTAAATATTTATTTAGTGTTACTACTGAATCTATGCTGCCTAACACAGTTAATGTATCTGTATTTATTCGGTAGTTATAATTGGTTATAAAAACATTCCTACCTTTTCTTCTTTTGTGTCAAACGTTTGTGTGTATAACTACCGGATAACAATTAAAAGCACTGAATATTTATCAGTGTTTTTGCGGTTTTGTGTCCTGTATCACAAATTAGCAATTCCAGTAAAATGACCTTATCAAAGGCTTTATAGGATGTTATAATCATGAAGTATCGGATAAATATGTTTTGCTAATTAATCTTTAAGCAGCGAAAAAATGTAGTTTATGATGCTGTCAAAGTTGGCTTTGCGTATGCGCACCTTTACACTATACAGGGAAACATCTGAAAATATTAATCACCAAATAAAACATGATTTGTTTACTTGTAACTTTGTATTAAGAAATCCATGTATAAAAACGCTATTATGACAGTTGTAGAACTGGTTTAGATTGTAAGATGCTACACATTTTACAGTTTAAAAATAGCTAACATAGTATTAAGACTCTCATCAGAGAGTAGACCTACACAGTCTTACGAAGAACTTCAATTTTGTATGAATTCAAATAGCCAGTCTGCCAATTCTACCGACACATATTCCCAACGTTTGGCAGACATTGTGGGAACTGCGATCGCTCTATTGACTCTTACCCTACCCGTATTTGTCATTGCTCACTATTCTTCAAATAATGTTCAAAACAACCAGCAACCTCTGATTCAAAACATCAAAGTAAGTAAAGATTAATAAAGTTTATCAGTAGAATTTCACCAGCAGTAGAGCTACAAAAAAGCATCAAGCTGATTGTGAGACAATTTCTGGTTAAGAAAGTTTGTAGTTAGGACTTCAGTCCTTATTTTCTAAGCGCTAAAGTGCTTACTACAAACTTTTCATTACTAGCTTGATAGACTACTAGGGAAAAAAATCCCTCCAACAGCAATCAAGGGAAGGGGAAAATAATACCCTCTTGGAAAAAGCGTTGCGAAGTTATTTCGCAACGCTTTTTCCATTCCCCATTCCCCATTCCCTAAAACAAATACCTTGGGAAGAGATCCATATTGCCCTAAAATTCTACACGGGGAGCGAAGCTAATTAAGTGCCCCCATGATTCACTGTTTGTTATCAGAGGACTTTTTTGTGGATTTATCTCGTATTCCTGCTCAACCGAAACCCGGTCTAATCAACGTTCTGATTGAAATTACTGGCGGAAGTAAAAATAAATACGAATATGACAAAGGACTAGAAGCTTTTGCTCTAGACCGAGTACTTTATTCCTCGGTAAAATATCCTTATGACTACGGCTTTGTACCCAATACTTTAGCTGAAGATGGCGATCCCCTAGATGGTATGGTCATAATTGATGAGCCAACCTTTCCAGGGTGTATTATTGCTGCACGACCAATTGGCTTCTTGGAGATGATTGACGGTGGCGATCGCGACGAAAAAATCCTTTGTGTTCCTGACAAAGATCCGCGCTACACTCAGGTAAAATCGCTGAATGACTTAGCACCACACCGTTTAGAGGAAATTGCCGAATTTTTCCGTAGTTATAAAAATTTGGAAAAAAAGGTGACAGATATTCTTGGTTGGCAAGATGTAGACAAGGTTGCAGCTTTAGTTGAAAAATCCGTCAAAGCTTATAGAGGATAATAGAAAAGTTAGGAGTTAAGAGTTATGAATTTTTATTCCTAACTCCTCA
Source organism: Nostoc sp. KVJ3 (assembly GCF_026127265.1). Taxonomy (GTDB): domain Bacteria; phylum Cyanobacteriota; class Cyanobacteriia; order Cyanobacteriales; family Nostocaceae; genus Nostoc. The sequence continues at coordinate 451,038 of NZ_WWFG01000002.1, forward strand.
CTTCTGTAGAGACGCGATAAATCGCGTCTCTACTTGTAACGGATCGCAAAAACTGCCACCAACCTGAAAGCAAAATGCAGCGTACTCTCCTTTTGGCAAAAATTCATAATTGCACCCTCACGGGGGCGAATATCAACTACGTGGGTAGTATCAGCATAGATGAAATCCTTTTAGAAAAAGCTGGTATCTTACCCTATGAGCAAGTGCAAGTAGTTAATAGTGCCAACGGTCAGCGCTTTATTACTTATGCGATCCCGGCTCCAGCCCATTCAGGAGTAATTGAGTTAAATGGGGGTGCGGCACGTCTAGGCATTATTGGCGATCGCTTGATTATAATGACTTACGGGCAGTTCACTCCAGAAGAGTTAAAAAATTACTCTCCTACGGTAGTCATTGTGGACGAAAAAAACAGGCTGTTGGAAGTTCGGCGCTACGATGACCTGCTCGTTAAGGTCTAATTTCAAAGAAAATGTCAAATTTTGAGTTGTCGGATTCCCAGAGCTACGTACCTGAAAAGTCTGCTACCCTGCCAAGTAGCCCAGCAGATGAATTTATCGTTCAATTTTGGGGTGTACGGGGTTTGATCCCCACCCCAGACACCAGCACCAACCGCTATGGTGGTAATACCGCTTGTGTAGAAATATATGTAGGTGGGAAACGCTTGATTTTTGATGGCGGTACTGGCTTACGCATACTGGGTAAAACTTGGCAAGAACTACAACAGCCAATACAAGCCCATTTATTTTTTACCAACTGTCAATCAAATCGGATTCAAGGGTTTCCCTTTTTTGCTCCCGCATTTATTGGGGAAAACTGCTTTCATATTTACGGCACAGCCGCCTCAAATGGAGCCTCAATCAAACAATGTTTATACGATCAGATGCTCCAGCCCCACTTTCCTTACCCTTTACAGGTAATGCAGTCGGAATTGCAGTTTTACAATCTGACTACAGACAGTGATGTAAAGCTAGATGATGTCACCATTGCGATCGCATTAATCAATCAAACTCAGCGCTCAGTTGGCTACCGAGTTAGTTGGCACGATTATAGTGTTGCCTACGTCACGGATTTACACCAAAATGCCGACCAAGTGGAACGAGAGCGGATTTTAGAGTTTATTAAAGGCGTTGATTTGCTGATTGCCAATGCCACTTACACTCCCCCTACCTCTCACAACCATGATTCTGCTGATTTACTCTGGCAAGCTGCGGTGAATGCAGCTTTGAATGCTGGTGTGCAACGGCTAGCGATTTCTCATCATCACCCAGATGACCATGATGATTTTCTTGACAAAGTTCAAGTAGATGTTAAATCTGCTTTCCCTCAAGCTGTACTAGCCCATGAAGGTCTAGTTTTAGCCGTTGGTAAGTGATTGGACTGATTGGGACTTTGAAATCGGTGGTAGACCAATGCTTACGGTCATCACTGAGGATATCGAAGTGCAGCAAGCTACTCATAAGCACTGACTTATCAGTTTGCTTTTTGTCGAGATGGCGAAATTATCCCTCTCCGAAGAAACCGCACTTGCTTCGGGCTGAGGAATAAGCTCAAAACCTAAAGCTAGAGCCTTTTTTTGGAGGTTATGAGCAGTAGCAGTATTTATCTATGGTGGCAACTGTTGGGTGAGCATCTCTTACCAAATGTTTCAAGATTTGTAATTCTACATCCATTACCCTACTTACCTTTAAGGGTTTTATTCTTTTATTCAGAATACCCGGAAAGTGACAGAAGCTGTTTACGGACGCGCTCGCTTCCGTTATGGATGGAAGAAACAAGTCAAATCCTCTTCCCTTCTGCCTTCTGCCTCCTGCCTTGTTTCTTAGGAGAGGGATATGATATTTGGAAGCCGTTAGAGAAAGGAGAAACGAACCGCAATCGCAGAGAAGCCAGGGCGTTGGGCGGGTTCCCCTACTTGTAGCGAAAAGGTGCGACGCGGAGGATGGAGGGGAGAGAAAAGGTGCGATCGCATCCTCTCACAAAGCCATAGAATTTAAACTCTGAGTTGAACAACAAATTTGATTAATTTTCAAAATTATCAATAAAAAATATTTTACAAATAGGATTGCCTAAAAAGGGTTGTGTGTTCAAGTAATAATGTTGACTTTACCAGTATCAATATCGTAACAAGCACCAACAATTTTTAGTTTGCCTTCATGCAGTAATTTGGCTAAAATTGTTGAGCTTTCCGGCAATTTTTCTCTCTGATATTCAATATTAGCTATAACTATATCTTGCATATTATCACTCGTTCTAAACTTTACCCTTTCTATAGATGGTTTAATACCCTCAATAATCAAACCAATTCTGCCAGGAAGTGGTTCGTTTTTGATTGCTTCTGCAACTGCACCGCATCTTCTATGACCTAAAACCACAATCAACTGCGAACCTAATACTGTTGTCGAGTATTCCAAACTACCTATAACGGTGTCACTGACCACATTCCCAGCAACTCGCACGACAAATAAATCTCCAAGTCCTTGATCGAAAACGATTTCCGCAGGGACTCTGGAATCTGCACAACCTAATATCGCGGCAAAGGGATATTGAGCTTTAGCAACTAATCGCAGATGTTCTAATGATTGATCGGGATATTTAGGTTTTTGATTGATAAATCTTTGATTACCATCCAGTAAGCGTTTAATAGCTTCATTAGGACTAACTGGATTAGGGTTAACTGCGTGAATATCAGCAATAGCAGTTTGCTTTGTATTCAAACAGCTATCACCAAAAGCAGTAGCTGCAATACTTACCACACTAGCAAATTTTAAAAAATCACGTCGTCCGCAAAATCCATTAATTCGACTCATTAATCTAGCTGATCGCAATAAAGCTGTTATCAGGAAAATATCAGATTCAAGGAAGATGCAAGAGTACTCTTTTACACGTTTTAAGAGTTATTTAACCTGAAACTTTAATTTATTTAGTGATTGTATATAAGAATCATATTTGATTTTTGAAAAAATATAAGTATCTGTAGAGTTTGTTAGCTCGACTTTATCCAAAATTAAGAACTTGGTTCTCTTGTATCGGCAAAACCCTAGCTTTTTGGCAAAAACTTTTTCCATATCACTGATTGTCAGTGAAAATAAAAAAGTAAAACTACCGTACTATGAAGCTTTCAGCATCAGATTAAGCCTTGGGTAAAAAATGGATAAAGTGGAGGTTAGAGGATGTTTGAAAAGTCCTCTTGTCGGTATCAAAAGTTTTATATCTCCCTAAATCTCCCTTAAAAAGGGGGACTTTGACTTCGGTTCCCCCCTTAAAAAGGGGGGTTAGGGGGGATCTAAAAGTGCCTAAAATCACAGTGAAATACTTGTTCATTCAATCTCTTAGACAGAACATTGTAACGCACCATAAGCTTTGGATACTGCGTTACACTACTCTAACGCAACCTACGTATATATATTTCAAAAATCAAATAATAGTACTATATATTCTGTGTTTTTTTGGGAATACTTAACACAGTACTGACTATATTTATGGCTTTTTTAAACAAAATAAACTGGAATTTTTTGCGAAAAAATTCTCCAAATAGCTCTGGGATACATCCGTCTGCCATCAGCCAACAATCCATAACACCATTAACCCCCAAAAACCTAGCTAAATTAGAGCATGAAATGGAGTTAGAGAGGCAGGCCAAAATATCTCCTCAGCAACAACATCGCAAAGCCAAGTGGGGTATAGGTAGTAGACTTGTTTGGATAACAATACTTATCAGTATACCCGTTGGTGTAATTTGGGTGGCAAACCAGCCTTATCCAGTAATTCGCCGTCCAGTGATGCTTCACGCGCCTTTTTTGTTGCTACCCAGCTACATCAGCATGGATAATCACTATCGACAGGCATTGGTATCAGTTGAGCAAGCTGAACAATTGATTGAAAAAGCTACCAGTCCAGCAGATTTGGCTTTGGGAGAACAGAAGTTACAAGAAGCACAACAACATCTAGATAAGTTACCAAGTTCCTTTATTAACGATTGGTCTGAGTACAGATATTGGTGGTATGATTCGCGCTTTAGCATCTACGATTTTAATGCATTTCGGAGTCAAGTCGGACAGCTAGAAGCTAAAGTTTTTCAGGAAAAGAATGCTCAGTCCTTACTTACTGATAATATGCAGAGTTTCTTAAATGCGAAACAGCAATATGAACGGGCTACAACAGCAACTGATAAACAGACTGCAATAGCTGCTTGGCAAACGGCGCTGGATAAATTTGAGCAGATTCCTGGTCAAACTCTGGCAGGAAAAACTGTCCAAAATCAACTAGATAATTATAAGCGTGAGTTTCAGGAAGTTGTGGGATTGGCAGCAGGTAACGATCGCATCAGTGCCTTAATCACCGCAGCACGGCAATTTTCTTGGCAAGCTGCCAAAGCTGGACAAAATCCGCCGCACACCGTCACTGAATGGCGACAAATAGAAAATTTGTGGATAGAAGCAATTGAGCGCCTCAAAGAGATTCCTTCAAAAGACGTGGCGGGTTATAGCGAAGCCCAAAAGTTATTAGCAATTTATGAGGCTAATTTAGGTCAAGTTAAGGTAAGACGGCAATCTGAGGCGGATGCAGTAGAGGCAATGGAAGCAGCGCAACGAGAAATCGAAAGGTTACTGGCTTCAATTCCTACTGATGCTCATAATGTGGAGCGCAATCGGGTATTGAGCCAATTGCAGAGTATTATTAATCAATTAGAAAAAGTGCAAAACGGCACAACAGCCTATTTAAAAGCTCAAGAGTTACTACTATCGGCAAATAATAAACTCAGACAGCTACAGGTTAAATAAATTGTAGCGATCGCTCTATACCCTTAGTAATAAGTAGTTAAACAAAATTAATTACACAATGTCATTGCGAATGAAGCGTGCCCCGTAGGGGATCTTGTCGTAGAGATAGCGTAATGAAGCATAAGTCCTTCGGACACGCTTCGCGAACGCGGGGGCTGGGATTGCAACGCTGTGCTTGCAATGACTATAAATATTTTTTCCAACTACTTAGTGATATCCTTCCCAGGAAGATCCCCCCAACGTCCCCTTTGTCAAGGAAGTTGGGATGATTCCCTACAGTAACTATGTGTTTTCTATTTGATTTCTAGCCAGTTGTGGTGAAGCGATGACGCTTGCTCTGCTTGTTTACTGCAAACACCGTTTAAGGTGATTTACAGAGCGTGTGCGTCAACAACTGGCCATTGGGTGGGATTTTTGAGATGGGAATAGATCCCTTGTAGAAGTTTCTCAATGTCCCAGTAACCCCTGCTGATATATCAATTAAAACTGCAACAGAAAAATTTTGGATGCCAAATTGCCAAAAGCACTGAATCAATTTTGATTGGGGTAAACATAGGCGTTTTTATACCATGAAAAAAACGCTCCAGGTTGACTCTAGAGCGGCTTTGCAGCAGTTATTGTGACTCAGCAGTATATCAAAAAATGATGGTGAGCTTTATATATAGAAAGTTCAGTACGCCTTCTTGTTCAATTGAGATTCTGGCAAATCCGGTTAATTTGCATTTTTATCATTTTTCCTGAATGAATGTCCTGTTTTACCTTTTTACTTGCTGTAGATGTGATTAGAAACGCAAGGATTATTGGGGAGAATTCTTTGAGCATCGAAAACGACGGTCGCGGCAGTGGCAGGAATTGTTATAGCTTTTGTATTAGTTTATAGATAGTTTAGGCACAGCCCGTCTTCTCTACGAGACGCTACGCGTAGCTCGCTTCCCCGGAGGGGTACGGCATCGCTATCACCTGATGAAGCTTTCTTATTTAAAGTGGTGTTATGTTGAATGGAAGAGTGATTAAAGAAGGTTAATGTCTTTTACCTGCTCCCAGATATAGCTCACCCACTTTTGGATCGTTCAACAGTTCTTGACCAAGGCCAGAGATAGCATCGCGTCCCGACTCCAGTACATAGCCACGATTAGCCATCTCTAAAGCTTTACGGGCATTTTGTTCTACTAATACGATCGCAGTTCCCGCCTGATTAATTTGTTTAATCTGCTCAAACACCTGTGTCACCAGGATTGGTGATAAAGCAGCAGATGGTTCATCCAAAATTAGCAAACTAGGTTCCAACATCAAAGCTTTTCCCATCGCTAACATCTGGCGTTCTCCTCCAGAGAGTGTACCAGCACGTTGACGACGGCGATCGCTTAATCTGGGGAACATCGTAAATATTTTATCTTTAATTGGTTTCAGAGGAACGTTAAGCACAAAAGCACCCATCTCCAAGTTCTCTTCAACACTAAGGGAAGGGAAAACATTGGCGATTTGCGGTACGTAGCACATTCCTCTTTGGACGATTTGATTGGACTTTAGCCCCACGATATTTTCACCTTTGAAGGTGATTGTGCCCGTGTGGGGAATCAAAAGCCCAAAAATTGCTTTTGCCAAAGTAGACTTACCAGCACCGTTGGGGCCAATCACAGTCACTAATTCCCCTGGCGCAACCCGGAAATTGACACCTTGCAGGATATCTACATCTTTGATGTATCCAGCATGGACATTTTGAACATCTAGTAAATAGTCATTTGTCATTTGTCATTGGGCATTTGTCATTTGTCATTGGGCATTGGGCATTGGGCATTGGGCATTGGGAAATTGGTTAATTCTCCCCCTGCTCCCTTGTCTCCCTCATCCTCCCCACTCCCCACTAGTGAGAAGCAACAGTCAAGTCAAAAATAACTATTGACTGTTGACTATGGACTATTATGGGGTTTTTTGCAACTCCGGTCGTTCTTCTGCAAGAATGGCCCCTTCTACTGGGCAAACTTGGAGACATATACCACAGTCGATGCAAGTGGTAAAGTCAATCCAGTACCAATCTGTTCCCTTGGCATTTTTGCCTGGGCCATCATGAATACAAGCTACTGGACAAGCTTCTACGCAGTCAGCTACGCCTTCACAGACTTCTGTAACAATTGTGTGTGGCATATTCTCGATTCCCTCTTTTCTTTATCGGCTATTTCTAGCCTAGCAGGGGAGTGGGTAGGGAGCAGGGGGCAGGGGGCAGGGAGCAGGGGGAGAAGAACGATTTATGATTATTTACCCATGCCCAATGCCCAATTCCCAATGCCCAATGCCCAATGCCCAATTCCTACTAACGCAATGATTCAATTTTTGGGGAACTATCAGCTTTAATCCAGGCAATTTGGGCTATGCTGCGATCGCGTGCGTATTGGCGAATAGCGTCTGCATCCCTTCCTCCTAAATCAATTTCTACCCGCACCAAATGAGTGGAATCTCGCAGTTTTTGCGCGTAGGCAAAGGCAGGGGCATTAGCACTCTGCGTCTCTGGTACTACTAACCAGTTACTCGCCGGGGTTTCTTGCGGTAATTGCTGAGTAGATAATAAAAGTTGATATAAATCTTCGATATTGAGTCCGAAACCAATGCCGGGAATATTTTCTCCTTGAGGATGATATAGCCCCAAAAGCTGGTCGTAGCGACCGCCACGCCCTAAAACCCTGGCTTGAGATTCGGTATCATTGACAACTTCAAAGACAATACCAGTGTAGTAATCTATGGTTTGGATGAGACTGAGGTCGAGAATTAAGGGAAATTTTTTCTCTGATTCTAGTAATTCTACTAGGGATTTGAGGTTATTTACTGCCTCTTGCTGTTCTTCATCTAGATCCAAGCTACTAACTTTTTGTAACACGTCTGCACTGGGGCCACGCAGATCGAGCATGATTATGGCGCGATCGCGGAGTTTGTCACTCAGGGGTAAAGTATCTATAGTAATGCGGTCGAGATGAGCGATCGCACTACGAACTTTATCCTGTAAATTAGCAGGAAATGCACTCAGGAGCGATCGCGTAATTCCCGCTTCACCTAAAATTAAGTGCCATTGCTGCAAACCCAGTGCTGCTAAACAATCTGCCACTAACAGCAGTACTTCCGCATTCGCCAGCAATCCGCTAGCACCTAATAACTCCACCCCAGCTTGATAAAACTCCTGCTGGCGATTATGTCTACTTTCCCAAGTGCGGCGAAACACATTAGCGTTGTAGTACAATCGTTGCGGATAAGTTGTATTTGCCATCCGAGTGACAACGGTACGAGCAATGGATGCTGTTAATTCTGGACGTAGCCCTAATTCATCATCTTCACCTTGTAGTTGAATCACCATCTGGCGTTGAATTGCTTCCCCTGCCATCAGGGTATCCATGCGTTCTAAAGTTGAGGTGATAATCCTGTGATATCCCCAACGATGAAACACCTGCTGTAATCGCTCTTCAATCCAGCGTTTTTTCTCCACATCCAAGGGTAATAAATCCCTGGCTCCCGCTGCTGGTTGATACACCATTATTTTTTCTTCCCACCAAACAAACCACCGAACAAACCACCACTACCAGATTTATCTGGTTGCTTATCTCCATTATTGGTGGATGAAGTCACCTTATGATCGCTAGGTTGTTGTCCTAAAGCTTTATCTAATTTAGGTTTCCATTGCAATGCCCTTTCGTCATTAGGGTCTAATTTTAAAGCATTGTCGAAGTGGATTTTTGCCATTTTTAGCTGATTTTGCTTCAAATACACCATTGCAATTAAGCTATGACAGTGACTATTTTTCGGTTCTAACTTCAGAGCATCCTGTAACTCTACTTTGGCTTGGGCAAATTGGTTTTTGTCAATCAAAGATTGAGCGCGACGAAAATACTGTTCTACAACTGAGTCTTCTTTTGGTGGCGCGGGTGCTGGTTCTGGGGGTGTATTTTGTGGTGTAGACTGGGGTGTAGCTGATTGGACTTTGGGTTGAGCAGGTGACGTTGCTGTGGATGGTTTGCTTGCACTCCGCATTAAATAGATTAAATTCAACTCACTAATTTGGGCAATGACTTGCAGTACTTGCTCTAAAGAATCATATTGAGTTTGAGCAAGTTTAGCGATCGCACTTCTATAGAATGGATCGAGATTAGGTGTCTGGGCTAACTGTTTACCCAAGTCGGTGTTGAGAGTTACAGAAGTAGACTCTTGTAATAGGCGCTTGCCAATTTGCGACAAAATTAGAATATATTCCGTGCGCGTGCGATCGCCAACAAGTTTTTCGTAAGCTGGGTTAACCAGCTTTGATAATAATTCGTTGCCTAGTTGTTTTTGTTCATCACTTTCAGTAAAACTACTATCTGGGTGTAAGCGACGGGCAATTTGGAGATAGCGTTTCCGAATCTCTTTGACATCCGCATCAACTGGAACGCCCAATACTGCGTGATGATCTATGAAATCATATTTAAATAAGCCACGATCTATTTTAAAAGACATATAGACTTTTTGCACCAAAGGAGCAGTTCGATTGCTTTTAGTTTACCCAAACTCTGAGGGAAAGCCCCCATCCCACCTGCTATACCCAGGCTGATAGTGGCGGAAGGGAGCAATGCTCTAACAGTGAGATGGGTAAGCTCTTGAGGCAGGGGAGGTAGGGGAGGCAGGGGGCAGGGGAGGCAGGGGGCAGGGGAAGCAGGGGAGGCAGGGGAAGAGAAAGAAATAAGTGTATAAGCAATCTGTAACGGTCTTAAAAAATACGCTTATTTGCCTCTTTGCTCCCCCTGCTCCCCCTGCTCCCCCTGCTCCCCCTGCCTAAGAAAGCCTATTTCACGAGGATCTCACTTTTTCGCGTTGCTCCCGTGGCGGAACCTGTAAAAGTTCGTTACTGAGGGAGTCGTGAATATAACCATTTGTGGCCAGAATTCTGCCTGACTCAATTTTGACAGGAGTGCGATCGTAGGCGGTGACTTTACCCCCGGCTTCTTGTAACAAAATTATTCCGGCGGCAATATCCCAAGGCGAAAGCCCTCGTTCCCAATAACCATCGACACGTCCACAGGCAACATAAGCTAAATCTAGCGATGCAGAACCGCTACGTCTGACCCCTTGCGTAAGATGGGTGAGGTGACTAAATTCTGCGTAGTTGTTATCAGAGGTTTCACGGCGATCGTAAGCAAATCCTGTTACTAGTAGGCTTTTACCCAGTTCAGATGTTGTTGAAACATTGATAGGATGACGATTTCGCGTTGCTCCCAAACCAGTAGCAGCACGGAATAGTTCATTATGGAATGGGTCATAAATTACACCAACTTCTGGAACGCCATTAATTAACAACCCGATGGAAACGGCAAAAAATGGGTATTGATGGGCGTAGTTAGTTGTGCCATCTAAAGGATCTATTGCCCAGAGGTATTGATTTTCTTGATTACCTAATTTGCCTGATTCTTCAGCGAGGATAGAGTGCTGGGGAAAGTGGCGACGCAAAATTTCTAAAATCAATTCTTCTGAGGCTTTATCAGCAGCCGTGACTAAATCACCAGGGCGGCCTTTTTCAATAATTGCGTCTTCTAACTTACCCAAGTAACCTTGCAAAATAGCACCAGCAGCTAAGGCTGCTTCTGTAGCAATATCTAAAAAAATTTGTAGATTAGTCATTTGTTATGGGAATTGGGAATAGGGAATTGGGCATTGGGAATAGGGAATTGGGCATTGGGCATTGGGAATTGGGATTGGGAATAGAATTTATTCTCCTTGTCCCCCTTGTCCCCCTCATTCTTCCCATGCCCAATTCCCCATTCTTCAAAGATTTTGGCGGCGAAACTCAGAGGGAGTGAGGCGCATGGGTTTTTCTGAGTTCCAGATTCCTTGGCCCATGAGTCTCGCCCATTCTTGGGCACGTTCTAAACGCTGATCGTATTTGTGGTTAGGCGATCGCCCTACAAACATTGCATTCCCTTGTTTCACTAATTCTTCATTCAACAACACCTTATTTTTCCATACATAAGCTAAAGTTCGCCCGATTTTGTCTTTAGCTTCTAAATCAAACTCCAAGGTTACTAATTCTTCTGCACCACCAATTAGATTCTCTAACTGTTCTTTTGCTGCTTCTCCCCAAGGGCGCTGTCGCAAATCTGGTGCATCAATGCCAACTAAGCGCACTTGGGAAATCAAATTTGGTTGTTCGGCCATGCCTAAGACTTCCAAACTTTGCCCACTAACTACCCGCGCTACTTTTACCTGAGCCTCATTATTTGGCAGTTGGTTTTTACTTTGGCAACTCACCAAGAGCAATAAGCAAACCAAAATAGCTATTTTTCGCAGCCAGTAACCAAGACTCACAACCATCAAAAATTCGGTAATTTGGAATCGTTTATTCTTCATCTAACGGTAAACCCGCTTTGATTTTCCCTCTAGCAAAATAGCGTCCAAACTGGAGTTCGTAGACTTCATCTTCGTCTTGTGTCTCTACTTCCAAGTCAGAACGGGGATAACTCACACACAACAGGGCATAACCTTGCTTACGTAAATCTGGCGACAAGCCGATCGCCTCTGGTTGATAAATTTCTCCCGACAAAACCCTCACAGCGCAAGCGGTACAAGCCCCGTTGCGGCAGGAAAAGGGTAGCTCAACCCCTTGTTTTTCGCCAGTGTGGAGGATGTAGCGGTCTTCTGGCACTTGTAGGGTGTATGTTTCGCCGGTGGCGCGATCGCGAACTCTAATTGTGTATGTACGGGACATCTGGATTTGCGTTGTGGAATTAGGACTTTCAGATTCAATCTAAGAATATCTTTCTTTATCTTTGCATTTTCTAGGATTTTATAGTACAATCGTAACTTGTGGCACCTGGAGAGGTGGCCGAGTGGTTTAAGGCGCAGACCTGGAAAGTCTGTGAGGCAGTAATGTCTCCGTGAGTTCAAATCTCACTCTCTCCGTTTATCCTTACTATATAACACTTTCAGCCTACACGGTTGTGTAAAATACCATTTTATGAGATGTAAAAACGGTTGAGTAATTGGTATAGTTGGTTTAGTAAGTCGATTGATAAGTAAATTTCCAGCGATCGCTAAAATTGCGATAACTTACACTTATATGTTATTGATATATAAGTAAAAAGTTGGCGATCGCCCGTATCGTGATAATTATACTTTATTATTCAGTGACATATAAGTTGTTTTAATCTTGTAAAAACACAGTATTGATATACAGCAAGGTTTTTGAATTTATCTGCTTCAAACAGACTTATCATCCACTCACACATAAGAAAACACCCTACTTTTTACAGTAAGGTGTAATTTTTACTTATATATTGTAATTTCGCTTCACAGTGTGCTAGTAATTTTCACCGCTTTGTGCTGAGGTAATTTACCAATCACTCTCTCTTCTATCTCTTCCGTATAAAACCAGCGTCTCTCGTGAGTGAGAGTATTTTCACACCAATACGATGACTTGCCACAGTGAATACTTCTCACTATAAACACATAGGTATTGTGAATAAATTTTTTGCCTATCATTTTATTTCCCTCCCAAACACATCTTTTTTGATTTCATCAAAACACAGCAAAAATTCATTGCCCTTATCGACCTGTATCTCACCCGTAAATGAGTAAGTATCTGAGAGTATTAGGAAGTTTTTATATACTCTCAATATCTGTCTATTTTGCCCCCAATAATGTATATATTTACCTGGTCGTAAATCGCTTTCTCTTGGTTTTCGTGCCATTGATACCTCTTTTTAAAACTGACACTTTTTCTGTCATAAATAATGACACTTTTTTTGACACTTTAAGTGTCACTTCTGTGGAAGGGTGTATGCCTACCTCTTCAGTGGATTTGAGAAGTACTTATTACCATCACCATAAGCCTCTAATATCTCATTGCACTTGATAGCGTGTTTCACCACGTCAGGGTGACTTGCAGCGAATGTTTTAGCAATTGCTACTTTCTCAGTTTTGATGCTTTGTAGCTCGTTACGTATTGATGCCAGACGTGTTTCAAGCATCTTTACCTCATCTTGTAGCTTGTTTTCTTTCGTAGTGAGTGCAGTAAGGTTTGATGTGTTAATGAGGGTGAGAGATGTGGGTGGCTTTTCCTGTGCTTGTGAATATCCTGCAAGAGTATGCATAAACTTGCGGATACCGAGCTTAAGGAACTGTGCTGCAACATCAGGATTGTCTCTCACTATCCAGTCAGCAATGATATCTTCAGTTAACAAGTTGTGGGCTTGTGTCCCTCCCCTAGTCTGTATTTCAGCTGTTTTCATCTCCTTGAAGTTGTGGGCTTTGACTCTCTTGCTAATAGCCTGTTGAGATAAACCTGACATTCTCGCATAGCTGCTAATAGAGGCGAATGCTTCACCACTAATATTGTCGATGTAAATTTCTAGCCCGTCGTTGTTGTAAGCTACTAAGTTTGTCATTGTGTTTCATCCTATGTAGTGTGTTGTCAGCAGTTTAGCGACATACTGAGGTCGTGTGTACAAATATTGCGCGGTGATGCATTTTAACTACTTAGTGGGAATGCTCTATGGGTAACAACGATGTTGCATCTACCACTACCAGGCAAGTTATATGCCACTTACTAAAGCAAATATGCAGCCAGACCCAAGAGAATTGCTAGAGGCACGGAAGGATTTTTTAATAAGGGAAATATCTTTCGGGCTTGGTGATAAAAACCTTCTTAGCCTTGTTAACTGTTTTGAAGGAATTCATGAAAAATCTATAGACAAAAACAGAGAAGCTTATTTTGATTTCTTGCTCAAGGTAATTGGAAGTTAGTCTACATCTGATATTTTCTTCACAGCGTCAATTGTTGGCGCTTTTTTATTGGGTAGTTTCAAGACTTGCCCAGGTCAACTATTTATTCTTTAGAGCTAGTGTCAATGTTTATCGGATAGCCGCGTTCTTTTAAGTATTTCATTATCACAAATGCAGCTTGTGCCGACCTAGTTCTAAATTCAAGTTGTGCTTGTTCATCCAAAAATCCTATTACTTCCTTGTCTAGAGTCACTTGAATGCGTTCGTTGTTTTTTGAGATGGTCATGATGTCACCCTGGGGTCAACACCAATATATTGATTGAGAATAAGGCAATCGTTGTAAAAATAGCCACCGTGGTGTCACGGTAATGTCACCTCCGATGTGTCTTTTTGAATTAAGTAATGAAACTGAGGTCATGGTGATGTCACCGTGGCTATATTGTTCTCACGAGAGAAAAAACACCACACACTCTCCTGAAGGTAAAAATGCCAAGATTAACATTCAAAGGACTATCTGAAGACTTACTAAAGGATTACAGCATCACACTATCTAAGACTACTACTGCCTATAAAGTAGAATTTCCCTGTGGCAAGGTAACAACATTAAGCACCTTGCAGTCAGTTGTAGAGGAAGTTAGTGAATATCAAGCATCAAAGATAAAAGAGGAAAATGCAGATAAAGCTATAGATGCGGAAGATAGTGTAGAACCTCTATCCGATGCCGAGTTAATTGATGTCATTCACTGGATGCGGCTAGAGAATCAAATGTTGGATGACATCGAAGATGACGAATATAACACCGAAGAGCGTGCTGCTATTCAATCTGAAAACGAACCATTGATAGAAGGTGCTATGGATTGGGATTACGAACTAAATACTGAGTACTGGGAACCCATGGCACCTATTGAAGTTTTCTACTGGGATACCGAAAAAAGAACACTTACAGAGGTTTGATACCCTCTTTTGGAAAGTGACATAAATAATGACACTTTAAATGACAGATTTTTTGACATAAATAATGACACTTTCAAAAATACACCTATGCAGCGATATCGAGATATTCAGAACGCACTTAAAAATTTGCGTACTCAAGGTGCTACTTTGCAATGCCGACTTGATAGCGATTACTCAATACTTAAAAGTGAATTAGAACGGCTAGAAGCTTGTGTAGTGGTAGATGCAAATAGCCCGTCAATACAACCGGTGAGATTCAACACAAGTGGCATCACAGTGTCAGATGTAAACGAAACAACAGTAACTTGTGGTATCAACGGCGAATATCGTATCCTGCCTTGCTACTGGGATCATGAAAGAGATACTGCAATCACAAAACATAAGGAAGTAGTGATACTTCAAAATAGCAGTGATATCTCCTCAAACTCGCCAGTACTACGCGATAAGGATATGTGCAAAATTGAAATAATAGGGGATGAAAAAGGAAGCTACCAAGCATTCCCTATGACATCACTACAAGGATATGCACAATGGCTTTACCCTACAGAAGCTACCAAATATTACACTATTAAGGCAAAGCTTTCACCATACGACACTAAAAGCTATCAGATAGTAGTAGATAAAGACCGTCAAACACCTATGCACGTTGTATCCCAGGATGTATGCGTATGTACTTTGTACGACGATGTAAAGTGTGGTATCACAAGGTATTTTCCATCTATTGCACAATTCACATATATAGGCGGCAAATGGCTATACAGCAATAGACATGGTGATATTCAGTGGATAAGTATTATTCAAGCTGTAAAGAAAGTACACTTCCCAGTAGGCTGCATAGTACACCTGCAAAGCGATATAGGACTCGTAGGTAAGATTGACACTTATCGTATAGACAAGCTGTTCTATAGCGGATTGCTTCTAATGGCACACTGCACAAACGAACGTACAAACAACGTGCAAATAATTCCACTGGTGCAACTTCATTTACCACGGCAACGATAATAATGAGAGTACAAATAGTATTGATGATACTCTTTACAGCAATATTGACAACATACAAGAGGGACAGCAATGATGCGTATTTCAGCCAGAGAACAATGCCAGAGACTTGCAACGATTCTACATTACACCGGGAATGTACACGACGATAATGCTCTCATGAATTACATGCTTTGTTACTGCTTAAAAAAGACACTTAAAACACGACAAAACGACTATTTACGAGTATGGTTTAGCTTGCGAAACTGGGAACATGGTCTTATGTCGTATGGTGAGTTGGCATATAACTTACAGGCACTTATCAACCTAGACAAGAAGTATGCATAACACCACTAAAACGCAACTTATCAAAGACATAGAACGGGACGCTAAAGAGTTAAATATCAAGGTAGATATCAATCTCAATAGCTTACCTACGTCCCAAGTAGAGCAACTATCACAAGCCTTCAAGGATGCTAAAAAATAGGACTACAACGATGCAAAAACTTAGCACTGCCCAAGAAATTATCGAGATAGAACACATTGTTTACAGAAGATTGACGGATGTATTTTGCCAAACAAACACCCTACTTTTTACTCGACTATCTTTCGGTAAGAGGTATCGGGTGCGAAAAGTACACATCACATCTGACATGGGTTGTGTAGTTCAATTCACACTCATCAATTAACTAAACCGTGACAACCGTGATGGTATGCCACACGACACACAAACACTTTACAAACAACAAGGAATTACGACAAATGGCTAACGCACCTTTAGACGCTTACATCGGCTTCGGACAAGTTTCATTTGACAACGACGGTAAGCTTTGGGCTTGCCTGACAACGAACAATAAACAAGCAGGGGATAGGGAAAAGTACAACTTCACAGGTACAGAATTCACGATCCAAGGAAGTGCATTTGCTGGGATGATCGATGGTGAAAATTATTGGCTCATCAGCACTCTTGCAAGCGGAAGCTGTAATCCCAAGGGTGGTATTTTTGAGTTTAAGGTATGGAAGCAGGGCGAGGGTGGTGCTAAGGGTAGCTTTGATAAAGCAGCAGGTGAAGCTCAAGCCTTGCAATGGCAAAAAGATGGATGTAATGCTGCTATCGAAGTAAGCGGCATTCCTGCCTTAAAAACCTTTGTAAAGGTACTGCATGAATTGAAGATTATTGCTACAAATGAAACTCGCGAAATCGTGGCACGGCTCAATATCACAGATGAGCAATGCCCTGCCTTAGAGGAAGCACTTGCAGTTTTTTGGGCATACCTTATCGGTAATGAAGGTAATACACCTGATGAGGGTACACCCGCCTACGAAGCAGCATTGCTAATCAACGATGCCGGACTGATGTCGCTCCCAGCGCTTTCGCCTGAAATGCTGCCTAATGTGCCAAGAAAGAATGTAATGGGCAAGATTACAGGACACAAGGTAGAGTGCTTCCCATTCACTGGCAATCTCCCATCCTACGATGCAATCACTGTAGCGTTGCCGAAAAAAGAAGAAAAGAAGAGCGGTAAAGGTAGTTGGGGCAGCAGTGGTGGTGTTGACCCAACAAAGGTATTGGAAGCACGTCAGGCATTCATCATAAAAAACTTCAATGAAGCGGGTTTAACGACAAATGCAACGACATTAAAAGATGTGTTTGACGTGGCATCCCTGAAGGATGGTAAATTGTTTCTCGATTTTCTAGCAGTAGTAATGGGCAAATAAATGGATGCAATTACTGAATCGCTTAAGTGGTTATTGCTTGCCGAAACCTCTCTAGCAAGGGCAATAGAGGTTTCTGATTTGAGTAAAGTAGATACTTTAATACTTCAGGGAATACTGCAAAGTGTTAGCTATCAATCACAGGTAATCGAGAGAGTAATAGGGTACAAATCTCGTAGTTGATACCCTTGCAAACAAAAGTGTCACTTTATCTGACAAATATTTTGACACTTTTTTTGACATAAATAATGACACTTTCTAAAACATACCTATCAACGATGATTACAACACACAACGACAATTTACGAGTAGCCCTAAAAGCTGAAGAATGCATTGAGGGGCTTGTTATCGAACGTGATATGCAAACAGGTACTTGGCACTGGCATTACCAAGACCTGAACTCACACACACTTTATAGCTGTTCTGATGGGTTCTCTACTTCACTCGATACACTGATACACTTTACTGCTTACATTTGTGAGGAATTTAAGGCAAAATGACAACACAAACACCAGACTCACCACACTTCGAAAACTTTGAATTCTGCTTATCTACACTCAAAAACTTAGGCTACAGAGGAGACTTGCTTAACAGCAAGAGAACATATCAATATCTCAGAAGCCTAATGGTAGATATGGAATGCCAACAGCCACGCAGGGGATACGATAAGCTATGGCAGATAATGCAGCCAGCTACACAACAAAGCAAATATCTGATACTGCTTAGATGGCAGTTATCAATGATAGTCGCAACAATTGTATACAACTCTGATATCGAGAAAGATTGTAAATTCCCATCATGCGAGATGTAGATATGAGTGAAAAGACAGAGGGCTACAAGAAGCAAATTGCTAAGACGATATTCAGCGGAAGTAAGCAACAGCAAAAGATATCTGAGATATTAAAACAAATGGAAGCGGATAAAGAACTCACTGATGACGAGAAATTACTTATTGAGTCACAAGTTACTCAGATAAATATCCCACTTGCAAGCAACGATAATAACGAGAGTGAGAGCAGTAAGAAGTCAGAGAGGTTGTTTCCCAAGTACGACCTTGATGATGATTTCAAACTTCCTTGTGGTGTCAAAGAGTTTGGATTTGATGAAAATTGCAACGACATTGCAAGGCAGTACGGGCGGTGGCTTAGGGATGTCTATCTGCCAACATTTGTACAAATGCCTGACAGCGAGCATCAGTACCCTATAGCAGTGTCATTGATGCTCCTAAATTGTCAGTGTGTTTCATCGAAAAAGATGGATATCCCAATACCCTATTTCTTGGGTAACAGAGGAAGTGGTAAAACAGAACTTAGCAAGAGCATCAGACAGCATTATCCCGACCATCTGGCACTGCAATTCATGCCGGCGGATACAGGCGCTAGCATTTGCGAAAGACTTGACAACAGCTTCAGGGGCAAGGAAGTGAGTCTATCGGTGTTTGACAACTTTAATCCGTCGATATTCGTTGTCAAGGCAATGGATTTCTATCAGGTACTGCTTGCAACAAATAAAGAAGACAGTATCAGGCGAAAGAGTGCAGCTAGTAACGATGAGGGCAAGTCAGAATGGGAAACATATTGCTACAAGATACTTACAAGCGTGTTTGATTTGGCATCTGAAGGTAAGGTAGAGTTTGGTGAAATGTACCGTCGTATGCTTACTCTCAAGTTTAAAAATGGTACTCCCATGGCTAAACGTATAGCCTATGACTGGGAAGCACAACAAAGAATATTTCAACGCATCTGGGGTGAAGCTGAGATGCCAAACATCAAACGTATTTATGCCAAGGCATTAAGAGATATGGTACGACTTTCACCTAACGAGATACCCAATGAGATACCATCCGAGCAATGGGCATACTGTATAGTGCCGATTGCAGTAGGTAACTATTGTGGGATATGGGAAAGCGTAGAAGATGGAATAGCTCATTTTGCAAGACATTTCAAATACCTGAAGGGTGATAACAGTGGCGTAGGTAGTATGCTCTCAAAAGTACTTACGAAGTACATCAAGGAAGAATTGCCAAAAGTAGCAGCAAGTAATAGAACTAATAGGTATGCATCAGAAGTGTCAAAGCTTATTGATGTAGAGATACCACAAGATGCACTAAAGAAAGAACTTACTACACGCATGGGGTTTGATGTAGGTAGGCGTGATATGGATGAAATTATCATGCTAATGGCAAATTTTGGGTATACCTATGAGCGGTTGGGTACTGCTATGGGATTTGTGAAGCAACAGTCACTCAAAAAAGAGTAGGCAGTAGATATCCGAAAGACTGTCATTTTAAATGACATAAATAATGACACTTCAGAGAATAAGGGTACAAGCAATGATTGAATTATCTACCAACGATTATGAGCCACAAGTATTAACAGCTATAGACAGGATATTGGTAGAACGCTTAGAAAGTATACCTTTATCTATCAGTTACTCAGGTGGCAAGGACAGTACCGCAGTTGTGGCACTTGTTCTCTTGATGATAGATATTGGTTTGCTCAAGAAAGAAGACATCACTATACTACACAGTGATACAACGATTGAGTTTCCATTACTCACTAAATCTACTTTTAAGGTACTTGATGCCATTAACGGTTGTGGCATAAAGACTCTTGTAGTAACCGCTCCTGTTGAACAAAGGTTCTTCGCTTGTTTATTCGCTAAAGGCTATCCAGTGCCGAACTATGCGGTAAGGTGGTGCACTGATTATTTGAAATTACGCCCACAGCTACGAGCTAGAAAACTCTTAAAGGATGCCTATGTTCTCACTGGTGAGCATTACGGGGAATCATCCAATAGAGACAAAAAACTATCATCATGCGGCAGTAATGACTGCGGGCAAATCGAGATACAAAAAAGTGTATCAAAGGAAAAAATGATACGACCCATCATCGACTGGAGGGATTGCAATGTATGGGATTTTATAGCCGTATATGGCGATAAATATCTCTATAACGGGCTGTTTAATGAGATATCAAATGTATACGAGATATCAAATGATGAATACAAAAGTGGAAGCTTACGCACTGGTTGCATCGGCTGTCCTGTTATTCACACTGGAAGGCACTACAACACCGAGAATAAAGGTGTACCTAGCAGATTGTCCCTAAAACTTAGATTGATCTTAGAGGAAATGAAAAACGACAATTTAAGGGTACGTAACCCTAAAAAAAACAGGCTTAAAACCTAATGGACACATTCCATTAGGTTCCCTCTCATTAGCAGCACGAAGATATTATTGGGTAGAAGTAAGAAACCTTAATAATGAATTCAGAGATGAGGGGATAACACTCATTGGTGATGATGAGGTTAATTTAATCGATGAGTGTCTAGCGCTTGGAAAGTATCCACAAACATACAAGACTGACATGATTCCAATGTTAGAAGCAGAGTGGGAAACAAGGAAGCCGTCATGGATTTAACAGTATCTTGAGAACAATGAAAACTAGCCAACAATACTCAAAAGTAAAGCGAGTCTACTATGACATCCATACGGGCGAGAGAAGTGAATCAAGGCAATCTAAAGAACAAGTATGCTTTGACTCTACATCAGAGTTCAACTGTTACAGAATGATATCGAATTACCTTCAGTCACCATTATTTGATATCGACATCCACAGTACTTTAGACTTTGGTAGTGTCCGATGGAAAGTTGACTTTCAGATAACAGCAAGGCGCAATCAACCTATCGCTAATGCTATTCTTGCTGAATTGGTAAACATTTTCCACGACACAACACACACTTCACTAGCGCAAATATTTATCGAGTATAAAGGCGTGCAAGACAACAACTTTGTTGGCAAGATGACACAATTAGCAAGCATTACGCCGATGTTCGCAAAAACAATAATACTTGTCAGCGACCACAACACAGCATTCGGGTGCTACGACAATAATCGAAATCGTTTCTACTGTCACCCAATTATCAGTAGTAGCTTATTAGAATCGAAATTACGCCAAATAGTGCAAGGTTAAAAATATGAAAGAAGAAGTAAATTACCCACACATAGGACAATTTCACTGGCAATATTTTCAACAGCAAGGTGGTAAACGAAATGTAGCAGTATCCTCTACTGTGCCAAGAGTAGAAATGATGTTAGACAGTGGGATGGTAAAAGAGTTCAGTGACAAAAAAAGAGAACATTGTTACTCAGTACTGTTTGATAGCAAGTACGTATTCGAGTACTTCTATCAGAAGATAGTAGTGAATATGGGATGGGAAAACAACGGGCGGATTGATATTAAGGTATTAAGATGCTTTCTCGATGACTTCTTATTGCACTGTGAATCAAAATGCAGTAGTAGAGAACAACAAAGCATTGAAGCGCAAGCGCTGGCATTATCGCAGCAATTTCCACATAAAAGCTTTGAACAGTGGAAGCAAGAGTTAATAGGCGATATTAAGCAACAATGGGTAGGAGATTTTGATGAAGACAACAATAGGGAAATGTCGTTGGGGGAACAAGACATTGCGGCGGACGATACTGCTATCAAACTTGTATCAGATGAGAAGGAAGAAGATGTAGCTAATCTAGGGAATAGGGCTGAATGGCTGGGAGAAGGCATAGACGATGATGCTGATGAATGCGAAATATTTGACGGTGATAACGATATACCGTCGAATGAATTCTGGGAACAAGTAAATAAAGGCAACAAAGGGGAAGCAAGTATTAGCGATAGAAGTATTAGGGAACTCAAGAAAATTGCCACTGACCTTAAAATAAAGGGCTATAGCAATATGAAAAAAGATGAACTAATAGCAGCAATAGAATTAAACAGCAACAAATAACGCAATATCAATACCTTCAGCAACATCACAGGTTCAATACTTGTGGTGTTTTTTTTATTGGGGTATACCTCTCTAGAAAAGTGACATAAAAAGTGTCATTTTTTTTGTCATTTTTTCTGTCAGTTAAACTGACACTTTTAAAAACAGGTATATCACTACAAACTTATCTTCGTTTCTACCCTTACAAGGCGTTCTCTCACTTCTGATATATCATGCTGTATGTCATCAAGTATACGGCTGTTATTTTGGCTATTAGACTTGAGGCTTGTTAGGTCGTATGCCATTGCTTCATCACGTCTCTCTTGCTGTCGTGCAAGCTCTTGTCGGTGTTTTCTGCTATCAATCATTTCTTTTAGAAGTAGCATTGATAGTGGTATACCGATAGTTAATAATGTTGCCATAAGTTCACCTGCGATATGTTTGTCCATTTTATTTTTACTCTCATTTTAGTACCCTGGTATAGACAGAAAAACACCCTACCAATACATCAAGGGAGATAATTGATAGGGTGTATGTGTGAGGAAAGAAAAATGCTGTTACGCTACTTTGCTAGCAAGCGAGAAGTCAAGGTAATATTCTCGTCCAGCAATAAAAAAGTCTTGCGCTTCAGTGTTAGAAACATCTATTGTTAATTCAGCGTATGGTGTGAACTTCCAAAAATCTTTGTTCTCTTCACTTGTATTTGTGACAGCCTCTAACTTGGCTGTTTGGTGGCAGTTAGCGTAATTCGTAACGCTTACGACTTTAAACTTAGCCCGCATTTTTCACCTCACTAACAGGTGCTTGTACAGGTTGTAATGGTACTGCTACAACAATAGATTTTTTAGCTTTTAATTCATCCTTTATTACACGTACTTTTTGCGCTTCTGATAAGGATGTTTTCAAGCCTTCGGGCAGAATTCGCTGACGTGGTAAATCACCATAAAAAGGTCTAGATGGCATGATCGTTCCCCTCTACTAATGTGTGTGGTACGTTGACGGGTGACTGTTGCTGTGGTTGGGCAGGTTGCTGAATTGCTTGCAATAAGATGCTAGTAATACCTGCAACAGTGTTGGCGGTATTAGAACTTACTACCTTTGTCTGTCCTAGTACTTGAAAACCTTCACCGATGAGACTTAGTGCTAATTGAATAATGCGTAAAGTGTTTGCGTTCATGCTTTCTTTTTGAGAAGTTGATTGAGTGATGTTTGGGCTTTCTTCGTTTGTTGTATCCCTTGTTGTGTGGCACCAAGAATACTGTCAAGAGTAGCCCCCTGATTTGTACCGATGTACTGCCACAGTTGCAGCCGTATGTCAGTGATATAGAATTGCGGAGTAAATGATATTAAGTAACTTGTTTCAATGTCAGGTAGTTGAGTAAATCGATGTATCTGATACCTGTTGAGTATTACAGGGAAAGCATCTGCCTCAGCATATCCGGCACTTCCGAATGGTACAAATTGCGCTTGATATAAGTTACCCGCTCGATACCATGTAGGTTTTGCACTCTCACTACTAACGTATATACCGATTGTATTGAAAGTAAACAACACGTCAGGCTCTATTGGTGGTATTGCGAGTTGCTTACCTTCTGTGTCCAAAGCGCTCCTACGGCTTGTGTCTACCATCAATCTCCAGTCGGTCGATACGCCATAAGTACTCATTTACCTATCCTCATCCTTGTGCCGCTTCTACACCAGTGCCAGTATCCGCCTCAGCCGCCAATGCCACTATTCCATTATTGTCAGTAGCAATTTTCTCATCTTGAGCGGCAGTCGCAGCAGCAGATGTAGCGATAGGATATCTTTTGCCACCAGCGCTAATGAAGTAAGGAAAAATTTGCGACTCTGACGGCGCTTGTGAAACAGTGCCAGCATTGAGCAAGTTTCCTAACGCATTACTAATAATGAGATTAGTAGCAAATTGGGGGAATCTAAAACTTACGGTATGGTAACTGCCAGCACGGGCAGCACCATCCGTAATAGGTTTACCTGTTTTCAAGGTAATAGACTTGCTACCTTTTGACAAACCACGCATAACACCTGCCACAGCTTCAGCTTCAATATTGGTATTGCTACCACCTTCAGCTTTGTCGGCGGCACTTACTGTTAGCGTCGTGCCATCGGCAAGTGTAGTGGAACGCTTTATTACTTTTTTACGAGTAAAAGTAATAATCGCGTCAGCCGCCGCCACTTTACTTTGTAATTCCAAGAACCGGGTCGTTGAACTACGACAAGAGAAAAATCCCAAGGGCTTTACTTCCTTGCCACTCTTAATTTCTTGTTGCAATCTTAAAATTGCAAAATAATCTCGACCTAACGCATTTGATGCCATTTCTTTAATACCAAATAATGTTTATAAGGTAGGAATTACCCTACCTATTGACAAGAAACTACTAAACGTAGGCAGCGACAGTATTGCCAAGGCTAACATCAGACAATACATTCAACTGGTAAGTGGAAGTGTAGTACTGAAGATTATTAGCTGTATCTGTTTGCACTGTCCCGGTAGTGGGCAACGGATATGCAGCTAGAGCGTTACCCGCAGTAGAAGCACCACTATTAGCAGCATTTTTAGCAACCTGTGCGACTGCCGCGCTTTGCAAGAAGATAGCAAGGAATTCTGATAAACCGATACCAGTAGGCAATGTAGCCATAGCACCGATATAAGTAGCAACAGCAGTAGTAGTACATTTAGCTTGTACTTCGGCAAGAGTTAAGTCAGCAGTAGCAGCCATTGTTGTAACCTTGTGAGTGTTTTTAGGTCGCTTAACATTAGCGAGTAAACAACACATTAGCGGCACTCCCTGAAGCCGTCAATACCCACAAAAAACTCTTTTTAGGGCGGGACTTGCAAAAAACTTTTAAACTACTTAACCTATTTAAAAATCTTTCCGTCAAGCGGGTGAAAAAATGATAGAAAACTTCAGTGTGACAAGCAAGGTAGCAGTAACATTAGATGCTAACAGTGGCAGTACAGTACATCCATTGTTTACCTATACACCTTACACCCTCAATGGCTATAGGGTGATAAATGAGTCTTTGTCTCTCAGTAATGTCAATGCCATAGCTTACATTTACTCGTTGCCAGTAGTGGCATTCCCTACCTTTGCGCTTGATGCCAGCGATAGCGAACAACTCCTGACAGCTATCAATCTCGAATGGCAAGGGCACAGAATACAACTCGATGCATTGATACAAGTTGGTAGTGGTAGTACATATCAGAGGGTAAAAAGTTATTCACTTACAAATCCCAATCCTTACCCATACAAGGAATTTTTGCTAGACAATCAGCAACTTGGCAACAACTGTATGTTGGGACTGCAAATAAGAAACGTAGGTTATGGACTACTACAAAACGGGAGTAGCGGTAGCGATACCGTGACAGTAAGTGCTGACCTCACGCACAACTTAGTAATAGAAAGTGCTAGTAGTTCTGGGAATAAAATCGACAATACTATTACTACTACTGCAAGTGCAATTGTTAACACCAACACATCAAGAAATGGTATCTCATTCTTTAATAATAGTTCCACTGTCATCTATATCGATACCGTCTCAACTGTCAGCAGTAGCAGTTATTGGATAAAACTAAATCCTGGTGATTACGAAGAAGCACCACTGCCTATTTACACAGGTCAATATTGGGCTGTAAGTGCTAGTGGCAGTGCAAGTATCAACATTAGGGAGTTTAATTGATGGGATATTTTGCTAATACAAAAAAAGCATCAATAACTGAACAGATTAATAATTTTGCAATAGATGCAGCCGATAAAGCTACTCGTGCATTATTTCCAAAGCAAGTAAGAAATGCAATAGGGCAAGTGGTTATTGCTAATTTAACGGTACAAGCAATAGCATTTCAATCAATCAAAAATGTACCTGGTTTATTACAACAGGGAACCGATATTATTATTGACCCTTGCAATATTTATATACCAACTGATTTTGGCACGATAACTTACAGAAACCCTGCCTGTAACTCGCGCCCCACAAACACTATCATTACCTTTCCTGACTCACGAATATTGGGAGAGCTAGCGCCCCAAGATTGCCAAATAACAATAGGACTAGCGCAAACACAATATTTTTACAACGACGGATCGTCTGCTACGTTGCCAGGGATTGATGCTCTAATATTTGGAGACATTACCTATAATTCCAACGGAGCAAACAACCAGAGTTACTCACCTGACCACTCACTGTACACACAAACACTTGTACCATCAAACCTTGGTGATGGATTTAAGTTTCCACTGCCACAAGTAGCTATAGATGCTTATCCAGGAATACAGTATGCACAGCTTAACGGAGTAATACTTACAAAGAGTGGTGTACTTGGTGCAGATGCTACAGCGCAGTGGAATAGCTACAACAATGGAAGATGGTATGTAGTAGAAGTGTTTCCTGATAGTACTTGTAAACTCCAAAATGATATCAATCCACCACCACCACCAAACATAGAACCCCAGGATTGTAAATGTATGTGTAACGACAATTTAGTGAAACTGCTGCTACAGCGTATTGGCAATTTACCTGCTACAGTGCCTGACAACTTTGCAAGTAAAACACCTAAACCGATAACACTTGACAGCCTTGCTGAGATAGCAATATGGCAAGCGCAACAAATAGACGCTTTAGCGGGACAGTACCCAATACCGCTTACTATCAAAGCCGACCCGACAGACAGTAACAGCAAAGACCAACACCTTGAGTTACCCAATCAAGCAGAAGCATTGGCAGAAATATTAGGATTGCTTGTAACAACGAAAAGAGACACTCATGCAACATTAGTAGGCATCATAAAAGTGTTGGCAGAATCAGGAATGATAAAAAATCTTGCAACACAAACGTATGATGTTACTCACGCAAATGCAGAATTTTTGGGGTACAAGTTAGAGCAAGTGAAACGCACAATACCATCAACATTTACCCCAAACGGGAACAATCTCGCTGAGACTTTCAAGGAAACGAATATCGATATTACAAGCTACGAAAACAAGGACAGCACAGATTTACAAGATGACCTTAAAAAATTGCTACAGATGGCTGCACGATGGAATGCTCAGAATTGGCGTACTATCGGAGCTAACGCAGCAGTATCACTGGCACAGAACTTTATGGGTAATGTAGACACAGTACAGAATACTCATGAAGCAATAAAACAGGAGACTTTTGCGGATTTCCTGAAGGAAGTAGAGCAAGGATTTACTCATGCTGAGGGTGTAACTGATGCTAACGATCCTTGGGGGAATCCTGCCAATGAAGCACCTACTGTAAGACAAATTGGTATAACAGCAGAAAGTGCAGCAGAGGCACAGCAACAGGTAGCTACTAGCAATGCTCTAACAGGAAGAAGTGATTCAGTAACTAAGGATGTTGCAGTGCAAACCGCAATAACGAAAATTGCTAACACGCTTAAAGCACTATAGGTCTGTCTGTAGAAGTGACACCTTTTATGTCAGTTTTTTTGACATAATTTCTGTCACTTATTTTGACACTTTTATTTAGAGGTATATATGGCGGGAACACTAACAATTTTGGCGGAAGCATTACAATCACGACTTGTTCGCACACAAATAGGCGAACGAGTAATAGAGGGTATTGAACTCTCGACACAAAACAATCAAGGTGGTGTACTTGGTGCTATTCAGTATGTACTAGGTGGTTTAGCATCTCTTGGCGGTTTTATCCTTGGTACGATAATAGGTTTTGTAGAGTTCTCTTGGAGCGCTCTATGGGGACTACTTGTTGTTGCTCAACAATCACTATGGAACTTCAACTGGAATGCATCAGACGCTGACCTATCAACTCCCATTAAAGGGCAATACATACAACTTGCAGGGCAGTTGGGACTAACACTAGGGCAAGTGTTCGGATATGCAGTATGTGGCATTACACCTGGTGCGATAGTATTTGCTTTCAACGAGCCATTGGGCACTCAGATACTTACAAAAGTAAGTGAGAAGTTTGCCGAACAATTCCTTCAAAACCTTGGCAACTTATTACAGCAAGCATTGCAACTTGAGGTACAAATATTACTCACTAACACCTACAAAAGTGTGAGAAAGTTGCTTAAAAGTACAAGCCCGATAATCAAACAATTCCTTGGCAAGAATAACATCATCAGCAACACACTTGATGCTTGGGGCGCTAGCAATAGTAAGCCTTGGTCGTTCGCAATTGCACAAAAAAACTTTGTAGAAAGCATCTTTGGCAAAGAGGGAGCGGGTGCTACATTTGCTCAACAATTCCAACTGCAAGCCCAACAATCATGCATCGAAGCAGGGTATGTAGTTGCCAACACTGTTGACACTTTTCTCGCTCATCAAGCGCTTGCTAATCAAACAGTAAGTGTCCTTGGTGCTGAAAGATATGTAGAAATAACACCCAATAAAAGTGTGCCTGATGAGAAAATTGTACTTGCAGGAAGTGAAGAAATCCTTAAAGGACAGATAGTGCAAACCTTGACAACAAATAAACAGTTTAATGGCAGGGATTTGGGAGTAGTTTATGGTGAATTACAAGGTGAGATAAGGGAGCGGCGATATCGCCCTGAGGTAGTGCTTAAGTTCTACCGTAAGCAAAATAAGCTTAAGTCTAAAGGTGATATTGTTGATGCATTATCGATGCAAATAAGTTTCAGGCTGATGAATAAAACTGTTGATGATTTTGCGACAAACGTATATCTAAAGAAGTTAGGCGAACAAATATACGAAGAATTTGCAAGTACACCATACACAATACACAAAGGTACTAAAACTTTTACCTATAGTGACTTCCAACATGGATATCAATTTAAGCTTGATATCACGGATTTAGGTGAAGCAACACGAGTAATAGAAAGTGTATTACTGATACAAGGTCATCAATTCAATGAGTTGTACCTAAGAAGTGGCAGTACTCCGATAGAAAAACCACCAACAACAGGAAGAGAATTAGAAATAAACAATCAACTTGTTACTTTACCGACAACAAATATCAAAACTGGGATAGTGACATTTACACACGCTTACCTTAATGTAGGTGTCAATGTTCCACCAATAAACTTAGTAGACATTACAGGGAAGAAGAAGAATGTTATCTATAAGCCAACTGTTGCAAAGTAGTGACGACGACGAGCACGAAATAATAGAACTACGAATAGGGCAAAGAATAAAATATTACGACAATAAAGGGGGTATATCGCACGGGGAAGTGATAGAAGCCGATGTAGTAGGTGAAACAGTGACAGTGATAACAGGTAACATTATCAAGTACAAAGAAGTAGTAGACATTAACGATTTAATAGAAGGATAAAATATGCCATTGTATAAAGCACAAACAGAATCATCAGGAATTATTATTCCTACAGATATCAGAACTACTGCAAATGATAGCGACTATATTCTTGCGGTTGATAGTACTACTCAACAACTCTACAAAATAACAAAAGCTGACTTACTAGCAGGTTTATCAAGCAGTGGCGGCTCATCTGGTGGAGGTACAAGCTACTTCGCTGACGTTGTACTGTTACTGCCCTTTAACACCAACACTGTAGACATTAAAGGCAACATAATTACAACGTCAGGTGCGCCGACGATAGATACTAGCATATTCAAATATGGTGGTGGATCTCTACACCTTGATGGCAGTAGCTATGTGAGTGTTGCGAATGCTTCTCCACTCGCTCTTGGCTCATCTGACTTCACCATCGAGTGTTGGGTGTATCCTGAGTTTTCGGGAAGTGTAAAGGATATTGCTACACATCGTACAAACTATGCCACAGACCAAGCTTGGAGTATCAACACTTACAGTCCATCAGGATTAGGTAATCTTGGATTTTATGCTAATAACAGCAATGCCATAGCCCTTACAACTTCTTATGCCCCAACTGCTAACGCATGGACACATATAGCGATTGTGAGAAGTGGTAATACATTTACTATGTACGCTAATGGTAATTCTATAGGTAGCACGTCTAGCAGTAGCGCCATACAGTCTACAAGTGCTGATATTCATATCGGCAACGCACCAGACCAAGGTAGTGAGAACTGGGTAGGCAACATTGATGATTTTGAAATAACGAAGTTTGCAAAATACACCGCGAATTTTACACCACCTACTCAACTACCTACAAGCTAAAATATTGTTCACAAGGCAATACCCCAGGTAAACAGCATTGCAAACTTGGGGTATTTTTTAT
The DNA here is from genome assembly GCF_026127265.1 of Nostoc sp. KVJ3. GTDB lineage: Bacteria > Cyanobacteriota > Cyanobacteriia > Cyanobacteriales > Nostocaceae > Nostoc. The sequence goes on from NZ_WWFG01000002.1 coordinate 481,153, forward strand.
GGGATATACCTTTGTATTTTAAAGTGTCAGTTTAAGTGACAGATTTTTTGTCATTTATTTTGACAGAAAAAGTGTCACTTTATTTTAAAGGGTATACTGCTTTAGGAACGCTTCGATTTGAGAGAGAGTTGAGTATATTGCGGATACTTTTTTATCACGTCTATCAACGATTTCATACACCTTGCCCTTCCTATCCTTATATCTCCAATCATCTTTTAATTCCCTAAAATCGTAACCTAAGTAACTCGCAAGCTGTTCTAAGTCTTTTCTCTTCATTTGATGATTGATGGTAGTGATATGCGTTCAATATCGAGTTTCAGGTAATGCTTTCTTATCACCTCTTCACTGTTGCCTACTAGCAGCGCTAACTTATGCAATGGAAAGTCATTGTTAGCGTGGTAGCTTATCATTGTGTGCCTAAGTTGGTACGGTATTCTATGTCTTATGCACATTACATCGAGTAGTATTTTCCATACCCTATTAAAAGCTTGCTGCGATATTGCCCCCCCCTTGCGATTAACAAACACATATTCCTTTGGTTTATGATTGCCGGGTATAGATGATAGCAAGGTATGCAATTCTTCATTGATGGGGAATTGTCTACTTGCTACAGTTTTAGTTCCCTGCTGTTTTACAATCCTGCCACTTGCTAATACCTGTCCTTCTCTGAATATTATTTTGTTGGCTTGTAAATCAACATTCTCCCACTTGAGAGCTATTGCTTCAGATGGTCGGCAACCCGTTAACCACAGAAATGCCGAATATTTCCAGTACTGTCTATGTGCCCCGCGCTTGCAATACTCGCCATTTCGTAACGCTTCTATGATGCGATAAACTTCAGATACTTTAAAGATATCTATTTCACCGTCCTCATTAACATTGTCAGGCACGTGTCCTTTGATATTGATGCTGCCCAGCAAATCACGATACTCGATACCCCAGCGCCGAGGAATAATGCCTTGTTTGCTACACCAGTCGATAGCAGAAACGATAGTCTTAAATCTTTCTTTAGAAGTCTTGACTGTCCTTGACTTATCGCCAAATATATACCCTACAATTTCCTGCTTTTGTTCGAGTCGCTGAAATGGGCAATTCTCAATAATTGACGTAACTGTTGCGTTACGAGTTAATACAGTTGTTTGAGACCAAGTACCAATTTGTGTATTAAAGTCAACATATTTATCCCATAGCACACGAAGGTCATCTTTTTCTACTACCTTAATAATTCCTTGTTTTTGCTGCCTAAACGATTCCAACTTTTCTTTGACAAAGAGTTTAAGTGTGTCAAGTTCTATGTCGTTACCTGCTATTACCATGCGGTGTATCATATCGTCAACGTCGTACGCTAAATTTGTTGCGTTACGTTTGTCACTGCCACACCCTATTGTTTTTCTACCAAATTTCTGAATGAGTCGTAACTGATAAAAAATACCCGATGTGGTGTTCATCGTCATCAAATGCAAATATCGGTATCCGTCTTTTGCTTGTGCCATTGTGATACTACGTAAGGTTGAATTTATAGAACTACCTTAACACGTCGGTATAGCAAAGTGGTTGAATATCTTAAAATAACTTACAACTTATCGCCTGAAGTGTTTGCAGTGTAAGTAACTCAGGCTACCGTAAAGCAGACCTGGAAAGTCTGTTTAGGGAAACTTAACGGGGGTTCGAATCCCCCCCTCTCCGTTTTCAAACCTAGTCTAAATATATAGTTTGAACCAGATTTCTACAAATAGTCGGGTTAAATAAATAGCAGGATATTGCCAAATATATTCTTAAAATTGCTTTGAAAGGGTTTTATTGTAACCCTTCTCTTTAGCAAGCTACGGGCGGTGTTTCCCTCAGGATGCTGTTGGCGAAATATTTCTTTACATTTGAAAACCCTACAAATGCTAAAGCGAGCAGACGTTGAGGAAAATGGGATGATATTAATGAACAAGCATCTACCATCACCTGCGGTGAAGGAGGAATTGAGTGATTCAACCGCAAGCCATAGACCCCATCCCAGAAGAAACAGTGCGTGTGGCTCGTGCCGCTTTCCCAAAAGGCAATCTCTACAAGACTATGAGGGATGAAATCGGTACTCTCTACAATGACCAAGATTTTGAAGCACTGTTTCCAACACTTGGGCAACCCGCTTTTAGCCCTTGGCGGTTAGCTTTGGTCTGCGTCATGCAATATATCGAGGACATGACTGACAGACAAGCCTAGTTATGCAGTTCGCAGCCGAATTGATTGGAAGTATGCACTCTCCCTAGAATTAACAGATCCAGGCTTTGATTTTAGTGTACTCTGCGAGTTCAGAGTCCGAATAATCAAAGGAAGTGCCGAACAGAAATTACTAGATATCTTGTTAAAGCAATTTAAAGAAAAAGGAATTATTAAAGAGAAAGGAAAACAGCGCACCGATTCAACCCATGTATTGGCAGCAATTCGTAATTTGAATCGCCTTGAAACTGTAGCCGAAACTTTGCGTGCAGGATTAAACGCAGTTGCTACAGTCGCCCCAGAATGGTTGCGCTCTTGGGTTCCCCATGAATGGTTTGAACGTTACGGACGTGCGTTAGAAGAGTACCGTTTACCCAAAGGGGTGACTGCTCGATATAAATTAGCTGAAACTATTGGTAATGATGGGATGCAGCTATTAATAGCCATATACGAACAAGAAACGACACCTCAATGGCTGCGGCAAATACCAGCAATAGAAATCCTCCGCCAAACTTGGGTGCATCAATACTACATAGATTATACAAATGTTAAAGACGATGAACCAGGTAAATTATGTTGGCGTAACGCAGCAGATTTACCCCCGGCAGGGCAGCATTTTGACTCTCCTTATGATACTGATGCCCGTTATGGTAACAAACGCACCCAGACTTGGACTGGGTACAAGGTACACATTACGGAAACTTGTGATGCTAACGATGTCCATTTAATTACAAATGTGGAGACGACCCAAGCCCATCTATCCGATGTAGACCAAACACAACCAATTCATTTATCTCTTGAAGCAAAAGGCTTATCTCCAAAAGAACATATCGTAGATGCAGGATACGTAGATAGTGAATTACTGGTAAAAAGTAAAATTGATTTTGATATAGAACTGATTGGCCCAGTACGCCCAAATGTGAGTTGGCAAGCGAAAACACCAGGTGGGTATGACATAAGCAAGTTTACAGTTGACTGGTCAGCAAAAACAGTTACGTGTCCTCAAGGACAAAAAAGTACAACTTGGACTCCTGCAATTGATAATTGGGGTAATTCAGGAATTAACGTGAAGTTTCCCTCCAAGGTCTGCCGCCGTTGTGATTTTAGGCATTTGTGTATCAAATCAAAAAATGAAAGTGAGCCAAGAAAATTAAGATTGCGCCCACAAGAAGAACACCAGATCCTTCAAACTATCCGTAAACAGCAGGAAACTGATGAGTGGAAAGAGCGTTACAATACCCGTGCTGGTGTTGAAGGAACTTTGTCGCAAGGAATAAATGCTTTTGGTTTACGGCAAGCACGTTACCGCAATCTACCAAAAGTCCGGTTACAGCACCAAATCACCTCTGTTGCCATCAATGTTGTTCGCATGGTTTCTTGGTTAAATGGTATACCTCACGCCACGACCAGAACATCGCGGTTTGCTGCACTTGCTGTCACGTAAAGACAACGAACACCCATAGCTTTCTCAAAAGCTTCCCATGTAATACACGGTTGATTTTTGTTTGAGTTTTTTCTACAATATCCATGTATTACATCGATGCAGGACTTATGAAAAAGATGAAAAGGGATATTCAAGGTAAGTTTACGCTGAAGAATGATGACTATCGTGAAGTACGTTCTTTGCGACTAACAGACGATACTTGGAAGAAATTAGGTATTGCCTCTGAATGCTTAGGATTAACCAGGGCAGATTATCTGGAGGAAATAATTCAAAAGGATCTTTCGCCATGTAATACATGGGATGTCTCAGAACCTCTTCCAAGTATTACACGATATGAGGTGGACTTAGAGAGACTAAAAGCACAAGTCCAAAATCTTCAAAAAGAAAATTCCGCGCAGAAGGAACGCTCCGCCGTTACTTTTATTTATGACATTGTGGATTTTGATGCGATACGCGATCGCATTTTATTTGAATTAAAGTTGGGGCGGCAGGCTTCTGGTTATAAAACAGCGCAAAAAGCCTTAGATAAAATGATTGCAGAGCTAAAATTTTTGGTTGACAGTCTCTAAATCACCCAAAAAGCTATTTCTAAGACAAAATTCAACATCTTCCAGACATCGCGCTTCCTTTGTTGGCAATGTGAAGAAATATTTCGCCAACAGCATCAGCAATGTTAGAAGAACCAAAACTAACGTCTTCACCACCTGTTGATCGAGTTCATAGAAAAGAAGTTGTTCGTCCCAAAACCAACCTAAACTCAGAGGCAAATCTACTTGAACCATCTACTAGATTCCCTAGAATTATTCCCTGGGGCTGGTTAGTTGGTGTATTGTTCTTTTATCTATTGGTAGGGTCCATATTACCCACATATAATGTTTCGTACATAGTTTGGATTGTCGGTGTGACTGTAACTTTGGCTGGGGCTGTAGCTTTTGTGCGTGTGGCTGTGCCTTGGATAGATACTGGTGAGACTGAATCTCTCGCTCCGTGTGTGACTATGGTTGTGTTTGTACCTATGTTTTTGCAGTCTTTTTGGGTGGCGACTGGTCATGCGCCAATGGACGGGCATACGCCAATGGCTGTAACTTTTGCTTCGCTTGGGTTTTTTGCTTCGGCTTGGGCTGGAGATAGATTACTAAAATCTTTTAGCAAGGTTCATACTTTTCTAATTTTAGCTAGCACTTCTAGTCTAGGCTTGGGTTTGGGATGGCTAGTAGGATATAGAATTTTTAATATAGCTTCATAGCTATATCATCTAAAGCTAACTCGCAAAAGATTTTGGGGGTTACTGAATCTAGGGACGAATATCTCACACAAAGACGTAAAGAAAAATCCATAAATCATCCCGCATTTATGCAACGCCAGATTTTGTAGCTGTTATGTCGAGTGGAGAAGCGATATCTGACGACAAGCTGCTCCGCATCTACGCACCTTTAACCCCATTCCAACATATTAGGCTTCTGGTTCAAAGCCGAGCGATTGTTTGTTCTTTCGCCTATTAAAGGCATTAAAAAACGGATGGCGCAATTGTTGAGAGTTCCTTCTTTAATTCTTGTGACAAAGATTCCAAAAACATCATGTCATTAGTGATATCTGAAACCTCATCATCATTTAAATTTTCTGTCTCTAATTGCTTTTGATAAGCTTCAATTCGATATTCTAGCGCCTCAACAATAAATCGAATTGCTTTAGGAGAAAAATTCACGTTCAACAACTCCCTTAATTGACTTTGTAAAATGCCTCACCAACTAACCGTAATGCAGTCTTGTAGTCTTCTATTTGCATAGTGTAGCTTGGTTCCCATAGCCAGTGATTACCGTAATCATTCACCAAACGGAGTTCGTTGGGAATATCAGTTCCCCTATCCAACTTCCACCAATTGTTTCCAACTCCCTGAACTGCAAACGTTGAAACTCCACCTGAACCTGCAATAACCCAAATATCACCATCTTCTTCATCAATTTCAATATCTTTTGAACGAATATTATCTATTCTCGAAGAAGTCGCATTTCCCATACGGTATAAATCAACGGGGGTTTTTCTCATACCAATCAGCTAAAGACTCAGGCTTCTGGTTCAATACCGAGCGATGTCTGAGAACAAGCCGCAGCGCGTCTACGCTATATTTTTGTAAAACTCAGGCGATCGCTCTTTAAATATTCTCCACCCACAGAAGATTATTTGCGTAACTACTGGCTTTCAATGCGTTATAAAATTTTCCGTCTGCTGTCACCATTTGGCATTGTTGAGTAATAGCAAGGGCTAAGTATAAACTGTCATACACTGCGCGATCTGTCTGAATAGCAATATCTAAAGCAAGTGGCATTAACGGCTGAGATAAGTACACCTCTAAAGGAACTGCATTTAAATCTACTAATGTTTTTCTTGCATTTTCAGTAGTGTCTTCACCGCGACGGACTCGTTTCCATAAGACGTTTCCCACTTCTGCGAAGAAAAAATCTGGAACTAAGAAAGTATGATTACTTGCTATTAAACGCCTAGCTGCATCAGAGTGGACTTCAGGGATAAACCACTTTATTGCAATGCTAGCATCTAAAACATACTGACTCACCGCTCTCTGTCCTCGCGGATAAGTTCAGTACTATCACTGAAAAATTTTTCTGTATATCTAACTTGAGCGCGTGCTATAGCTTCTCTGGCTTTTTCCATATCCCTGCCAGTGTGGTAATGTGTCGCTTTTTCAGCTGCTTGTTCTAGGATTTGCTTTAGTTCCTCTTGCAAAGACCGACCGTGTTGTTTGGCAAGAGTTTCTAGCTTTTCTATAATCACAGGATCTAAATTTTCAACTAAGATTTGAGCCATATTTCAGAGTGATTTTTGACGTTGCTTATATTTGCCATTTTAAGGTAGTTTAGTAGACGATATCTGAAGACAAAGCGGTATCTCTCTACCCACTTGTAACCGACAGTTGAAAATATTAGGCTTCTGGTTCCACGCCGAGCGATCGCAATTGGGCAGTTAAGCGATCGGCTCTTTGGCTTTCCTTTTCGGCTCTCTCGTCACCAGTCAACAACAAATTACCCTGCAAATCCCACCAACGCAACCAGGGTAATTGCACATTTTGATAAACTCCATGCCAAATACCTAACTCAATTCCCAAAGGAGCAATAGTATAATGTCCCCGTTCATTTGCTGTTAATAACTGATATTGTCCCCCAATTAATTCATAAACTTCTACACTGGCTTTATTCGCTTCATAAATGCCATAATAAGCGGGATGAATTACTTGCTCATAAATCCAAAATTTGCCCTTCCAAGGGGTTTTGTCTCGCTCCTCGCTACCATCCCCAGAGACAAATTCTAAGGCAATCGAAGGGGCAATATACTCTCGCCAGAGTACATAAGACCTCCGCGTTTGTCCATCGAGCAAGGGCGGTACATTTGGTACATAAAACCAATCTGGTGCTTCTGCGCCTTTTTCTAAGGGGTCTGTCAAGCGCCAGTAAATACCTAAGTCCTGACCGATACAATACTGACCATCAGGGTGTACTTGTTTGAGGATGGGTGTAATTGAGTCAGTCAGTAAAATGCTTTGGGGATGCTCTTGCCAATTTTTCACGAAAGTACCATTAGACTCTGGTAGCTGCGTATGATCTGGGAAAGGAGTCAGGGCGGTGGATGGGTCAGTTGCAGAGGTCATAAGACTACCTTTGCAGGATGTAAGGGTTGTTTTTTAGTTTAGCAGTGGAAGGAGGGAGAAAAGCGATCGCTTACTACTGCCAACTAATCCCTAATACTTAACCCCCAAAACCAGGAATTAAACGCTTGAGGGCGCGATCGGCAACGTCGCCATAGCGTAGTTCTCCACACAGAATCTTACCCATGATTTTGGCACCGGAGGGGCGCTTAACACCAACTTTGTAGCCTATGCCAGGAAAGCGATAAAATGCTCCAGCTAATTTTTGCGCCCAAGCCATTTCAGTACCCCATTCTTCATTAATGGCTTCGGTATATTTTTCTAAAGCGTTGATGTCACCAGAAAGTGCTTCATTAATGGCTCCTGCTGCAATTAAGCCGCTAAAAATCGACGGGCGAATACCTTCTGCTGTCATCGGATCGACTACACAAGCAGCTTCCCCAGCCAAAACCGCATTTTGAGTATGCAACTTTTGGTTGCCATTCCATAAACAAAGGGGATAACCATACTGCTTACTAGTCTTGATATCTACATTAAACGATCGCGCATACTCATCTAAAATCTTCTTAAAGTCTTGGGGTTCGCCACCCATAAATGTACCGACACCAATGGAATAACCATCAGCTTTTGGGAAGTTCCAAATGTAGCCATTTTTCACCAAGCCAAACTCTAAGTGAATCGTGGATTTGTCCTTCACGGTTGTTAGAACTTCTGCTTCTAAAGCTCCTGCTAAACGGCGTTTACGTTCTTTGAAGCCTAGCCATTTTGCCATTGGCCCTTTAACACCATCAGCCGCGATTAAATAATGACCTGTAATTGGCCCATTGGTTGTGTTAACTTGCCAAGAGTCACCTTTAAATTCAATACCTATAACTTCAGTATTATCTCGGAGTTCAGCCCCTTGTTTCTGTCCCTGCTGCACTAGGAAATGGTCAAAAATATCTCGTCGTACCATCCAAACTGGCTCTTCTGTGGCAATTTTCGCTTCCACGGGGTCGTCCAATTTCCAGGTAAAGCGAAGGGAGTCGGCTTTTACAGAAATTGCTGGGCTAAAATCAAAGTCAAACCATTGAGCGATCGCTGGAGATACACCACCACCACAAGGTTTATATCTTGGCAGGGATTCTTTTTCTAACACTAATACTGAGCGACCTTGCTTGGCTAAATGATATGCAGCTGTTCCACCAGCTGGCCCAGCGCCGACAATGATGCAGTCGTACATAAGGTTTAATTATTCACGCCTATTGACTTACTCTATTTTTTTAGACACCTAAAAAATGATAAAGGCTGAAGAATTTTACCATCATTCTTCAGCCTTTATGCTTCAGACTTTAGACGTTAAACAGTCGTAATGTCTTTTTCTTTTTCTGACAAGAGTGAGTCTATTTTGGCTATGTACTCATTTGTCAGTTTTTGCAAGTCGTCTTGTTGATCTTTTGATTCATCTTTGGAGATTTCGGAGGCTTTCTCCTGCTTGCGAATCGAGTCTATGGCATCCCGGCGGATGTTGCGAATAGCAACACGACCCTCTTCAGCATACTTTGTAGCCATTTTAACGAATTCTTTCCGGCGATCGCTGGTCAAGGGTGGAATATTCAGCCGAATCACAGAACCATCGTTGCTGGGGGTTAAACCCACATCTGAGAGAGAAATCGCCTTCTCAACGATGTTTAAGGTGTTGCGCTCGTAGGGCTGAATTAGAATTGTCGAGGCATCTGGCGTGCTAATATTTGCCAGTGATTTTAAGGGTGTAGGTGAACCGTAATAGTCCACTAATATCTTATCTAACAGACTCGCATTGGCGCGACCAGTGCGAATTGTGTTAAAAGCTCGTTGAGTTGACTCAACAGAACTTTGCATTTTGCTTTTCGCGTCAGCTAATATCACAAGAACCTCCCACAAGGGTACCGATGGATTCTCCCAAAACTGCCCGGTGGATATTACCTCGCACCGTTAGGTCAAATACCAGAATTGGGATATTATTTTCTTTACACAAGGCGATCGCAGTACTATCCATCACCCGCAAATCTTTGGCTAAAACATGCGCGTAGGTGAGGCTATTGTAACGCTTGGCGTTAGGATAAATATGAGGATCGGCATCATAAACTCCATCGACTTTAGTGGCTTTAAAAATCACTTCTGCGTCAATTTCCGCTGCTCTTAATGCCGCAGTAGTATCTGTAGTAAAGAAGGGATTTCCAGAACCAGCCCCAAAAATAACCACCCGCCCTTTTTCAAGATGACGGATGGCTCGACGACGGATATATGGTTCTGCTAATTCTTGCATAGCGATCGCGGTTTGCACCCGCGTCTGTACCCCTATGTGTTCTAGCGAATCTTGCAACGTCATGGCGTTCATTACCGTGGCAATCATCCCTATGTAGTCAGCGGTTGCTCTGTCCATCCCCGCCGACGCTGCTTTTACGCCACGAAAAATATTGCCGCCGCCAACAACGATGGCCATTTGAACGCCGGTGGTTATCACCTCTGCTACCTCTTGTGCTATTCCTTTGACCACTTCTGGATCAATGCCATAGCCCATGTTGCCCATTAAGGCTTCACCGCTCAGTTTGAGTAAAACCCGTCGGTAATTCGTTCCCATGAAGTTACGCTTTATCAAAAAAGTTGCAATTGCCTCCAATTTAAGATAACAGTTACGGGGACTATCTATGTCTAGTTACGCCAAATCAATGTAGTACCGATTGGTTCTGTTTGTGGTACATCTATTGTCTGACCAAGAAATAGAGAGGCGATCGCAGTTCTCAAATATTGCTGTCGCACTGCTGATGCATCTTGGGGATGATCGTCAATTTTGCCTTTATAGCGGACTATACCATTGGCATCTATTAAAAAGGCCATTGGGGTTTTTGTTGCCCCAAAACTCTGAGTTACATCTTGTGTAGAGTCCCACAGGTAAGGAAAGTTCAAATCGTGACGCTGGGCGAAAGCTTTCATATTTTCAAAGCTTGGCCTAGTTTCATGATTACCATCACTACCATTCATGCCAATTAGTGTGAAGCCTTTGCGGGCAAATTCGGCTTGAATATTTTTTAGCCTGTCAATATACCACTCTACATAAGGACAGTGGTTACACATGGAAATAACGCCCACTGCTCGGAACTTCTCAAGATAACGCCTGAGATGGTGTACTCGATCGTCAATTCCTGGCAGTTCAAAATCGGGTGCATAGCTCCCGACGGGAGTATCGATTGTTTCTAGTATATTCATGTTGTCTGGCTCGCAGAACTAGGAACAAGAAAAATGTTGTTAAATTCAGCGTCAGTTTCCAGTTGCAAACCACCCCTTAGCCGATGCCTCATATTCTGACAATGTTATAGACTCTCATTAGCGATCGTAAATTGTGAAACTACTGAATCTAGCACTGATGCTAATTCACTCACGTCTAAAAAATAGCAAAGATATTACTCACATTGGAGAAGTTATGATTCCTAATGCTGACATAATCTGAAGTTGTGACCAAATTACCTGTATCAATCAGATGAAAACTCTCTATCCTGGATCAAACCATTACCTAGAAGCTTTCATGGTGTATGTCTAAGCTATCACTAGAGCAAAGTATTTTATTTGAAAATCTGATAAATTTTATTCAAATTAAAAACAATTTTAATTGCCCCTTGCTACCCAAAGGCTTTTACCGTTATATTCATCAAACTTCCCATGACAACCTCAAGTTCAAAAACAGCATTTTCCTCTACAAAAACCTGGATTTGGCAAGATTTCCCTATCTGCTATCAAACCCAAGGAACTACCGGGCCAGCTGTTGTCCTCGTGCATGGATTTGGTGCTTCTTGGTGGCACTGGCGAAAAAATATTCCCGCATTAGCACAAAATTGTCGGGTTTATGCTATTGATTTGATTGGTTTTGGCGGTTCTGCAAAACCTCAACCTGGCGAAAAAATTGCCTACACTTTAGAAACCTGGGGACAACAAGTTGCAGATTTTTGCCGCGAAGTAGTGGGTGAACCAGTTTTTTTAGTTGGAAATTCCATCGGCTGTATTGTCGCCATGCAAGCAGCAGTCAGCAACCCAGATATTGCCTTGGGAGTTGCATTACTCAACTGTTCTTTACGACTATTACACGATCGCAAACGGGTAACTTTACCTTGGACTCGTCGTTTTGGAGCGCCTTTACTACAACGTCTATTATCTATAAAAGCAGTTGGCGATTTCTTTTTTAATCAACTTGCTAAACCAAAAACAGTACGAAAGATTCTCCTCCAAGCCTATGCTAATCCTGAGATGGTGACAGATGAGTTGGTAGATATTCTCACTTCACCAGCAAGCGATCCGGGGGCTGTAGCTGTTTTCCTGGCATTTACTTCTTATTCTACAGGGCCTCTACCAGAAGACCTTTTACCACTGCTACCATGTCCGGCGATTATCTTGTGGGGAACGGCTGATCCGTGGGAACCAATTAAGTTAGGTAGAGAATTAGCTAACTTTCCACAGGTACAAAAGTTTATTCCTTTAGAAGGAGTGGGGCATTGTCCACAAGATGAAGCACCGGAGTTAGTCAATCCGATTTTACTCGATTGGATTTTGGAGCGATCGCGGTAAGAGGTAAGGAAAAATCGTTCGCGTAGTGTGCCGGAGGCATACCACAGAGGCACAGAGAACACAGAGTAATAAGAGTTTGAGAGGTATTTTGCGTTAAGTTTACACCTATGTGCCCCTAGGACTGACTAACTAATCCCTCAAAAGCTTGGAGTATTGTTTTAAACTCTAAGTTACTATAGTGAACTTTAAAAACTATGCTGACCCAAGACAAAAAACAACGCAACTGGAAACCTATCATCAAAGCGTTCGAGGTTGTCCTTGGTAAAAATGGTGTGGTGCAACGCCGCGAAGAACTGATTACTTATGAATGCGATGGTTTAACAGGCTATCGCCAACGTCCGGCTGTGGTGGTGTTACCCAGGACAACAGAACAAGTTGCTCAAATTGTCAAGATATGCAATCAATATTCTGTCCCCTTCATAGCACGCGGCTCTGGCACTGGTCTATCTGGCGGCGCTTTACCAGTGGAAAACTCTATTTTGATTGTTACTTCCTTAATGCGACAAATCCTCAGCATTGATTTGGAAAATCAACGCGCAATTGTCCAGCCAGGGGTGATTAATAGTTGGGTAACACAAGCCGTTAGTGGTGCTGGTTTTTACTACGCTCCTGACCCATCTAGTCAAATTATCTGCTCTATTGGAGGCAATATTGCCGAAAATTCTGGTGGCGTACATTGTCTTAAATATGGTGTCACTACTAACCACGTTTTAGGATTAAAAATTGTCACACCGGAAGGGGAAATTGTCGATTTAGGTGGACAAATCCCGGAAATGCCTGGTTATGATTTAACCGGTGTATTTGTTGGTTCTGAAGGCACTTTAGGAATTGCTACAGAAATTACTTTGCGAATTCTCAAAAGTGCAGAATCAATTTGTGTGCTGTTGGCAGATTTTACCAGTATTGAAGCTGCCGGAGCAACTGTTTCTGACATTATCAGCGCTGGGATTATTCCCGGTGGTATGGAAATGATGGATAACTTCAGCATCAATGCAGTTGAGGATGTTGTCGCCACAAATTGTTATCCCCGCGATGCTACTGCTATTTTATTAATCGAAATTGACGGGTTAGAAGTAGAAGTTGCAGGGAATAAGCAGCGAGTTACTGAAATTTGTGAAAAAAATGGGGCGCGAAATGTCACTTCAGCTAGCGATCCAGAAACCAGATTGAAATTATGGAAAGGACGTAAAGCCGCTTTTGCTGCTGCTGGCCATTTAAGTCCCGATTATTATGTGCAAGATGGTGTAATTCCTCGGACTCAATTGCCTTATGTTCTGCATGAAATTGAGACATTAAGCGAACAATATGGTTATCGAGTTGCTAATGTATTTCATGCTGGCGATGGCAATCTTCATCCACTAATTCTTTATGATAACTCTGTGCCTGGAGCATTGGAACAAGTGGAAGAAATGGGTGGAAAAATTCTCAAACTTTGTGTAGAAGTAGGTGGCAGTATTTCTGGTGAGCATGGAATTGGTGCAGAGAAAAAGTGTTATATGCCACAGATGTTTAGCGAAGTTGATTTAGAAACTATGCAATGGGTGCGGCAAGTTTTTAATCCTAAAGGTTTAGCAAATCCTGAAAAGATATTCCCTACACCAAAAACTTGTGGTGAAGCTGCAAATGCATCAGCTATCAAGCAATTTGAAGGCGTGGAAAGATTTTAATAAGAAGTGATGAAGTAAATGATAAGTTTATGAAGTTTTGACTTTTCACAAGCGTGGAAAGTCATCTCAAAGGTTTAATGTAGCGTAGCGATCGCCAGAAAAGTTACTTGTTTTTTTGTGGTATTAAATAAAGAGCAAGATACTTGTATTTTCCCGGATAACTTGATAAGATTCTATGTATTAAGCTTCACATTTGAGCTTAACAAGATCATAAAAGCCCTCTTCTCCTGGTAAAATCTCGGAGATTTATTTCCTTGTATACATAGTCCGTCCCATTATTTCTGAATGGTTATAAAAGTTTGTAGTCAGCACTTAAGTGCTTGAAATTGAGCGATTTATCGCTCAATACAAACCTTAGACTTTTAGCAGTCTGTCAAACCCATTTTGACGGTTGGAGAGATGCGATAAATCGCCATCTCTACAAAAAATTTATTCGTCAATTATTTCTTGACAGACTATTAGCGGCTTATTTATAGATTATTTAGACTCCCGCGAACTGAAAGCTGTAGTGTCTTACAAGCTGAAGAAGGCTGAGTCTGGATCGTCTTAATAGGCTCAATTTTTGATGAAAAGATTGGGTAAAGGTTCTATCCGTGATGCGGAGTTGTTGAGTCAGTCTGACTCAGTAACTCCGCACCAAAGAATACAGAACCAAAGGATAGAGAATGTATCTGAGAAAGTTAGTTAAGTATGGGATTTTTGTAGTAATGCTCGTCATCGGGTTCTGTTTCACAGCAATTGCCCGTGGTTATGAAATTCCACCCCCACCTCAGCAAGTGGCGATCGCTCAACAGACGAGCGATCTCATGTTTAACACTTTGTTCGCAGCGCTGACGCAGGAGTTTAACGAAACTACTGCACAGAACGTAGAGCAAGGTAAGCAGTCCATCTCGCTAATATTTAACGATCAGAATAAAGATATGCGACTGGTTGGTACTTATGGCCCACTTAAGGAAAGCGATCGCCCCCGCGACAACTTCGAGTTTCAGGCAAACGCGCTGGCACTGGCTGGACAGGCATACACAGCCGTCCAAAAGGTGGATAATAAATGGTATTATCGACGCTCGATCCCTCTGAGTAACTTCAGAGCGGAGTGTGCCCTCTGCCACGTCAATTTCCCGGCTGGCCCAACCTCAGACCAAGTAGGCGCGCTCATGCTCAGAGTGCCAATCAATAATTAAGGGACTTCCAAAAAATAAAATAATTATTGTATGAAGCTAGGGGTCAGTGATGCTGATGCAACACTGAGTTAATGATTTATACAGGGCTTATGCATTACTTAAGCTCTAATTCTTGCGTGGCGGTAATTCATGAATTACCGCTACTTTCGTTAGTATATTTATAACCCGGAATTCTGATTCCTAACCTCTAATTTAATCATCGTTTATTCACATATCCCGGATAATTACAATTTTATTTTGTAGCTATATATAATATTCCGATCGCACTAGGTCACGCTTACATAATGAATCGGGTTGCTCGCCGTTGTGTTTCTTACTTAATGTGTTTGGGATTCGTAGTCCTTTTAACAGTTTATTCACTCTCTACAGTCTCTTCACTCCCAGTTTATTCCCAAAAAATCAGTCCTTTAACTACAGAAATTCGCGGTGTTTGGCTAACTAACGTTGCTAGTGGTGTATTATTTGTCCCTTGGGGAATTAACCGTGCTATTAGCCAATTATCGGATCTCAACTTTAATACAATTTATCCTGTAGTTTGGAACCGAGGACATACTTTTTATAAAAGCGCTGTAGCTGAAATGACTACAGGCTCAGATAGTCAACCTTTTCTCAAGTTTATGCACGGCGGACAGGATGTTTTAACAAAGATAGTAACACTTGCTAAAAAGAAAGATTTGAGAGTCATTCCCTGGTTTGAATACGGGTTTATGACACCACATTATTCGCAATTAGCAAGGCGTTATCCCGACTGGTTAACAATTGGGCAAGAAGGTATAAAGTCTATTCAAGATGCACCACCGGAAGAAATTGATAATAGTTTGGTGAGCAAGCTAGCTTGGTTGAATCCCTTACATCCGCAAGTACAAGAGTTTTTTAAAGGGCTAATTTTGGAAGTAGTCAGGGATTACGATGTGGATGGGATTCAGATTGATGACCATTTTGGAATGCCCGTACAGTTTGGCTACGATCGCTTCACTATTGAACTCTACCAGCAAGAACATCAAGGCAAAAGTCCTCCTATCGACCCTTTTAACTCAGAATGGATGCGTTGGCGGGCAGACAAAATTACTGATTTCATGGCAGAAATCTATCAAGCTGTGAAGGCAGTGAAACCAAAAGCCAGAATATCTTTGTCTCCTAATTATCAAGCTTTTGCCTACAAATACTATTTGCAAGATTGGGAGAATTGGGTAAAAAAAGGTTTAGTTAATGAGTTAATTTTACAGGTTTATCGAAATGACAAAAGCTCTTTTATTGCTCAACTAGAACAACCATCTGTGAAATTGGCTCAAAGTTTAATCCCTGTAGAAATTGGGATATCAACAGGAACAGTACGTAATCCTGTGAAAATGGCACAAGTTAGAGAACAGGTTCAAGCTGTGCGCGATCGCAATTTTGACGGCATCTCCTTTTTCTACTGGGAAAGTCTCTGGGGTTACATCGTGCCAGAATCACCCCAACAGCGACGCAAAGCTTTTTTTGAGATGTTTAATGCTAAAACTGTCAGACTATTAAAACCAAAGAAACTTTGATGCCATTCGCGCCGGAAAATCCTAGATTTAGCTTTACATTACTGTGGACTCTCGCTACTTTTGGCGGTTTTTTATTGAGTTTACTTTTTATTGAAGTTGGCGAGAAGCCATATATTGGGGTAGTAGAAGCAGCTATGGGCGGATTTGCGATCGCACTTCCTCAAGGTTGTCTTCTCAAAGAACCTGTATTTTGCATTAGGTGGATTTTGTCAAGTCTTTTGGGTTGGAGTATCATCACCGCCATCGGTATTGGTGCTATCGGTTGGATAGTACCTAGCACTCAGATTCTTCCTTTGAGAATCTTGTCGGGAGCGATTTATGGGGCGCTCGGCGGCTTGGGGATTGGATTGGCGCAATGGTTGGCAATTCCCCAGCCGCTGGCGTGGCGATGGATATTTGTCTCTTCGGTAAGTTGGGCTGTTGCTATCCCTGCGGGTTCTGCTGTGGGGATGATTTTGCACCGCTTAACGCAGTTATTCTTAGGCGAAGTTATGGGATTAGGCATCACCTGGTTGCTGGTTGGTATCCTCACGGGAATGAATGCTCATAAATTGCGATCGTAGACAAACCAAGCAATCATCTTCGACTCTTAGGATCTTTAATTCTATCTTCCCATTCCCACTATCGTCCATAAATTTATTAAGAATTATAAAATTAATTGATATAATCTGATGATTGTACTTAAGTATATGCAAGAATCTTGAAAAATTGTTCAAAAATCATTAAATTTGCCCTAATCTGCAAATGTGTTTTCGCCTTCAAAAAGCAGGATTTATTAAGCTGACTCCTATTAGCTTTCCTAGATTTCTGATTCAGAAGTAGAGAAAGATCCAAATTTCGATGAGCAACAGCTGACAATACTTTGCTATAGGCGCTAAAGTGCATCTACTACAAGCATAGCGACAAGAGAGCGCCTAGAAGAGTCAGTAATACCAGAAAGGACTCTCGTATGAATATAAACCCAGCAGAATCAACTATGGAGTTGACAAAATTATCGCCTCCTCAAATTATCTTTGGCACAGAAGTAGATCATAAAAGTAGTGAGCAATTTCTACTGAGTATGTACGATTCTGTACAGGCATCAATATTTATAGTAGACGTTCTAGAGGATGGAGATTTTCAGTATGTGGCACTGAATCCTACTCATGAGCGATGGATAGGCATTTGCTCAGATGAGCTTCGGGGCAAAAAACCAGAGGATATTCTCTCACCCATCGATGCTGCTAGGGTGCGTCAGCATTACGCTGACTGTGTAATATTTGGCAAAACTATTTCCTACGAACAATGTTTGCAATTCCAGGGGGTTCCCACTTGGTGGAGTACAACTCTCACCCCACTAAGGGATGCTAACTCCCGAATTTATCGATTGATTGGTACTAGTAGTAATATTACTCCTGTGAAGCAAGCCCAAGAAGCAGTCGGACTCCAAGTTGAACGGGAACGGTTGCTAGAAGCGATCGCCGGCAGAATTCACCAATCTGTAGAATTAGAGACAATTCTGCATCAGACAACAATTGAACTGCGGCAATTTTTAAATTGCGATCGCATCCTCATTTATCGTTTTCAGGCTGATGGTAGTGGAGTAGTCATTGCCGAATCAACTGTGGCTGCTAACGATCCCCTATTGGGAAAAAATATCACCGATCCCTGTTTCAGTGGCAAACATCTAGAACACTACAAGCGAGGTTGCATTCAAGTTGTCGAAGATATTTATGCAGCCGGCTTGCATCCTTGCCATATAGAGTTCCTGGCATCTTTGCAGATCAGAGCCAATCTAGTAGTACCAATTTTCCAAGAGCAAGATATGTGGGGGCTATTGATTGCCCAGCATTGCCATGAATCACGGCAATGGCAGCAAACAGAAACAGACTTACTCAAACAGTTGACGACTCAAATCGGCATTGCTATCCAACACGTAGAACTTCATCAACAGTTCAAGGATCTCAATGCCAAGATGGAGTTGCAAAAAGAGAAGCACAAAAATCAGTTGCAGCAGATACGAAGCTTTGAAGCTTTAGTGCGACGGATGACAGAACAAATCCGCGACAGTCTGGATGAAACTCAGGTATTGCAGACAGTCACTCAGGAATTAGCAGAGTTATTGAACCTTGAACGTTGTCAAATCGAACTTTATAGCCCCTGTCAAACTCAGGTAACTATTGCCTACGACTACAGCATTAACCTACCCCAGTGTCAAGGATTGACTAGACAGATTGCAGAACGTCTAGAAGTTTATCAGCCTTTGTTGCAAAAACAACCTCTGCAATTTTTGGAAATTTCCCCTGGATGGCAACCACAGTTATTGGTTATGTCTCAGATGGCTTGCCCAATTTTTGATACTCAAGGGATTTTGGGAAATATTTGGTTGACAAGACCGACACAAGAGGCATTTGATGAATTTGAAATTGGGCTAGTGCAGCAGGTAGCAAATGAATGTGCGATCGCCATTCGTCAAGCTCAACTTTACCAACAAACCCAGGCACAGGTAAAAGAATTAGAAAATTGCGATCGGCTCAAAAACCAATTTCTCCGAAACCTGTCTCAAGAACTGCGGACACCCATAACTAGCATTAGTCTTGCAGTCCAAACCCTCGAAAGTGTCCTGACACCAGCAGAAATATTAGATATAGAAATAGTTCCGCAACTATTGCAGATTTTGCATAACGAGTGTGCGCGAGAAAGCAAGTTAATTAACGATCTACTTACACTCACATATCTCGAAGCCGAACCCGATCCCCCAACATTGATCGCCATTGACTTACAAAGCTGGCTTCACCCCATTGTCGAATCTTTTCGAGACCTCACCAACTGCCAGCGACAACAATTAAACCTAAGTGTTGATCGTACACTCCCGCTTTTAGAGACAGATATCACCGATTTGGAGAGGATTATCACCGAACTACTCAACCATGTCTGCAAATATACCCCAGCAGGTGAGTCCGTCACAGTCTCTGCTCACCTAGCAGGGGATGCGGTAGAGCTTAATATTAGCAATTCTGGACTAGAGCTTACCAACAACGAACTGTCACGGATATTTGAGCCTTTCTATCACCTTTCCAAACACGATCCTTGGAAACATAGCGGCACTGGACTGGAATTAGCATTAGTGCAGAAAATGGTCAGACATTTAGGCGGCTCAATTTATGTAGAAAGTGGAACAGGTCAAACCACCTTCACCATCAAATTCCCCTTTTAATTAGTTTTTTACGCACGGCACTAGCTAAATTGTCAGAAGTTGTGCTACGATTATTGTTCGTGTGGGTGACTAGCTCAACGGTAGAGCAGTAGACTCTTAATCTATTGGTTGCGGGTTCAAATCCCTCGTCACCCACTTCTTTCAGCCCCTGGCTTTTTATCCTTGACTAAATTGAGTTGGTAGAACACTTCAAAAGTCCCATTTACAAGGATAAAATCACTAAATTTTTGACTAATTTAAATAAAAACGCTTAGTGGGCACACGTTGCCCACAACTCTCTGCTGCTGTTGGAAGGGATGGCATCTGCCCAACCACAGCATAAACCTTTTGGCGATAATGAGACAAAAAGGGAATTATCAGCCTGGGAAGCCTGGTTCATTAGATATATAGTCAAGTTTTTGCCCTCGCTCCCCATTCCCCTGATAAAGAACCACATACATACAACAGTGTTCAATTAGAACAAAAACGCTCGATATCTTTGGGAGTGAAACAGAGAAACGAGCAAGTGTTTTTGTCACTCAATAATTGTTGTAAATTTAATCAGGAATCAGTTTTTTAATTTTGAATTTATGTCTAACCTGCCACCACTCAATACAGAAACAATTCAGGCAATTCTTGACGATAAAATTGATGATGCCACAGTTAACCAGTTGCTATGGCATTGTTTAGGCTATCGCTATGACTCCTCAACTTCACAATGGGACACTAGCCAAGTTGCACCAGAATGGCAAGATGAGTACCCACAACCTCCAAATTTCATCGAATCTCGCCCTGCAACAGTCAAACTGACTCGTTCAATTCCTGCTGAAAATAAACAAATGCTCAAAGAAAAACTGGGTTTCAAAGGTTATAAAATTGGAGAATTTGTCCCTCGGCAAACCCGCAGAGCAACGGCGGCAAATTGGTTTTTAAGTTATCTACAACAAACTAACGGCAGAATTGAATAATCTATAGCAATCCGATTTGATTCTTGAAAAAATTTAAGTAGATGTAGGGTGTGTTATGCCAGTGACGCTCCTTCTCCTAATGAAGAAGCTACGCGAACGTCGCTAACGCTCAAGTCAGGAAACCCTTTCGGCAGTTCCTTCTGGGGGAAAACCACAAGATCGGACTGCCTCACCACGCGACTGGCTCGCCTACGTATTTTTCAAAAATTAAATAGTAGTCCTATAATACAGCAGGTATCTAGTAAAAATAAGATTTTACTAAATATCTGCAATTTAATAAATTAATAAAAATCTATTAATCTCTCTATTAAAAATTCGATATTAGGAGTAACATAGACAAGCAATTCATTAGATTGAATCTGCATATTAGTTAAAAATAAATATGATAGATAATCAAATATTGGTAAGATGGAGTGATTTTTTAGAAATGTTTATAAATTCATCCTGAAGATAGAAGCACTCATTATATAATTATTTCTCTAGAGCGATTTGCAAATTCAATTTAACATCAGAAAATACTTATATCAACCCTTGATATTACAAGCACTTCTATGGGAAAGCCAATTGAATTTAATTTATTTGCACCTTATAACAAAGGAGCCGCGCTAATTGGTTCTTTTTCTGATTGGCAAGAAATTCCAATGAAAAGAGGTGATGATGGTTATTTTCGCACAAGTGTTGAACTAGAAGACGGCGCTTATAAATATAAATTCCGCGTCCAGACAAACTCATGGTTTTTTGAACCAGAACAATGGGTTGATGTTACAGATCCTTGTGCCACAGATATAGATGAACTGAGTGGAAAAGATGATGGTGTTATCTATATTAAAAATGGCGAAAGGATTACCGATACTTATGTTTGGAAATATGATGATAAACCTTTACCGGCCGATCGCGAATTAGTAATTTATGAATTACACGTCGGTGACTTTTCTGGTGGCGAGGACGATCCTTATGCGCGAGGCAAGTACAAACACGTCATTGAAAAGTTAGATTATTTGTGTGAACTAGGAATCAATGCTATTGAGTTGATGCCACTTAAAGAATATCCTGGTGATTATAGTTGGGGTTATAATCCCCGCCACTTTTTTGCAACAGAATCAAGTTATGGTTCTACTGCTGAGTTGAAAAAATTAATTGATGAGTGTCACGCTAGAGGCATTCGGATAATTATTGACGGTATTTATAACCACTCAGAAGCATCTGCTCCGTTAACACAAATCGACCACGATTATTGGTATCATCATGAACCTCGCGATCCTGATAATAACTGGGGGCCTGAGTTTAATTACGAACATTATGATGAAAAATTAAAGATTCATCCAGCGCGGAAATTTATTGGTGAGGTAATCCGTTTTTGGATTGAGGAATATCACCTTGATGGTATTCGCTATGATGCGGCACGGCAAATTGCTAACTACGATTTCATGCATTGGATTGTTCAGGAAGCTAAAAATATTGCTGGCACGAAGCCTTTTTATAACGTTGCCGAACATATCCCTGAAACTACCAGCATTACCAATGTAGATGGGCCAATGGATGGTTGTTGGCATGACAGTTTTTATCACTGCATTCTAGAACATATCTGCGGTGATACATTTGATTTAGAGCGTCTAAAAGATGTTATTGACTGCAAGCGCCAAGGCTTTTTGGGTGCTACCAATGTAGTAAATTATCTCACTAACCACGACCACAACCACCTTATGGTAGAATTCGGGAACCGTGAGATTTTTAACGAAGAAGCCTTTAGACGGGCTAAATTAGGAGTAGCCATCCTCATGACTGCTGTTGGCGTACCTTTAATTTGGATGGGTGAAGAATTTGGCGAGTACAAACCTAAACAACCTGAATCAGCGAAAATTGATTGGACGCTGTTAGGAAATGATTTAAATCGTAGTTTATTTGAATCATATAAAGGCTTAACTAACCTACGTAAAAATAATCACGCTCTCTACACTGAAAATATTGATTTTATCCACGAAAATCCAGAAGCAAAAGTATTAGCTTATACTCGCTGGAACGATGAAGGTTCTCGTGTCGTCGTCATAGCAAATTTCTCAGAAAACTTTCTAGCTGGCTACCATGTTCCTAACTTTCCTAGTGCTGGTACATGGCATGAGTGGACAGGTAATTATGATGTCGAGTCTGGTGACGATGGCATCATAACTGACTTGGGGCCATACGAAGCTAAAGTATTGGTTTGGCAGTAATCATATACACTACTACTGAGTCAGTAGTCTGATAGCAAAGAAAGGTGGGGAAATTTTTCTCTATCTTTCAGTTATTATCTGGAACTTTAATACAGCTTGATTAGACATTTGTCAAGTAAAAAATAAGCTATTTTAAAATCTCATGGGTTCATGTTACACTTCTGAGTTAAAGTGCAAATATAAAATTGCCAGAGCATTCCCATGCACAACAAATTAATTAACAGTAATATCGACAACGCTAATATCGAGAACGATCGCATTTTATTAACTCCCAATGAAGTAAAATCAAAATTACCTTTAACACAATTATCTGAACAAAGAGTTTTAGCCTATAGGCAGGAAATAGAAGATATCCTGGATTTTCAGGATCGCCGCAAATTTATAGTAGTTGGCCCATGCTCAATCCACGATCCAAAAGCAGCGCTCGAATATTCTGAAAGATTGAAAGCATTGTCCGAGCGAGTTCAGGATAACTTGCTACTAATTATGCGAGTATACTTTGAAAAACCAAGAACAACGGTTGGTTGGAAAGGATTAATTAACGATCCAGATATGGATGATTCTTTCCATGTAGAGAATGGTTTATTAATTGCACGGGATCTGTTATTAAAAATTACAGAATTGGGATTACCTGCTGGCACAGAAGCATTAGATCCAATCATCCCTCAATACATTAGCGAACTCATTACCTGGTCTGCGATTGGGGCGCGCACAACCGAATCACAAACTCACCGCGAAATGGCCAGCGGACTTTCGATGCCTGTGGGTTTCAAAAACGGTACTGACGGCAATATTCAAGTAGCTTTAAATGCTTTACAATCGGCTCTGAACCCGCATAATTTTTTGGGAATTAATCAAAACGGACAGGTTAGCGTCTTTCAAACTAAAGGTAATACCTACGGTCATGTAATTTTGAGGGGTGGTAGTCAGCCTAACTTTGATGCAGCAAATGTCAAACTCGTAGAAGAGAAATTAAAACAGGCAAATTTACCACCCAGAATTGTAATCGACTGTAGTCACGGCAATACCAATAAAGATTATAAATTACAAGGTGCTGTCTTAGAAAACATTATTCAGCAAATAGTGGATGGTAATACGTCAATAGTTGGAATGATGCTGGAATCGCATTTGTATGAAGGTAGTCAAGCAATTACTGGTAAACAAGAAGAATTAAAATATGGTATTTCTGTAACTGACAAATGTATCGGTTGGGAAGAAACCGAAAAAATTATTTTGGCTGCTCACGAAAAACTTAAGTAGATAAGTAGTCAGAGATAGGAATCATATTTGATTTTTGAAAAAATATAAGTATCTGTAGGGTGTGTTAGACGGAACGTCGTAACGCACCATCAGCTTGGGTACGCAACTAACAAAAGATGGCTTGTAAAAGGCTGAAACAACGTATTTGCGTTAATACACAAGATGATTCTTTTGTACAGTGCGTAAGTCCTACTTTCCCCAGTTTTTTGTTCACGATCGCACTTGACATTCAAGACAGTCGCTACGAATTTTAAGCTTTTTCAGCAAAACCTACGTAGTATTGGTTTTGTGTCTAACTTATTCTGTAACTCATGCGTAAGTCTTCTATTTGTATTAATTGCTTCATAAATACTTCTGGAAGTATGAAACAATAGCATACTTATCTGTTTAAGTCTTATATCTAAAGATAGAAGATAAAGGTTAAAATTTGGGAAACCTAAGAGGGGTTCATTCCCAAGAGATGTCTTGCCTACTTATCGCAGAATGCAACTGAGGTCAGATGACGCAACCTTTAAATCAAGTCAAAGAGTGGGAACAACGTCGTGATGAAGCAAACCGCTACTATCAACGCGGTAAATTTCAAGAGTATCTCGATCTTGCAACCAAGAATTTACACCTTGCTAGAGCAATTCCAGACCGCGCTAGGGAAGGTTATACATTAAATGACCTCGGTTTAGCTCACCTCAGCTGCTGGCAACCTCAAAGAGCATTAGAGCGCTTTCATCAGGCGCTGTCGGTTGCTGTTGAAATTGGCAATGCTCCCGCAGAAGCAACTGCACTCAGCAATCTGGGTTCTACTTACAGCCGTCTTGGACACTTTTCGCAAGCGTTGGGATATTTTGACAAAGCACTGCCTATCTTTAGGCGATCGCAAGATATTCAAAGTGAAGTTTCTACCCTGAATGATGTAGCATTAATCTATACCCGCTTAGGAGAACCAAAACGGGCACTGTTGCTACAGCACCAAATTTTGACGACGCGGCGATTGTTAGGTGACTTTTCTGGTGAAGCAACAACACTTAATGGTATTGGGTTTGCTTACAATGTCTTAGGCAAGTTTGAGCAGGCTTTAGAATTTTTTCAAGCAGCACTTCCAATTCAACGAGCTGTCAAGAATTTGCTTGCGGAAGCAACCACTTTAAATAATATTGCCTCAATCTATAGTGATTTAGGAAAACCCAAACAAGCGCTATTACTCTACTATCAGGTTCTTTTGACACGTCGAGCAATTAGCGATCGCTCTGGTGAGGCCACAACCCTTCACAACATTGGTTTTACCTACAGTACCCTGGCACAGAATCGCCAAGCAATGAAATTCTATAAACAAGCTATTGCAATTTATCGACAACTGAGCGATTCTCTGGGAGAAATTTCAACTTTACTGAATATGGGAAGCCTTTACGCTACAACCAAACGTAAAAAAATGGCGAGATCGTGCTTCCAAAATGCCCAAGATTTAGCAGAGCAAATCGAACATCAGCCACTCCTAAAAAAAGTACAGCAGTTTATAGATTCACTCTAGAAATTTAATTTGTGGGGAAGGATAAAAAACAATGCTCTATGCCCCATGTCTAGGCTGTTGATTTTGATGGAATTTGGGTTTTGATTTGGTTCATGCTATTTTCGTGTCATTGCTTCGCTCGCAATGACATATTATTTAGCATGACTTTTTAACTCCTAAAAAGGCACAGAGTCAACAGCCTAGTACCGCAGGGCGGAATTAAAAATTAAAAATTAAAAATTAAAAACGAATACAGCATGAGGGTTTCATTGATTTGGAATGCGTGGTTTATTTCCGCCGCACTGTACTAGCCCCATGCCCCATAACGATGTTACGATATCCTTCACCAGTTGAATCTGATTTATGAAATTAGTTTGCTCGCAAAGCGATCTCAGTACAAACCTCTCACTCGTCAGTCGTGCAGTACCTTCACGACCAACTCATCCAGTACTTGCCAATGTGCTGCTCCAAGCGGATGCTGAAACTAATCAAGTAAGCTTAACAGCTTTCGATCTCAGCTTGGGAATCCGCACCAGCTTTAATGCTGAGGTATGGCAAGGAGGTGCGATCGCACTTCCTGCTAAGTTACTTGTAGATATCACCTCTCGTCTTCCAGAAGGCGAAATCACTTTAGACGATGAATCAGCCCTCACAGGTGCAACATCAGGTGGAGAAGGTTTAATAGTCACACTTACACCTAAGAGTGGACATTACCAAGTCCGAGCAATGGGGCCTGAAGAATTTCCTGAACTTCCTGTAATTGAAAATACCGAAGTCCTCAATCTTACCACTGCGGCATTAATTGAGGGATTACGGGGTTCATTATTTGCTACAAGTAGTGATGAAACTAAGCAAGTACTCACGGGAGTGCATTTAACAGTTAAACAAGATACTTTAGAATTTGCGGCTACCGATGGACATCGCCTAGCAGTGGTAGAAACTAGCAATGAGCGTCCTCTCGGCGGAACTAGTCAACTAGAAGTAACAGTACCAGCTAGAGCATTACGCGAACTCCAACGAATGTTAGCTCATAGTGCCTCATCTGATGAACCTGTAGCTTTACATTTCGATCAAGGTCAAGTTGTTTTTGCATGGCAAAATCAACGCTTGACTAGTCGCACATTAGAAGGGCAATATCCTGCTTATCGACAACTGATTCCGCGTCAATTTGAGCGACAAGTGACAATTGAACGACGACAATTTGTAAGCACTTTAGAGCGGATTGCTGTTCTAGCCGATCAAAAAAATAATATTGTTAAAGTTAGTATTGATAGCGAAGCTCAAGAAATTACTTTATCTTGTGAAGCTCAAGATGTGGGCAGTGGTAGAGAGTCAATGCCAGCACAAATTTCTGGGGAAAACATTGAAATTGCTTTTAACATTAAATATTTGATGGAAGGCTTGAAGGAGTTACCATCTTCCGAAATTCAAATGCATTTAAATCAAAGTCTAACTCCAGTGATTTTTACGCCCTTGGGTGGTTTGAAGATGACATATTTAGCTATGCCCGTGCAACTTAGAAGTTAAAAATAGTTGTGGATTGGGGAGCTAAAAGAAAAGGGCGGTTAGAAACCGCGCCTACACAAATAAAACTCACTTTCGTGGGTTTCAAGCTCTCACGGAAATAATATCAGACATCGGTTTAATCTATTTTTTAAGCTATAAAAATTAAGGGGACAAATATTTTTGGTAATTACTATCAATCTTCTCCCTGTAACAACCAAAATCCACTATAAGTCATCCCAGAATCATCTGGTTGAACTAACAAAAAATGTAATCCTCGGCAATGCTTTTTTCGTTGTTGATATATTTGGGCTGCTGTTGTAACTTCTGGATCTTCAAAAGTGGCAACAATCCATCTATCTACTAAGCCAGCCTCTAGTACTAAGCCGTCTGGTGCGCCAGAAATGTAGTTTAATGCCACAGGACGGGCTTGCTGTAACCAACGTGCTAGGCGCATTGATTGCCTTCCACCATAAATCACCACACCAGGGACAGGCACTGTTGACGCTAAACCCAAATTGATGGGTTTAAGATGTTCTGGTATGTGCAAAATGGGAATGGGGCGATCGCTAAATCTGGTTTCTACATCATTTGCAGCTAGACTAGCAAAACGCCATTGTTCTCCCCAGAGGTTGTCTGGTAATGGTACTGGAGGTGGTTTATCCAGTGTTGAGGGATATTGCTTTTCTTGTAGCCACTGCTTCAACGCCAAAGTGTGGCGAGTAGGTTCGACATTAATGCTTAAATTGCGTCCCGCCGCCTCAATTAAGCTTAGAGACTGCGGACGAAATACCTGAATCACATCCGGCAATTTTTCACCAGCAGCAAATTCGAGTTGAGCCGCAACCCAAGTCGAATTTGCTGCTAATTGAAGACAGGTAGCTTCATACTCAAAGCTGCGAGTTGCGTCACAAATCAACAATTCCCATAAAATTTGTCCAGATGTATCTTGTGAGGGACGACGATAAAAATCAACTTGCCAAATTTTCATTATGTGGGGAGTGGGATGAGGGAGATTAGACAATACATTCGGTTAAGCCAAGAGACGCGATTAAATCGCCGTCAAAACGAAGGATTGATTATTGTAGAGACGGCGATTTATCGCGTCTTTTTGATTTAAAATTTTCATCAAAAAACCCTAACCAAACCGTATTGGGAGTGAGGGAGAAGAATTAATAACCAATGCCCCATACCAATTTAAAAAGCCTGAATCCATTCTTTGACAGAATATTCAGTCCAGATGCCATTTTTCCAGTAGGGATCATTTTCAATTAATTCGCGGACAGTGGCTTCGTCTTCGGCTTCGTAAATCCCAAAAACTTTTGTGACATCTTTGGTGGGGCCAATGGTAATCAGCACACCGGATTCTTTTTGTTTTGCTAATCCGTCTAAATGAGCTTGACGGTGGGGGGTACGTTTTTCGAGAACGTCTTCACAGTAAGTCCCCCAAAGTACATATTTAGTCATAATTGCTTGTTACTCCTACTGGTTAATAAGATATTACTCTGGCAGTTTCTAAGAGGTTGTTTGAAAAGTTTTTCCCTGTGACTTTAGGCACCTTGAGATCCCCCCTAACCCCCCTTAAAAAGGGGGGAACCGGAATCAAAGTCCCCCTTTTTAAGGGGAGCCACTGCGTTGGGCGGGTTCCCCGACTTGAAGCACGTGGCGTGGATTTAGGGGGAGCTAAAACTTTTGATACCGACAAGAGGACTTTTCAAATATCCTCTAAATGCCCTTTTAACTCAAACCTTAGACTGAATTTGTTGCCTCAACCAATCACGAAAATTAGTATGATAAACACTATAATGGATTTCTGGTACTATTGATTCTAAATGTAAAAACTCTCGCCACTTGTCTAAAATTACCTTGATTTCATATTCATCTGTATCTAATGTTTCGGCGATCGCTTCTATTGATATTGATTCCTCTTGAACTAAAATATTTAACACCTGTAAAGCCATTGCTTGCTGTTTACTGGTTGCTAAATTCATTTTTTCCCAATGATTTTGGTAATAGAGTTGTAAATTTTGGGGGTAAATATCCTCTTTAATAGTTGCTAAGATTTCCTTAACATACATAAAATTGGTTTCATCATCATCAAAACCCTGATCTTCGCTAACGCTATGCACCCTGCGGGAAGCCGCAGAAGCGTCTACAGAATGAGATGATTCATTTAAATAAGTTTTAATATATTCTTGGATATCAGCGCGGTTTTGTTCAGGGTAATTTGATAAATCTAAAGATTGGGATGGAGTTTCAATTAATAATCCTGATTGGTTTGCTAAAAAAGGACGACGAGTAAGGATAAAATAAACTTTTTCTGGGAGATAGCGGGGTAAATATAAAATATTTGAGCCGCGTGGTTGATTGTTGATATCAATTCTATCGCAACCATCTATAGTAATAATTAAACGTTGTTCTGGATGCAATCTATCGCTGATTTGTTGTAGTAACAATGATAAAAAACCACTGTTTTCTGTGGTAAATTCAAGAGAGTTAGGTGTAAAATTTTTACTACATTGATGTTGGGCAATTTCTATTAATTGAGTGCAAATCGTCGTCAGAAATTCCTCAGCGCGATTTTTACCTGTAATTTCGACATTGCAATAGACTATTCCGGGATTTTGGCTGACATAATGGGCAAGAATTGCACTTTTACCAATCCCCGGATCGCCGATAATAGTAAAGTAGCCCCGGTCAGATTGATTAAGGAAGTTATTAATAGCAGAAAAAACAAATTCACGACCGACAAAGTTGTGATTTTTTGCAGAAATGATTTGCTGAAATTCTGGGGGATATCTGGGGATATTGATTGTATTTGGAGTAATGTTATTCATTTTCTGAACCCCCTTCTAAACGGAGAAAATGAACCCGCCCTGAACTTTCACCTGCTGCAATTGTCAATCCATCTGGGGAAATAGCACAGCAATATATATAACTTTCACCAGTAAAAGTAGAGATTTCCTTTGCTGTGTGTAAATCCCACAATTTCAGGGTGTGGTCAGCAGAAGCAGAAACGGCTTTTTGACCATCTGGGGCGATCGCTACTCCTCTTACCCAGTGATTATGACCTCTCAGGGTAGAGATTTCTGTTGCTGTCTCTAAATCCCACAGTTTTAAGGTCTTGTCATCTGAAGCAGAAACGGCGGTTTTTCCATCTGGGGCGTTGGCTTTGCCCGCCGGAGGCATCGCTACTGCATTTACTGAGTCGTTATGACCTCTGAGGGTAGAAATTTCCTTTCCTGTCTCCAAATCCCACAGTTTCAGGGTGTTGTCACTAGAAGCAGAAACCACTGTTTGGCCATCTGGGGCGATCGCTACTGCATTTACTGAGTCTTTATGACCTCTGAGGGTAGAGATTTCCTTTCCTGTCTCCAAATCCCACAGTTTCAGGGTGTTGTCACTAGAAGCAGAAACTGCTGTTTGGCCATCTGGGGTAATGGCTACTGCATTTACTGAATCGTTATGACCTCTGAGGGTAGAGATTTCCTTTCCTGTCTCCAAATTCCACAGTTTCAGGGTGTTGTCACTAGAAGCAGAAACTGCTGTTTGACTATCTGGGGTAATGACTACTGCATTTACCGAGTTGTTATGACCTCTCAGGGTAGAGGTTTGCCATCCTGTATTCAAATTCCACAATTTCAGGTTATTAGAAGCAGAAACTGCCTTTTTTCCATCTGGGGTTATGGCTACTGTATTTACTGAACCTCTATGATCTCTCAGGGTAAAGATTTCCCTTCTCGTCTCCACATTCCACAGTTTCAGAGTCCACAATTTCAGAGTCCACAGTTTCAGGGTGTTGTCACTAGAAGCAGAAACGACTGTTTGACCATCTGGGGCGATCGCTACTGCATTTACCAAGTCGTTATGACCTCTCAGGGTAGAGATTTCCTTTCCTGTATTCAAATTCCACAGTTTCAGGTTATTAGAAACAGAAACGACTGTTTGACCATCTGGGGTAATGGCTACTGCTGTTACCGGGTTGTTATGACCTTTCAGGGTAGAGATTTCCCTTCCCGTCTTCAAATTCCACAGTTTCAGGGTGTTGTCACTAGAACCAGAAACGACTGTTTGGCCATCTGGGGTAATGACTACTGCATTTACCGAGTCGTTATGACCGCTCAGGGTAGAGATTTCCTTTCCTGTCTTCAAATTCCACACTTTCAGGGTGTTGTCACTAGAAGCAGAAACTGCTGTTTGACCATCTGGAGTAATGACTACTGCATTTACCGAGTCTTTATGACCGCTCAGGGTAGAGATTTCCCTTTTCGTCTCCAAATCCCACAGTTTTAACTGTTTCAGACGACCTCTCAGGGAAGAGAAATCTCTTGCTGTCTCCAAATTCCACAGTTTCAGGGTGTTGTCACTAGAAGCAGAAACTGCTGTTTTGCCATCTGGGGTAATGGCTACTCCATTTACCGAGTCTTTATGACCTCTCAGGGTAGAGATTTCCTCTCCAGTCTCCAAATCCCACAGTTTCAAAGTCCACAGTTCCAAGCTATTAGAAACAGAAATTGCTGTTTGACCATTTGGAGTAATGACTACTGCTGTTACTGAGTCTTTATGACCTCTCAGGGTAGAGATTTCCTCTCCAGTCTCCAAATCCCACAGTTTCAGGGTGTTGTCACTAGAAGCAGAAACTGCTGTTTGACCATCTGGAGTAATGACTACTGCATTTACTGAGTCGTTATGACCTCTCAGAGTAGAGATTTCCTTTCCAGTCTCCAAATCCCACAGTTTCAGGGTGTTGTCACTAGAAGCAGAAACTGCTGTTTGACCATCTGGAGTAATGACTACTGCATTTACCGAGTCGTTATGACCAGTCAGAATACGCACTAGGTTTCCACCCGGAGAAGTTAAACTGGCTGTGATCGGTTGAAGTCGAGGAATTTCACTTTTACTTTGTACTGCATCTGCCAATATTTTCTGAATTTCTGGCTCAGGAAAACTCTGCAATCTTCCCCATAATTGTCCTACTAATTGATTTGGGTCTTGATTCAAAACATGGGCTGATAACTGTAGGGTACGTTGAATTAATTTGAGGTGTTTGACTTGTTCTGGGTCTAGTTTCTCTTGTTGCTCTAAGCTATCTAATATCTCTGGAGCATCAATTAAATAATAATCTCTAATCAGGGTTTCTACTCCAAATTGAGGATATTGAATTTTCAGAGAAATAAATTCAAAATCTGTGAGAGTTTGATAATATTTTTCTGAATTACCCGCTTTTAATTGTTGTTCAGGAAATTGTCCCAAGAACAAATTTTGAAATTCTGCTGATTTTGATGCTAATTTAATGGCAATTTTTCCCATTTTATGCCATCTCCTTCAGCATGAAATTAGCCATACTCTTATTAACTTCTTTAAAGAGTTTTCGACCTTTACCGAGTTTGTCTTGACCTTTGAGAAATTCTAGAAAACTCTGATGATAAATACTATAGTAAGTTTTTTGGTCATCTTCATTTACTTCCGACTTTACATACTCAACCCAATCATTTAATACTGATTTCACCTCATATTCATCCTCATCAATAATTTCCGAAATCATGTTTATAGATATTGGCTCACCTCTTTCTACCAATATATACAGTATTTTTACCTTTTTTTCATTGGATTCTTTGTCCATCCCCATCCGATTCCAATGAGTCATATAATAGTCATGAAGACCTTGTGGTAATCCCTTTAAAGTTAAATCATTGTATTTACCTTCAGAGATTCCGGGTAATATATAGCGTAAATATATGAAATTATTTTCACTCTTGACAGCTATTTCCTGAGTAAAATTATCTTCAGAAATATTGCGCTCATTAATCCAACTTCTTAGTTTATAATCATTATTAAAAAATAATTGAATATACTCTTTTACATCTTCCTGACTCAAAGCTGTGTAATCACGCTTTGTTAAATCTAATTCATCTACAGGAGTATCTGGAGACAAAGCTAAACGCTTTGTTTCTTGATTATAAGGTCTTCTAGTCAGGAAAAAATAGACTCCATCGGGAAGATTTTGTGGTAAATCTAAAAGATTATTATTTCCTTCTTGTTCTACTTCATCTAGTGCATCAACAACTATGACAAGCTTTTGTCCTTTTAGTTCTTCACTGGCTTTTTGCAATAAAGTCCTTAAATCAGCGTTGTCTGCATTTTGGAGAGAATGACGCTTAATTAATTGTTGACGAATACTTGCTAAAAACTTTTCTGGTTTGTTGCGTCCTTCTGCGAAAACATTAAAATAACAAGGAACCTTAGTAGCTAAAATATATTTAGCAGCGATCGCACTTTTACCCATCCCTGCATCCCCAACCACGGTAAAATAACCCTTTGGTTGAGTGGTGAAGAATTTTTGAATAGCCTTGAACACAAAATCACGACCGCAAAATAAGCGCGTTTTCTCAAAAATTAAAGCTTTAAATTCTTTGGGATAAACATCTAAATTCCAATCTGGGTAAGGCTGATATCGTGATGCTCTCGTTTGTTTAGCGATTGTAATAAAAACTTCACCAAATTCTTCTAATTCACCTAAGAAATTGATTTTGGCATTGATTATCTGCGTTTTTAATTCGCTATTTTGATTAAGAAACCTTTTTGTATTTTCTACAAACTTAGAGGGAGTATTATTACTATAAGCATCCCAAAAATAATCTTTAATTACTCTCTCTCTAAACAGGTTTAAAATTGCTTCTGGCTTAAATACACCATACCTTACCAGAGCGTAAACATAAACAGTATCAACATCATCAGGAATTTGGGTAGGATTGAGTTTTAATTCCTGTAAAACTTTGATGACAGCTTCGTTTTTTTGAGCTTGTTTAATGATTATTTGACTAGCTTGAGGAGCATATTTACTAATAACAGAAGTAATCGCGGCAAATTCTATCATCGTTCATTACCGATAATTTATTATTTTTTTACGAGTAGGATCAGAGCAAATTATATAGTAAATGAGGTTGTTTGAAAAGTGATTGGCTGTGATTTTAAGCACTTGTTGATCCCCCCTAACCCCCCTTAAAAAGGCTACGGTGTATACACAAGTCCTAAAATCATTGCCTGGTAAGATGCAAGCCTTAGTAGGCAAGGTTTTGAGTTTATCAATAGTGTCAGCTTATTGATATAGAATTAACGAAAAATCAAGGATTTTAAAAATAATTTTCCGTTCTTTTCCCTCTATTTGATTCTCAACCCGACTTGTGTATACACGGTAGCTTAAAAAGGGGGGAACTAGAATCAAAGTCCCCCTTTTTAAGGGGGATTTAGGGGGATCTAAAAGTATTTGATACATCATGAAGGACTTTTAAAACATCCTCTTAGATGCGATCGCCTCCTTCCCGTCTACCCATACACGATTATCATTATTAAGGATATTTTAAGTATTTTAACTGATTGACAAAAGGCACTTTATCTTAACCTATCATCGATGGGCTACGCCTACGCATTTGTTATTTCGGCGAACTCATTTGCTATTTCGGCGATCGCATTTGTTATTTCGGCGATCGCATTTGCTATTTCGGCGATCGCATTTGCTATTTCGGCGAACTCATTTGTTATTTCGGCGATCGCATTTGTTATTTTGGCGAACTCATTTGTTAATTTGGCGATCGCATTTGTTATTTTGGCGAACTCATTTGTTAATTTGGCGATCGCATTTGCTAATTCGGCGATCGCATTTGCTAATTCGGCGATCGCATTTGTTATTTTGGCGAACTCATTTGTTAATTTGGCGATCGCATTTGTTATTTTGGCGAACTCATTTGTTAATTTGGCGATCGCATTTGCTAATTCGGCGATCGCATTTGTTATTTTGGCGAACTCATTTGTTAATTTGGCGATCGCATTTGCTAATTCGGCGATCGCATTTGCTAATTCGGCGATCGCATTTGTTATTTTGGCGAACTCATTTGTTAATTTGGCGATCGCATTTGTTATTTTGGCGAACTCATTTGTTAATTTGGCGATCGCATTTGCTAATTCGGCGATCGCATTTGCTAATTCGGCGATCGCATTTGTTATTTCGGCGTGTCAACAAGTCTGAAATAGCTGATTAACCAAGGTTTTAACCCACCCTAACCCTCCCCGTATGTATTGGGGAGGGAACTAGATTTCCTGTTTCCCCCCTTTATAAGGGGGGATTAAGGGGGGTAATTACTCCTAACTCCTCAGATTTACGCCGAATTTTTCCACCAAGGCTTCGCGGACTTTATTGTGTACTGGTTCAACTTCTGCCTCAGTCAGGGTACGATCGCTAGCCCGATAAACTAGACGAAATGCTAGACTCCTCTGCCCTTCGGGGACATTTTCGCCGCGATATTCATCAAATAATTCCACCGATTCGAGCAAATCTTTGCTCGCTTTGGTAATTACTTTTTGAATTTCGCTAACTGAGATTTTCACGGGTGCAAAAAAGGCGATGTCGCGATCGCTAGCTGGATAGGTAGAATAGGGCTGGAATGCCGGAATGAGGACTTCATCTTGTCCTAAAGATTCTAAAAGCACATCTAGATCCAACTGGAAAACATAAACGGAATCTGGTAAGCCTTTTTCTCTTCGCAATTGGGGATGGAGTTGTCCAAAAATACCCAGCCTATTACCCCGAATCCACAAAGAAGCGGTGCGTCCTGGATGTAAGCGATGATCTCGGCAATCGGGTTGGAATTCTACTTCCAAGGCAAGTTGTCGAAATACACTTTCTAAAATGCCTTTGGCTTCAAACCAGGTGATGGGTTCTTCGCGTCCACTTTTTGACCATTTGCCAACGGAAATATCCCCGCCCACAATTCCCGCCAAGGCTTCTGTTTCTTGCAAACCGTCTTCTTCTCGCCAGAAAATTTGTCCGATTTCAAAGCCGTTCAAGGAACCATTACCTTGCTCTAAATTGTATTGAAAGGCATCAATCAACCCAGATATCAAATCGTTTCGCAGCGCTGAATATTCGGCAAATAAAGGATTTGACAGTACTATCTGTCTGTCTTCTCCCGGTTTGACTAAAGAATAGTGAATTAATTCTGTCAACCCTTCAGCCCGGAGGAAAGCCCGTAATTTGCGAATCAATTCCTCGTCTAAAGGCAGATAACCACCTTCGGATTTTTCTGGTAAAGTATCACAGAATCTGTTGTAACCATAGAGTCGGGCGATTTCTTCAATTAAATCAATTTCTCGCTCTAAGTCGCGGTAACGATAGGGTGGAACAGAAACTGACCATGTAGGTTGATGGTTGCTATCTTCTCCTGAAGGAGTCAACTGACATCCCAACGCAGTCAGGATACGCTCAATATCTTGTTCTTGGAGTTCACCTGTATCCTCTCCCAAATCGATTGGCCCCAAAATCTGGTTAACTCGGTCTAAACGCAGTGCAATCGAACGACTCCAGGTAGAAGGATCGGGGCGGGTGTCGGCAATTTCCTGCTGGACAAGAATTCCACTAGCCAATTCGCTAATTAAGGATAAGGCGCGGCGATTAGCTATTTCCAACTCAGCGCGGTTAACTCCCCGTTCATATCTGCCAGAAGCTTCACTTCTTAAGCCAGCACTGCGGGAAGAACGGCGAATTGCTACGGAATCAAATAACGCTGCTTCTAAAACTAGGCTTTGAGTCCCTTCATGGACTTCCGTTTCTTCACCACCCATAACTCCCGCCAGGGCAACGGGTCTGTCGTTGGCGGTAATTAACAAATTTTGGGTTGAGAGGGTGCG
Organism: Nostoc sp. KVJ3; assembly: GCF_026127265.1. Lineage (GTDB taxonomy): Bacteria > Cyanobacteriota > Cyanobacteriia > Cyanobacteriales > Nostocaceae > Nostoc. The sequence continues at coordinate 517,722 of NZ_WWFG01000002.1, forward strand.
AGTTTGTTCATCCAGGGTTTTGAGGGATTCTCCAGCAGAGGCAAAGCGGACACCGATGGTTAAATTTTTGCTACTTGCAACTGATTTTAAGCGATCGCAGTCAAAGGCGTGTAGTGGTTGTCCCCATTCCAACAAAACGTAATTAGTAATGTCCACAACATTACTGATGGGACGTACCCCAGCAGCCCGTAAACGTTGTTGCAGCCATTCAGGAGATGGAGCAATTTTTACCTGTTCAATTACCGTACCAATGTATGCAGGACAAGCTTGGGTATCGGCAATTTTTAAAGTTAAATTTCCAGCATTTTTGGTAATAGAGACTTCACCAGGTTCAGGAATGCTCAACTTTCCATCAGTTAAAGCTGCTACTTCCCGTGCTACACCTACCATACTCAGAGCATCAGCGCGATTAGCAGTTGCTGTCAGGTCTAAAATTACATCATCTAAACCCAACAACGGACGCACATCACTACCCAATGGTAAATTTTCTTGAGTAAAAATATGAATTCCGTCTACATCAGTGGGTAAACCAAGTTCCTTTAAAGAACAAATCATGCCCTGAGATGGGACACCACGCAATTTTGCAGGTTTAATTTTTAAATCGATGTTGGGTAAGTAAGTACCCGTAGTTGCTACCGGTACATAGATATCTGCCTTCACATTGGCAGCGCCACAGACAATATTTAGAGTCTCATCAGCACCGATATCAACTTGGCAAACACTTAATTTATCGGCGTTGGGGTGGGGCTGACGCTCAAGCACTTTCCCGACAACCACGCCATTGGCCCAAGTGCGGCGGTCTTCAATATCTTCAACCTCAAACCCTGCCATTGTCAGGGTTTCGGCTAATTCTTCTGGACTAAGTTTTATCTCTACTAGTTCGCGCAGCCAATTTAGAGAAATACGCATGGAGTGTGCTTGTTTTAGGAATCGTCTTTTGTTCTTATTTTAGGGTGCCTACTAGCGATCGATGGCTATTCGTCCCGCAAGGCGTAACCTTTCACTTGAACAATCCTACATTGATTTAGGACTCCTATTATAATGCTGGTAATGAGTAGGGCATAAATAAAAATGTCACCAAAAACTTTCAATATTGCTGATTTATCGGATAATTTAGCTGATTTATTGTCAGATATCCAAAATCATATTGAAGTGACGCTAACTCGGCAGGGTGTCCCTTGGGCAAGGGTTTTGCCTTTGTCTGAACCCCAGGAACAGCCTGTAGTTCCCAAAGCGGGTTTAAATCGTGGCTCTATGGTAATGAGTGATGATTTTGATGAGCCTTTACCAGATTCTTTTTGGGGTTTATGAAGGTTTTATTAGATACTCATATTTTTATTTGGTGGGACAGTGAGCTACGAATTACGAATTATCTCCCTACTCCACAAGAGATTTAAGCGCATTTATTAATTGTTGTTTAGTAAAAGGCTTAGTTAAATAAACATTTGCACCTTGTCGCATTCCCCAAATCCGATCAATAGGCTGATTTTTAGAACTACAAATAATAATTGGTACTTTTTGAGTAACTGGATTTTTTTTCAAGAGGCGACAGAACTCAAAACCGCTAATTTCTGGCATTACCACATCAGTAATAATCGCATCTAGACGATTATTTATTGCCTTACTCATCCCATCTTTGGCATCATAAGCTTTAATTACTGTGTATCCACTGTCTCTTAAAAAACTATTGATTAATTCCAACTGAGAAGGAGCATCTTCAACAACTAAAACTGTAGCCATATTGATTTATCCTCACTAGCTCAAAATCATTAGATTTTGTGGTTAATTTAAGTCAAATGCATAAAGACTATTTTCAGTAATTCGGCGCGGGTAAAAGGTTTAGTCAAATATCCAGATGCTCCTACCAGTTTCGCTTTTACTTTATCTACAATCCCTTTACTACCAGTAACAAAAATGATGGGAGTCTGTTGAAAGATAGAGTTGTTTCGTATAATCCGACACAACTCATAACCATCGATTCCTAGCATATTTAAATCCAACAAAATTAAGTCGGGTTTATGCCTTATAATTGACAAAACGGCTTTTACTGGATCGTTAATAGTCACTACAGAAAAATTTTCATTTTCTAAGAAACGGCTAATTTCTTTGAGAATTGTGGGGCTATCATCTACAGAAACGATTTTATGGATTTTTTGTGCTGTTACAGTAGCAGCCGTTACTCTTTGAGAAGCCAGATTTATGTTATTTGATATTGTTGGTTCTTGAAAGTTTTCTTGGAGAGGAGGAGAAATCTGTGGTAATTGTTGAACAGGAGTTATGTTACCTTCAGAAATATCTGAGTAAGAGTTGACAGTATTATTTAGCTTTTGCTTGGTATAAACTATCTCTGTAATTGATTGTGAGAACAGCGTAGGTGTAGCCTGTCGTAGATATTGCCCTTCAAATATCTTTGGTAATTTATCGAATGGCGGATCGGGTTCATGCAAAATAATCGCACCCTTAAGTATGTAAGGGTATAAATTGCGGGCCAGTTGGATTTCATCTTGATTCAAAATCGTCGCCAGATGACACAGGCTGAAACCCTTCATCCAATTTATTAAATCCGGCTGAAGTTTTGGTAAATCTTCTTCTTCAATTTTGCTGTTAATCAACAGATATGGACGTTGATATGGAGAAGAAATTTGCGGAATAAAAGTCTGCCAATTCTGTATTTTTACTTGGCAACGTTCTAGAATTTTTTCTCCATCTAGCCTACAAATTCTTGGCATTCTATCAATTTGTTCTGCTAATTCATAAGTACCTTCTTGAATGAGTAAAAATGATTCAATCACCTCTTTAACTAATTCTTGAATCAGCACTGCTGCTTGTGTAGAATGCAGATGTTTTTGACTAATAAGCCAAGATATCGCTTGATATTCAGGAGGGGGATTTCTCAAATTGTTGTCATGTTCAATTAACTGACTGTGTGAGTCAGGTTCAAACATCAGACGGACTTGAACACGCACCTCGCTAGTAAGCAGTGGAATTTGGTGGCTGAGGCGGCGCAAATGGCGTTCTAGTCGATCAAATGGTTCTACTGAATGAGTAGCGTAGGTTATCTTACCCTGCTCTAGGTAAATTAACCAGAAAACAGAGTTACTAAATGCTTGTAAACAAGTACTATCAGAGCAATTGGATAACTGTCTTAACAAGCTTAGAGGACGTAGTTTAGTGAATGCACCTGAGTTATTCATGTTTTTCAAGTTTTTTTGCGGAATCAATAACCGAACATTTGTAGATTGAAAATATCATCTATAAAATATTTTCTTGTTTGTAATATTTCTCTACGCACAAATTATTTCTTTTAAAATATGTATATATATTAAAAGTTATAAGTTTTATAACTCATCTGTTACATTTGACACGTTCTACTTAATTTATCTCAAAAAACAAGTATATGGGTATGAATAAAAGTAAACACCTATCATAGCTAGACTATCAGTAGATATTGGTTCATTCTAGATTTTGCTCACTATCGACGACTCTTGGTCGAAGACCTTAATAGCGATGTTTATTGATGTCAACTAACTTCAAGAGGCAAATTTGATTCCAAGTTCGCGCAGTTACACTGGTATACTTCTATGAGCTAACGATCTTAATTATGGTTAATAACTTTTCTATAAAGGAACGATTCTCCTACATAAAATCTTTAAAAACTTATCTAGGAAAGTTTACGTATTTATTGTACTGTAGGTTTAATGGATATAAGTTTTGGGTAGATACATTACAACAGGTAACGCTGGGTTTTGATAAACTCTTTTTTGCTAAACTAAGCTCTACTCAAGTTCTTCATTAAATATACAGAGAACTTTATGAAAATAATTTGTTTAATAAAGATTAGAGCATCTGCCACTAGATACTATATTCTCTAGTCGCCTCGGCGATTAGCATTACATACTCTGAGAAAAGGGAAATAAAGACTTTGAATTTTAACATAACACAAAAAGTTATGCATGATACATTAAGACTTGATGAAGTAGTAGAATTTGCTGAGAACCCAGAACCACGTTGTCCTTGTGTGCTTTTACTAGACACATCTGGCTCGATGCAAGGAGATCCGATTGAGGCTTTAAATCAAGGTTTACTCAGTTTAAAGGATGAATTAGTCAAAAATTCCTTAGCTGCCAGACGGGTAGAAGTGGCGATCGTCACTTTTGATAGTAATGTCAATGTAGTCCAAGACTTTGTGACTGCCGATCAATTCAATCCGCCCATTTTGACAGCACAAGGCTTGACTACGATGGGTGCAGGAATCCATAAAGCTTTGGACATAATTCAAGAGCGGAAATCTCAGTATCGTACCAATGGCATTGCTTATTATCGTCCCTGGGTATTCATGATTACCGATGGAGAACCGCAAGGCGAGTTAGAGAATGTGGTAGAGCAAGCATCCCATCGCTTACAGGGAGATGAGGCAAATAAGCGTGTAGCATTTTTTACGGTTGGTGTTGAAAATGCTAATATGACGCGTTTAAATCAAATCACTGTGCGTACACCACTGAAACTGAAAGGATTAAACTTTATCGAAATGTTCGTCTGGCTATCCACTAGTATGTCAGCTGTTTCTCATTCGCAGGTAGACGAACAGGTAGCACTACCGCCAATTGGTTGGGGGACTGTTTAATTAAAGATTGCAGCTTGATGTTGACACAGCTAGCTGTTGGGAAAAAAATCTATGAAAATATCAAAACAGATTGCTCAATGGCGGATTGTGGCTGCGTCTGTGTGTGGTACAAGTCACTTAAAAAATAAGCAGTTATGTCAGGATGCTCATCACTGGCAGATATTGTCAGATAATATTTTAGTGGCGGCCGCAGCAGATGGCGCGGGTTCTGCTAGCCTTGGGAAAGTGGGAGCGATGATTGCTGTGGAGACAGCAATAGAAAATATTTCCACCAAAGGAATCACTCGAAAGATTTTGAGTGATGATGCTTATGTGCGATCGCTCTTAAATGATGCCATATTAGCCGCCAAAAACGCTGTAGAGGCTGAAGCGGCTACTTGTGACAAACAGCTTCAAGACTTAGCAACTACCTTAATTATGATGGTTGCCACACCAGAAGTTGTAGCTGTAGTGCAAATAGGTGATGGTTTGGCAGTGGCAAAAGATCGTATGGGCAATCTCCTGGCGCTAACTATACCTGATAGCGGCGAATACATCAACGAAACCACTTTTTTAACTTCTCCTACGGCCTTAGATACAGCGCAGATGAGATTATGGCGCACAGATATAGTTAATGTTGGTATAATTACTGACGGACTGCAAATGCTGGCTTTGAATATGGTTGTTGGTGAACCTCACAAACCCTTCTTCTTTCCGCTATTTGAATTTGTAGCCAATACCGAGGATAAAACAGTAGCGAAGGAGCAGTTGGTAAAATTTTTACACTCAGAACGGATTACACAACGCACTGATGATGACTTAACACTCATTATAGCTGCATTCAACGACTCATGAGTAATAAATCTACAGGTTTTACATCTTAAATAACTCCCGTTAGCGGTAATTTCATTATGCAGGTACTACGTTGTTCCACTAGAAAAGAAATCCTCAGCCTCAATGTCAGTTTGGGGCGTGGCGGTGAAGCTTGTGTTTATGCAGTGCCATCCGATAGCAACTTGGTGGCAAAGATTTACCATAAGCCAACGACTGCCCATGCTGATAAATTAGAGGCAATGCTTGCCAACCCGCCAGAAAATCCTACGGCTAGTTTGGGGCATATCTCTATCGCTTGGCCAGAGGATTTATTGCGGACAGCAGATGACAAAAATAGCATCCTGGGCTTTTTGATGCCACGCATCCAGGGGATGCGTCCAATCATCGACTTTTACAACCCCAGAACCCGTCGCCAACACTGTCCCCTATTCAACTATCAGTACCTGCTCCGCACGGCTCGTAACTTAGCGGCAGCTTTTGCAGCTTTGCACGCTAGTGGATATTGTATTGGTGATGTAAACGAGTCAAATATCCTCGTCAGTGACACCGCACTGGTAACTTTAATAGACACAGACTCCTTCCAAGTACTCGACCCCAACAAGAATGTTGTTTATCGTTGTCCAGTAGGTAAACCAGAGTTTACCCCACCAGAACTACAAAATAAAACTTTTGCCCAGCACGATCGCGAAATTTCTCACGACTTATTTGGGTTAGCAGTGCTGGTATTTCAACTCCTAATGGAAGGCACTCACCCATTTTCGGGGATTTTTCAAGGTGCTATTGAGCCACCGCCCTACGAAGCCCGCATTGCATCTGGTCATTTCACGTACAGCCAAAAACGGTACGTACCCTACCTACCTACCCCCATTGCCCCCCCTTGGGAAATTCTTCATCCCAGCTTACAAGAACTATTTGTCCGCTGTTTTGAAGAGGGTCACAATAACCCACAACTACGCCCCAGCGCCCAGACTTGGCTCTCAGCAATCGCTGAAGCCGAAGATTCCCTAATTACCTGCACCACAAATCCCCAACATCGCTACAACAACCACATGCGTGCCTGTCCGTGGTGTGAACGTACCGTACGATTAGGTGGACGCGACCCCTTCCCATCACATCGGGCTATAGAAGCTAGAGAACATCTCCAACCGCGAATCAAAGCGAGAAAACATTACACCCAGACACCGCATTTTCCCCAACGAGCCATATCACCGCACTTGGTTAATTATTGGCAGCCAATGATGACCCCAAGCGGTTCAGCTTACAAACGCTCCAAGAAGTCAAAATTGTACCCAGTGATTTGTTGCTTGTTGGGTTTTGGTTTATTGGGATATGCGGACGTAATGATTAAATTTACTGAGCCGTTGGTTTACCAAAATGCTTACACTCAACAAGCATTGAAGTCTCGCCAGACAATTAACAAACTCAGCTTCGCTGATTACTATCAGCAAGGTTACACTGCTTACCAAGACCGAGACTATGAAAAAGCAATTGCCAGCTTTAGCGAAGCAATTGAACAAGAACCGACACATAGCAGAGCAATTATAAATCGTGGCAATGCTCGCTATAACATGAAAGACTACGAAGGAGCAGTTACGGATTATAGCCAAGCTCTCAAAATCGATCCCAATCAAGTCAAAGCTTTAGTCAATCGGGGTAATGCCCGCTATATGCTCGCCGAATATAGCAACGATCCTGATACAGAATATAGTCTAGCGATCGCAGACTATAATCAAGCCATCGGTCTGGATAATAATGAAGTGGAAGCTCATATCAGACGAGGCATTGTCCGCGCTCAAATGGCTAAATATAGCGGTGAATCTCAACAAGATTACAAAAAAGCCATCATAGATTTTACTCAGGCAATCAAACTAAATATATCCCAAGCAGAAGCTTACTTTCAGAGAGGTCTTGTCTATTATCAAATTGCTCAATATAGCAGCAATTATGAGCAAGAATATAATCTAGCGATCGCTGACTTTAACCAAGCACTAACTATCAGCCCTAAACTAGCAAAAGCATATCTCAAACGAGGCATGGTTCGCTATGAGTTAGCACAATATGGTGGTAGTCAATCTCACAAAAATCAGGCGAAAGCTATCGAAGATGTACAGACATCTGCCAAAATGTTTCTTGCACAAGATGATATGGATAATTATCAGCAAGCACTCAGTAATATGTGTGTAGTCGTAGAAAACAAATGTGACCCTTTATTCCAAAGCTCAAGTAATCTGGAAAAAACTAACTAAAAACAAATCAAATCAAGAAGGCTGAGTACTGATTAGTTATTCTCTCAATTGCCACTCAGCACTTTTTAATTACTCTGTTTTGTAAGTTTTTTTACTGACATATTATTGGTTTTGATTTCAGAAATCAAGCCTAACTGGGGTTAGCGTCAGCTAACCCTAGTTATTTATTGGGTAACATTTGTATTTAATTAAGTAATTTATTTTCAGGTTTATAGATATTCATAGAGCTTTTATATAGAAAAGACGTTAATTTATATTTGCTTTATAATTTCGGATAAAATTACAGTTAGATTATGGACGGAGAAAAACAAATTAGAAATTAATTTCTCTCCATCTAAGTGCATCCTCTTCATGTCGAAAAAGTCAAATAATTATATCCCTACAAGACTCCGAGGTAATTGCATGAAAGCGGTGATTTTGGCTGGAGGGCTTGGTACACGCCTCAGTGAAGAAACTAGTATCAGACCCAAGCCGATGGTTGAGATTGGTGGTAAGCCAATTCTCTGGCACATAATGAAGACTTACTCCGCCCACGGCATTAATGACTTCATCATTTGTTGCGGTTACAAAGGTTACATAATCAAGGAGTATTTTGCTAACTACTTCTTACACATGTCAGATGTCACCTTTGATATGCGATTTAACCAGATGAACGTGCATTCTGGTTATGCTGAACCCTGGCGTGTTACCTTAGTAAACACGGGTGATAATACCATGACAGGCGGACGCTTAAAACGAATCAGCGAGCATATTGGTAATGAAACTTTTTGTTTTACTTATGGTGATGGTGTAAGTAATATTAATATCACCGAGCTAGTTAACTTTCATAAACAACAAAATACATTAGGAACCCTCACAGCCGTTCAACCAGCCGGACGCTTTGGAGCCATTTCCTTGGGATATGAGCAAACTAAAATTACCAGCTTTCGGGAAAAACCAGAAGGTGATGGAGCTTGGATTAATGGCGGTTACTTTGTGTTAGAACCAGAAGTAATTAATTTGATTGCTGATGACTCTACAGTATGGGAGCAAGAGCCATTAGAAAAGCTAGCTGACATGGAACAGCTATCCGCTTTTAAACATGATGGTTTTTGGCAACCAATGGATACTTTACGCGATAAAAACTATCTCGAAGGGCTATGGAAAAATAATCAAGCTCCTTGGAAGGTATGGTAAGAATAGAGTTAGGAGTTAAAAGTTAGGAGTTATGAGTTTAAATTGTTAATTGCACCTAACTCCTCACTGCTAACTTCTAACTTCTTATTCATAGCTTTTTTGTAATTTTAAGTGCGATGATACTAATGTATGATTTTACGATTATAGGTGGGGGAATAGTTGGACTCTCTACAGCCCTAGCTTTAGGAAAACGCTATCCCAATGCGCGTATTTTAGTACTAGAAAAAGAAAGCCAATTGGCATTTCATCAAACCGGTAATAATAGCGGGGTAATTCATTCTGGTATTTACTACAAGCCAGGGAGTTTCAAAGCTAAATTTTGTCGTGACGGTTCTCGCTCTATGGTAGAATTTTGCCAAGAGCATGGAATTGAGCATGAAGTTTGTGGTAAGGTGATTGTTGCGACCGAAGAACAAGAGCTACCACGTCTAGAAAATCTCTACCAACGCGGCTTAGACAATGGCATAGAAGTTAAGAGAATCAGCCCCGAAGAAGTCAGGGAAATAGAACCTCACGTAAAATGCGTAGGTGGACTTCGGGTATTCTCAACTGGTATTGTTAATTACAAGCAAGTTTGTTTAAAATATGCCCAGCTAATTCAACAGCAGGGTGGAGATTTACATCTCAATACAAAAGTTCTGAAAATCTCCCCAAGTGGTAAAAATCAGGTACTGGAAACAAACAAAGGTAACTTTGCAACCCGCTTTGTCATTAATTGTACAGGATTGCATAGCGATCGCACCGCCAAATTAGGTAAAGTTGAACCCCAAGCCAAAATCGTCCCATTCCGAGGAGAATACTACGAGCTAACCCCAGAAAAACGCTATCTCGTCAAGACACTAATTTATCCAGTTCCCAATCCAGATTTTCCCTTCCTGGGTGTCCACTTTACCCGAATGATTGATGGTAGCGTCCACGCCGGGCCAAACGCGGTTCTGTCACTCAAACGTGAAGGTTACAAAAAAACCGACTTTGACTTACGCGATTTTCTGGAAGTCATCACTTATCCTGGTTTCTGGAAATTGGCAGCCAAACACGCTGATGAAGGCATCCAAGAAATCATTCGTTCCTTTAGTAAAGCAGCCTTCACCAGAAGTTTGCAAAAACTAATTCCCGAAGTCCAAGCAGAAGACTTAGTTCCCACCCATGCAGGAGTCCGCGCTCAAGCCTTAATGAACGATGGCAAGCTTGTAGACGACTTTTTGATTGTTTCCGGTCAAAACTCCATCCATGTTTGCAATGCTCCTTCTCCAGCCGCTACATCTTCTCTAGAAATCGGCAAAGCGCTTGTGGCAGAAATTCCCCAACCATCGCATCTAAATAATGTAGTAACTGCATAGATATCATAGTTACTTCCGGTGCTGCTGAATTCAGGGATGAATCTTATGGGGTCAGCATCTTGCTTGCCTAGAAATACAAGGGATGAGCAAGATGCCCATCTCACAAGAAAAAGTTTAGTGCATCAATTAAGAACCCCTATAAAGCGCTGCTACCCCAAAAATACCTCCGAAAATAATTCAGGAATTGTGTGCCTACCAAAAATTTCGGGCAACACGCTGTAGCTGTGCGTCCCTACTAAACGAAGAATTTAACTCATCAATACAAAGGCGTTAACCACAATGAAAATATTAGTAACTGGAACAGAAGGCTACCTTGGTTCATTATTACCGTCTCTGTTAATTGAACGCGGACATGAAGTTATCGGTCTAGATACTGGTTTCTATAAAGTTGGTTGGCTATACAACGCTAATGGAGTTACACCTAAAACCCTTAACAAAGATATCCGCAACATTACCCCCGATGATTTGGAAGGCGTTGAAGCAATAGTTCATATGGCGGAACTCTCCAACGACCCAGCCGGACAATTAGCACCGAATATTACTTACGAAATTAATCATGTTGGTTCAGTTCGTCTCGCTAGCCTAGCGAAAGCTATGGGTGTGCGCCGTTTTGTATATATGTCTTCGTGCAGCGTCTACGGCGTTGCTACCGCAGGTGATGTTACAGAAGAATCCCCAATTAATCCCCAAACAGCCTACGCAGAGTGCAAAACTCTCGTAGAACGGGATGTCAGACCACTCGCTGACGATGACTTCTCTCCCACCTTTATGCGGAATGCCACAGCCTTTGGTGCTTCACCCCGGATGCGCTTTGATATTGTTTTAAACAACTTAGCAGGGTTGGCATGGACTAGCAAACAAATCAAAATGACCAGTGATGGTACACCCTGGCGGCCATTAGTCCACGCACTGGATATTTGCAAAGCAATAGTCTGTGCCTTAGAAGCACCACGAGACATTGTACATAACCAAATTTTCAACGTCGGAGATACAGCAAACAACTATCGCGTTAAAGAAATTGCGGAAATTATTGCTGATATTTTCCCAGATTGTAAATTGTCCTTTGGTGACAACGGCTCAGATAACCGTAGCTATCGGGTATCCTTCGAGAAAATCAACACAATCCTCCCCGGATTTAAGTGTGATTGGAATGCTCGCCTTGGTGCCCAGCAGCTATTTGATTTATTCAGTCAAATAGATATGGCTGAAGACACTTTCTTATTTAGAGGATTTACTCGCTTAAAACAGCTAGAGTATCTAATTCGTACCGAGCAAATTGACAAAGATTTCTTCTGGAATAAAAAGTAGAAATAGTTGCCTAGTAGCAATGAATAAATAATCTAAGTTTCCGAATCAAATATTGTTGATTCGGACTTATTTCACCCATCCAATTATTTGTAATCAGTGAGTTGAAAATTATGGCGAACGCAAAATGTCGTTTCAGTGGTCAACCTCTGCACCAAACCTTTATTGATTTAGGAATGTCACCTTTAGCTAATGCTTATCTGACAGAAGAACAGCTAAATCATGCCGAAAAATTTTATCCTCTCCATGCTTACGTCTCCGAAGACACTCTTTTAGTTCAATTAGAACAATTTGAAACTCCCGATCATATTTTCAGTGACTATGCTTATTTCTCTTCCTACTCAGTAAGTTGGCTAAAACACGTCAAAGCTTACACCGATATGATGGTAGAAAAATTTGGCTTTAATCATCATAATCAAGTTATTGAAATTGCTAGCAACGATGGCTACCTACTGCAATATTTTGTAGAAAAGGGAATCCCAGTTTTAGGAATAGAACCAGCAGCAAATATAGCCAAGATAGCTCAAGATAGAGGTATTCCTAGTATCAACAAGTTTTTTGGAGTTGAAACTGCCAAAGAACTTGTGATACAAGGAAAACTAGCTGACCTTTTAATAGGCAATAATGTTTTAGCTCATGTACCAGATTTAAATGATTTCATTGCTGGGATGAAACTCATCCTCAAACCAAATGGTATTTTGACGATGGAGTTTCCTCACATTTTGCAATTGATTCAACAAAATCAGTTTGATACTATTTATCACGAGCATTTTTCTTACTTCTCATTTCTTACTATCGAAAAGATTTTCTCAGCACACAATTTGCAACTTTTTGATGTGGAAGAATTATCAACTCACGGCGGTTCACTAAGAATTTATGCCAAACATGATGATGCTGATAATCCTAGTATCTGTAACCGAGTTAGCCATCTAAAAGCAAAAGAAATTGCTGCTGGACTACATCAGATAGAGACTTATATTACATTTGGCGAAAAAGTCAAACAAACAAAGCATAAGCTTTTAAGTTTCCTTATAAATATCAAAGCAGAAGGTAAATCAGTTGTTGGTTATGGCGCACCAGCTAAAGGTAACACATTGCTTAATTACTGTGGTATTGGGAAAGATTTTATCGATTACACAGTCGATTGTAATCCTTACAAACAAGACTTATTTTTACCTGGGACTCATATCCCCATCTTTGAACCAGATAAAATCCGCGAAACCAAACCAGATTATGTCCTAATTTTACCTTGGAATCTCAAGGAAGAAATTATGGAACAAATGGCATTCATTGGCGAGTGGGGTGGACAGTTTGTTGTGCCCATTCCTGAAATAAAAGTTTATCCTTCTCCTATTCCGGATAGGCTTTTAATAGCGTCGTAATTACTAAATATAACCCAAAAAGCGCCTTTTGTTACTATTTATTGTTGTCATTACAAACATAGACAATAGGTAAAAATAATTAAAAGGCGTAGTTATATAAAGCTTTTGTTATCAAACTAAAAAAATAATCTGGATAGCAGCTTGTTAATTAATAAGCTACTGTTAATAGCCTTTTAACTACAAAGTTGAGCTTAATATGAATAAACTACTGACTATTGCTATTCCTACATTCAATCGTGCCCAGCTTCTAGATAAACAACTTACTTGGTTAGCTCAAGCTATCAAAGGTTTTGAAGATGAATGTGAAATTTTAATTTCTGATAATTGTTCAACAGATAATACTCAGGAGGTGATTAAAAAATGGCAAGAAATACTTAGTAATATCACATTTAAATCAAATAGGAACTCCAAGAATTTAGGCGTAGTCAAAAATATTATGTATTGCCTAAAGTCTACAACAACAAAATATGTTTGGACAATCGGTGATGATGACCCAATTCAAGATAGAGCCATTGCTTATGTGATTAGCAAACTCAGACAACATGAAGATTTATCATTATTATTCCTCAATTTTTCCGGTCGTAACCAAATTACTGGTGAACCAGTTCATCCACCAACAATTGTTGGTAATCGTTGGTTTGACGTTGATAGTGAAGATGGAAAGGGTGATGGTAAAGCCATATTTGAACATTGTTTTTCAAAGAGTGTCGGTGCAGTTATTTTTCTAACTGCTACAGTCTATCGCACTGACTTAGTAAAACGCGCTCTCCAAAATTGGCAAGATGCTGAGAATAACTGGATATCTTTAGCATATTTAGCCGGATATTGCGCTGCAAATGGTACTGTAATTGTCACTAAAGAGACTTATTTAGAATGTGTTGTTGGTGTGAGTTATTGGCAGAAAGAACCAAAATCTGCACTATTAATGCAATACAAACATATCCCTGAAGTTATTTTGAAATTAGAGCAGAGTGGATATTCTAAACGGTTTTGTCGGCGGATGCTTTTGCAGAACGGTAAAGAAGTCAACTTGAAAGTTTTCTTGGGTGCTTTAAGAAGATGGCCTATGTCAGCCATCAAGACAGTAGTTCCATTTTTGGCTTTAGTCAGCTTGTGTGCTTTTGATGTGATGGTTTCTAAAGAATTCGGTTTAGCAGAATCAAGGGAAGTATCTACTCAAGAAATACGGGGCTATAAGCCATAGAGTCACTAATTTACTAACAAATATATATATCAACAAGAGAGGAATTTACGCCATGTTTAACGCGATTAAACACAAAATAGCTACACTGTCTTCTGACTTGGAATATTACCTAGCCCGTTGGAAGCATAGCAGAAAATTGCCAGCATTAGAAGGACGCGATCGCAACATCCTTAATGCGCTCAAAAAAGATGGTGTTTATGTCACAACACTGGCAGATTTAGGGTTCGACTCTAGCTCCGAAATGCTCAAAGCTGCTTACCATCAATTATCTCAGATGGAAAATCCCACCAATGAGCATCTAAATGAACGTTTGCCACAAATTTATACAGTTACAGGTTTACCAGAATTTTATGCCTGGGGAGTAGAGAAAAGGCTACTCAACATCATTGAAAATTATATCGGTCTTCCTATTGCTTTTCATGGTGTACATTTACGCAAAGATTTCAAAAATAAAAATCAGTTTGGGACGCTGCTATGGCATAGTGATGCAGAAGACCGCCGGATTATCAAAATCATTATGTACTTGCATGATGTAGAAGAAAAAACTGGGCCTTTTCAATATATCCCTCGCTCCTTGACTCCTTTCTTTAGTTGGGATTATTTTCGACTTTACTACAAACTTTGGAAGTCCAGCTATATGGGTATCGACGATGAAGAAGTAAAATCAGTTATCCCCAAATCAGCTTGGAAATCCTGCCCAGGCCCAGCAGGTACTGTCATTCTTGTAGATACGAAAAATGCTCTGCATCACGGCACAGTTCGCACAGAAGATAGGTCAACACTATTCTTGTGTTACACCGCCAATCCCCCTGAACGGCCAGACCTCTGCACCCAATACTGGGATGATACTTATCACAGAGTAGAGTTACATTCTGCATCGGATGCAGTTAAAGTTTCGACTTAAATTAATTTAATTAACCGCAGAGGCGCAGAGAAGACAGAGGAAGAGAAGGAAAAGGCATCACACAAATATCTCTCAAACTCTCATATCTCTGTGCCCTCTGCGTCTCTGTGGTTCGTTAAGCAATTAGCAAGTATTTTTTACCTAACATTCATCTCAAAGGAATCATAATGATTTTCACCGCAACCGCACTAAAAGACGCATTCATTATTGACTTAGAAGAAAAACCAGACCACCGTGGTTTTTTTGCTCGTTCTTTCTGCGCTCAAGAATTTGAAGCCCACGGATTAAAGCCAACTGTTGCCCAATGCAACCTATCTTTTAACTACAAAAAAGGCACTATCCGGGGAATGCACTATCAAGTTCTACCAGCCGCAGAAACGAAGTTAATTCGCTGTACTAAAGGCGCTATCTATGACGTAATTATTGATATGCGTCCTGAATCTCCTAGTTTTTTATCACATATTGGTGTGGAATTAACCCCAGAAAACCGCCGTGCTTTGTATGTTCCAGAAATGTTTGCTCATGGCTATCAAGCACTGACGGATGAGACTGAAGTTGTATATCAAGTGGGTGAATTTTACACGCCAGGGTATGAAAGAGGTTTACGCTATGATGACCCGTTTTTTAACATTGATTGGCCTCTAGATGTGACTGAAATATCTGAGAAAGATTTAAGTTGGCCTTTGTTGAGAATGATGACTGTTGGTGGTACTTCTAGATAAATATGGCGGTTTAAGCAATCTTTTTTAACGAACCGCCAAGGACGCAAAGGGCGCAAAGGAAGAGAAGGAATTAGAATTGATATACATATAAATATCAATTACTAATTAAGCTTTGAGATATTCAGTTAATGAAATCAGGTAGAAAGAAATGTTAAATAGTATTCTATCTCGTGTCGCTAATATTATCTCTTTTGTCTCTAATAAAGTCCGAGCTAGGATTAATTATGCGAAGACATTACAGGTTGTTTCTCTAAAGCCAAAGCAGCCTTCAAAGGGGAATGTACTTCTCTCTTATCGCATTGAACCATTCCTCTTAAAACCTGGTCAGCCAATGCCTAATGACCACACTTGGTACTGGGAAGTTTGGCAAATTGCCCAAACTTTTTTAAATCTAGGCTACAACGTTGATGTTATTCAGTTCCACAATGATAAATTCGTTCCGCAAAAGGACTACGCATTTTTCATTGATATCCGTCATCGGATGGAAGCGCTTGCACCAAATCTTAATAAAGATTGCATCAAAATTTTCCACGTTGACATTGCAAATATGGTGTTTCGCAATGCGGCTGAATGCAACAGGCTTCTAGAAGTACAACAGCGCAAAGGTGTAACCTTAAAACCACAGCGATTTGAGGTTCCTAACTTGGGAATTGAATATGCAGATTGTGCAATTGTGTTGGGTAATGATTTCACAACTGATACATTCAAGTATGCCAACAAACCGATGTATCGTATCCCAATTTCTTCGCCTGTCGTTTATCCCTATCCTGATAAGAAAGATTTTGAAGCGGTAAGAAAACGTTTTCTGTGGTTTGGTGGTAGTGCTTTAGTCCTTAAAGGATTAGATTTAGTTTTAGATGCTTTTGTCCAAATGCCGGAATACCATTTAACAATTTGTGGCCCGGTAAGTAATGACAAAGAATTTGAACGAGCTTTCTATAAAGAACTGTATGAAACGCCTAATATCCACACTTATGGGTGGATTGATGTTAGTAGCCCTGAATTTATAGAGGTTACAAATAACTGTTTAGGTCTGGTTTATCCTTCTGTTTCTGAAGGGCAATCAGGAGCAGTAATCAGTTGCTTACAAGCTGGGTTAATTCCCATTTTAAGCTACGAATCTGGTGTGGATGTTCACGATTTTGGTGTGATTTTTGATAACCTTTCCCTTGAAGAGATTAAGGCAAAAGTTATAAGCATTTCCAATTTACCTGAAGAAGATTTAAAGTTTATGTCTCGTCAGGCTTGGGAATATGCAAGAGCAAATCATACTAAAGATAAGTTTGCTCAAGTCTACAGAAATGTTGTGGAGCAAATTATCGAAAATCACAGCAAGAAAAAACATACTGTTTCTATGGCATCTAGCAAACAGCTAGTTAACACTTAGCGCTTCTCGGTTGAGTTCAATACAGACCTAACCCCCAGCCCCTTCCCTACAAGGGAAGGGGGGTAAGATTCAAAGCTTCTAATCTTAATTCCCATGAAAATGTACTTAATATTTAGCTGTAAAAAATCATTAAGTGCAAGTTTATAGAGAATTTGTATCACAACCAACAGTTCCAAAAAGGAGTTTAGTTCATGATTATTATCGATCGCGCCTTACAAGCCCGTGCAGCAGCAGGAAATCCTATCAAGGTGGGAATGATCGGTGCTGGTTTTATGGGTCGAGGAATTGCCAACCAAATTGTTAATTCCGTGCCAGGAATGGAGTTAGTTGCAATCTCCAATCGTCAGATTGATGCAGCTAAACAAGCTTATTCGGAAGCAGGAATTGAAGATATTCAAGTTGTTGCAACTGTCAGCGAATTAGAAGATGCGATCGCAAACGGTAAATATGCAGTCACAGAAGACGCTAAGTTACTGTGTCGGGCTGAAGGCATCGATGCCATAATCGAAGTCACAGGTGCAGTGGAATTTGGCGCTCACATCGTTATGGAAGCGATCGCTCATTGCAAACATGTGATCATGATGAATGCCGAACTCGACGGCACCATTGGCCCCATCCTCAAAGTCTATGCTGACAAAGCAGGTGTCATTCTCAGCGCCTGTGATGGCGATCAGCCAGGGGTACAAATGAACCTCTACCGCTTTGTCAAAAGCATTGGTTTAACTCCCTTATTGTGCGGTAACATTAAAGGACTCCAAGACCCCTATCGCAATCCCACCACCCAGGAAGGATTTGCTAAACGTTGGGGTCAAAAGCCCCACATGGTGGCTAGCTTCGCCGACGGAACCAAAATTTCCTTTGAGCAAGCGATCGTTGCCAATGCCACAGGGATGAAAGTCGCCAAACGGGGAATGCTGGGATATGACTTCAACGGTTCTGTCGAGGAAATGACCCATTTATATGATGTTGAACAACTCAAAGAATTGGGCGGCATTGTCGATTATGTAGTTGGAGCAAAACCAGGCCCAGGCGTATATGTATTTGCCACTCACGACGACCCCAAGCAACGCCACTATCTCAACTTATACAAATTAGGCGAAGGCCCACTTTACAGCTTCTACACTCCTTATCACCTCTGTCATTTTGAAGTTCCCTTGTCCGTAGCGCGTGCTGTCCTGTTCGGTGATGCCGTTATGTCTCCACTCGCAGGCCCCTTAGTAGATGTTGTCACCACTGCCAAAATCGACCTGAAAGCTGGAGAAACCCTAGATGGCATTGGTTACTACATGACCTACGGACAATGTGAGAATTCCCCCATCGTCCAACAGCAAAATCTCTTACCAATTGGTTTAGCTGAAGGATGTCGTCTAAAACGGGATATTTCTAAGGATCAAGTCCTCACTTATGAGGATGTAGAATTACCTGAAGGCAGACTTTGCGACCAACTAAGAACTGAGCAAAACAATTATTTCGCCCCAGAAAAAATCTTGGTAGCAGTTGGGTAATAGCAACAAATAAATCGGCTGTAGGGGCCTACAGCTAGCTGTACGCCCATAATGCGTTTCGGATCAGATCCCCCCGCCTACGGCGACCCCCTTAAAAAGTGGGTAAAGAGGAGAAAAGCCCCCCTTTTTAAGGGGGGTTGGGGGGATCTCCGAAGTCCTACCAACATATTTGTCGCCAGAATTTCGTCAAGAGGATAAGAAGCTATACTGCGGGACACTAAAGTTGTTGATATTAACTTGCTGGGGAGCCTTTAAATAACCCCGATCGAAACTTTAGGTCAAATTGATGAAAATTGCTCTAGTCCATGATTACTTAACCCAGCGAGGTGGGGCAGAGCGTGTATTTGAACTGCTTTGTAAACGCTATCCCGAAGCAGACATTTTCACATCTCTGTACGATCGCCAAAAAACTATCGATCTAGGCGATCGCATCGTCAATACAACTTTCTTACAAAAAATTCCTGGTGCAGCAAAATATTTCAGGGCAATGGCTCCTTTATATTTTCCTGCCTTTCGCGCCTTGGATCTGCAAGACTACGATCTAATTATTAGCAGTAGCACCAGCTTCGCCAAAGCAGTGCGAAAAAATCCCAATGCCCGCCACATTTGCTTTTGTCATAACGTCACCCGTTTCTTATGGGATACAGCAACCTATTTAAGAGAATACGGAGACTATAGATATTTTGCACCTTTAATCGAACAAGTATTTCAAGTAATGAGAAAGGTAGACCTGAAATATGCACAGGAACCTGACCTTTACATTGCTAATTCTAGTGTTGTTGCCCGCCGGATTGAAAATATTTACGGCAAAAAGGCAATGATGGTTAACTATCCAATTGATACGAGTAAATTTCTTTTTTCAGATATAAAAGATGAATATTATCTGGCCTCTGCCCGGATGATTAGTTATAAACGACTTGATATAATAGTCGAAGCTTTTAACTGGCTAGGATGGCAATTATTAATATCAGGTGACGGGCCAGAACTAGAACGGTTAAAATCCAAAGCATTAAAAAATATTGTGTTCTTGGGACACGTAAGTGATAGAACCCGCAAAGACTTGTTTTCCAAAGCCAAGTCTATTATTGTCGCAGCCTTAGAAGATTACGGTTTAGTTCCAGTAGAGGCTAATGCTAGCGGCACACCAGTCATCGCTTATGGAGCCGGTGGAGTATTAGATACTCAAATACCAGGTGAAACAGGAGTCTTTTTCAAAAGACAAACACCCGAATCTCTACAAATCGCATTACAAGAAGCCAATGGCATTTCTTGGGATTACGATCGCATCCGTAATCATGCAGTAGCAAACTTTTCAGAAAATGCCTTCTTTGGGAAAGTTGAGCAAATTATTAACCAGACTTGTGGTGTGCATCAATTATTCATTTGATTTCTGAATCTCTTTCCATTATTAAGAATACCTATTTATTTCTCTCTCCTCCTTGGCGTACTTGGTGAACCATCGCTGTAGACGGGTTTCCCACCGTAGGCAACTGGTGAACCCGAAGGGCGGTTCGTAAAAAAATAGGTATTCTTCGGAATATCTCTTAGCGTAAATCTCGAAGACAAGGATAATAAAAGTGGTTCAAGCTAGTCTAAATCCTCAAATAACTCCAGCCTCAGAAACTGAACCAGGTTACGGACAATTGTTTGCCATATTTGTGCGAAGATTTCCCTGGTTCTTAGCAGTATTAATTACTTCTATTGCTATTGCAGGTATGGTAACTTTTAAAACAAAACCAACTTATAAAAGTTCGATGCAACTGCTAGTAGAACCTAACTATCAAGGCAAGACAGAAGGAGCGGGTTTAGACAACCAGTTTACCGACTCTAATGTTGTGATAGATACTGCAACCCAGCTTAACTTGATGCAGAGTTCAGGACTCATTCAAAAAGCAGTTGATAAACTTCAGTCTAGTTATCCAGATATAAGTGCAAGTGAAATTAAAGCCTCTTTGGTCTTAACTCAATTAAGGAGCAAGGAAGATAATGTCGCTACTAAAATATTTCAAGTAGAATACACTGCTGGAGATCCAGAAAAGACACAAAAAGTTCTGGCCGCAATTCGACAAGTTTATGTCGAATATAACAAAGAACAACAGAATTCGCGTTTACAAAAAGGTCTGCAAATTATCAGAGAACAGTTAAGTAAAGCCAGTGAAGAAGTAAACGCGGCCGAGACAAATTTGCAAAGATTTCGCAGAAATCAGAACTTAATTGATCCAGAATCACAGGCTAAAGCAATTGAAACAGCTTTGAACAATATTGCCCAAGAACGACAAACAACTCGTTCTCAATATGAAGAAGCTTTGGCACGCCAAAAATCTTTAGAAGAACAACTTAATCGTTCTCCTCAAAATGCTTTAGTTGCTTCTCGTCTGAGTCAGTCTACTCGCTATCAAGGTTTACTGAACGAAATCCAAAAAACAGAACTGGCACTATCACAAGAACGCTTACGCTTTACAGACGAGACTCCGAGTGTGCAGAAGCTGAAAGAACAACTTCAGGGACAGAAGGAATTATTGCAACAAGAAGTAGGAAGAACTTTAGGCGGAAAGTCTGCTGGTGGATTAACTTCTGGAGACTCTCTTCTCGAAAAAGGACAACTTGGCCAAATTGATCTTAGCCTTGCTGGTCAGTTAGTAGAAACACAGACAACTATAGTTGCTTTAACTGCTCGCGATCAAACTTTGGCTCAGAAAGAAAACGATCTACGTTTGGAAATTAAACGCTTTCCACCTCTATTAGCTTATTACAATCGGATGCTACCACAGTTGCAATTTAGTCGTGAAAGATTAGAGCAACTTTTAAGAGCAGAACAGCAATTGCGGCAGGAACTTTCCAAGGGTGGTTTTAATTGGGAAGTAGTAGAAGATCCCCAAAAAGGCGCGCAATTAGGGCCCAATCTCCAGCAGAACTTACTGTTAGGTGGAGTAGTTGGGTTTATGTTAGGAGGTATTGCTGCCTTCATTCGGGAATCGGCTGATGATGCAGTTCATACCACTGCTGAATTAGAGAAGCAAATGGCTATGCCGTTGTTGGGAACAACTCCTAAATTACCGCCAGCTAAACCCAAAGAATCAATGATCAAATTGCCTTTTGGTAAGCCAGAAGTTCTCGCCCCTTGGACAATTCAGGTATTGCAATCTCCACCGCGTTGGGAATCGCTGGATCTGATTTACAAGAACATTGAACTTTTAAATACTGTTGCTAACTTGAAGTCTTTGATGGTTACTTCAGCTTTACCTGATGAGGGTAAGTCAGCTTTGGCGTTAGGTTTAGCGATGAGTGCTGCCCGTTTACACAAAAGGGTGTTACTAATTGATGCCAATTTACGCGATCCCAGTCTGCACGAACAACTAAATCTTCCTAATGAACAGGGGCTTTCAACTCTATTAGCGAGTGATGCAACTCTCCCCAACCAGATTAGTCTTCAATATTCAGGTTCCTCCTACATTGATATTTTGACTGCTGGCCCCAAACCTACCGACCCAGCTAATCTGTTAAGTTCCCCCCGAATGATGCAATTGATGGCAGCTTTTGAAGAAAACTATGATTTGGTACTCATAGATGCTCCCCCAGTTCTCGGTTTGGTAGATGCCATGCTTACCGCATCATCTTGTCGTAGTGTGGTCATGGTGGCAAGCATTGGTATTGTCACACGAAGCCAGCTGACTCAAGCTACAGCAATGCTAAGTAAGTTAAACCTGATTGGGGTTGTAGCTAACGGGGTATCAAACTCTAGTAGCAATTACGTACCTTATATCAAACAACAGCAATTGGCTCTCCGTCAAGCTGTAGAAAAATAGAAAATAGCTAGTACTGCGAGATGATAGATCCCCGACTTCTTAAAGAAGTTGGGGATCTTGCATTTTGCATTAATCAAAAAAATTTAATTTTATTGCCATCAGGAAAATTTTAGTATATTTATACTATCTTTATGGGTTGTCAGAGAAATCACTGGCTATTTAAAGAGTAAATAAAGAATTTATTTGAGCGATCGCTATTTCCATATAGTCTTATATTCTAGAAATTAAAGCACCTTCATAAAGGCTAGAAGACAGTATTGGACTGGGTTCGGTAAATCTATCGAGACAATAAACACCTCAGTGCAATTAAACGTAGATAGAGATTTATGGGTAATTTCCCTCTACATATTTCTACTTTCAGTAGTTACCGGAAAATACCGATTGCCCATGAATATTGATAGTAACGTTGATTTGTACACCTCTACATCACCAGAATTCTGGACGATATGTGCTTGGCTGAGTGGCAAATAGCAATAACATATTTTTGCCCACAATTATCTCCAACTTTTGGACTTACAACAAGATTCGGATTTGGGTCTTTGGCATTAATAGCCTTTGATAACGCCTCACTAATTCACTCCTGTATAAACCCAAAGACATTATGACAGCTTCAATAATTCCAACTCTAGAGAATTTATATGATGTAACCCAGGAACAGCAAAATCGTTGTGGGTATTGCACACTCCAATGGCGGCGGGGTCAGCTGTTGGTGAAACCACCTGGACGAGTTAAACAACCATATTTACCTTCATTAGATAGTAAGCGATCGCTAGTAGAATGTTTACAACATTCTCCTGTAACTTTGGTAAGCATAGATCCAAAGCTGGGTGAAGCTTTGCTGAGGTTTTGGGCAGATGCGTGCAAAGAAGCAGATAAACCAATATTCCTCAGCATATCTGCTGGCAATAAACCTTCTAATCAACCTTGGAGACAATTGCAGCGATTAATTGATTGGATTGCTGCTTTAGTATTGCTGCTATTACTCAGTCCAGTAATGCTGGTATTGATTGCACTAATGCAGGTTTACTCACCAGGATCGCTTTTTTGCCATGAATGGCGTGTTGGAGAACGGGGTAAACTCTTTCAAGTAATGAAATTTTGCTCACACAACATCACACCGCTAGGGCGTTGGATGCGTAAATACAATCTCGACAATCTGCCCCAGTTATTTAATGTGCTACGGGGTGACATAAGTTTAACCGGATCTCATTGTTGGACTTTGGAAGAAGCAGTACAGCTAAATAAACTACCGGAAATTAAAGCTTCATGGGAAGTAGAAACTCAGTCTCATCTGTTACATCTAGATAGCCAAACACTGTAATTTATCTGTGCGGTAATTGATGATTTCATCTACCGCACTGAGGCTAACGCAAAAATTACTTACGTAGCGTCTATAGCGGTCTATCTACCTGGACAAACTATTTTTATTATAAAATCCATGAATTTTCAACTTCTTCAAAAATTCCGTAGTCTGCTCAAAGCTTCCAGCTTTTGGCAAGACAACTATTTGCTACTGCGAGAATTTAAACACTTTCGCAAAATTGCAATTTTAGCTCTGATATTCTCAGTTTTGGCGGCAACTTTTGAAGGTGTGAGTATTGGTTTTTTACTCTCATTTTTGCAAAGCTTAACCAGTCCTAACGCTCAACCTGTCCAAACAGGAGTACACTGGTTTGATGTTTGGATTTTGGGTTCTAAGACATCAGCAATTAACCGTTTATATCGCATATCTTCGCTGATTTTATTGAGTACTTGGTTGCGTGTTGCCTTCAATTATTTTGGACAAGTCTATACTGAATTATCTCAACTGCATTTTGGCGATCGCTTACGCAAACAAATTTTTGAACAGTTACAATCTTTATCGTTAAGTTACTTTGCCAAAACTCGTTCCGGTGAACTAATTAACACAATCACCACAGAAATTGAAAGAATCAGACAGGGTTTTAGTGGCGCAGCCTTTTTAGTAACTAGGGGAATAACAACTTTTGTCTACTTAATATCAATGTTTTTGATATCATGGCAACTAACTGTAATTTCAGCATTGCTATTTACACTTTTAGGTGTAGGGTTATCTAATCTGAATGCCAGAGTTAGAGAATCGAGTTTTGGCATGACAACTGCTAATGCTAATTTTACATCAACAGCCATAGAATTTATTAATGGCATTCGCACGGTTCATTCTTGTGGTACTCAAGAATTTGAGCGCCAGCGTTACTACAAAGCTAGCGACAAGGTAGTAAGTACTACAACTAAAGTTGTATTCACTTGGACACTTGTCAAACCAATTGCCGAAGGGGTAGCGACTACGGTGTTAGTCGGAATGATTATTTTGGCATTCACTAGCCTGGTTAGTAATGGAACCCTACAAGTTGCTTCACTGCTAACATTTTTCTTCGTGCTATTTCGCTTCATTCCGTTTGTTCAAGATATTAATGGCACGAGAGCATATCTTAGTACTCTACATGGCTCGGCAGACAACATTAAAAACCTGCTGAAAAGTGATGATAAAAACTATTTTCAGAACGGAAAACTTCAGTTTAAGGCTTTAGAAAGAGCAATAAATTTAGTATCTGTAGATTTTGGCTACGACGAGCAGAACATAGTGCTGCATAACATTACCCTAACCATTGAAAAGGGGAAAATGACTGCATTAGTCGGAGCCTCTGGTGCTGGTAAAACAACCCTTGCTGATTTAATTCCCCGATTTTATAATGCTACGGAGGGAAATGTTTATATCGATGAAGTTGATATAAGACTGTTTGAAATTAATTCCCTCCGCCGTCAAATAGCTGTCGTCAGTCAGGATACTTTTATCTTCAATACTGATGTTTGGCAAAATATTGCTTATGGGACTCCACAAGCCACTAATGAGCAAATTCAAGAAGCTGCTAAATTAGCGAATGCACTGGAATTTATTTTAGAAATGCCCGAAGGTTTTAATACCCAATTGGGAGATCGGGGTGTTAGATTATCTGGAGGACAAAGACAGCGAATTGCTATTGCGCGAGCGCTACTGAGGAACCCCGAAATTTTGATTTTGGATGAAGCAACTAGCGCTTTAGATTCTGTATCCGAGCGCTTAATTCAAGATTCATTAGAAAAGCTATCTGTTGGGAGAACAGTAATTGCGATCGCTCACCGTCTTTCTACTATTTCTAAAGCAGATAAAGTAGTAGTGTTGGAAGCAGGGCGAATAGTAGAACAGGGAAAATATCAAGAACTACTCGCACGCCAAGGCAAGCTTTGGGAATATCACCAAATGCAATACTATAATTCGTAATTCATAATACTCGCATTCAGCGAGAAACAAGCTACGTAATTTGTAATTTTGAATTTGCAAATTACGAATTCATTCTCCTAGTCAATTATTTATAGTTTTAATTAGGAAAAACAAATGGTAAATATAGGCTACCACACTGCTAAAATGCAGGGTAAATTTAATCGTTCTCTATATAAAGCAGCTATTTCTCAGATTGCCAGTATCCCCATCAAACAAACTCGGCAAGTTTCCATCAGTGTCTATGCCTTATCATGCGAACGCGATCTTCCAGAACAAGTGGCAAGTATTCGCTCATTCATTCGTCATGTCGGCATTCCAGATACATTTACTGTAGTTTCTGATGGTAGTTATACTGATTCTAGTTGTAATTTACTCCAACGCATCCATCCTTGCGTTCAGGTAATACTTTTACAAAACTTCCTGAGAACGGATTTACCTCAATGTGTTCTTGATTATGCCCAATTGCATCCAATGGGTAGAAAATTGTCGGCATTAATGTCGATTCCTGTTAATGGAAATACAATTTACACTGATTCAGATATTTTGTTTTTTCCCGGCGGAATTGACTTAATTAATTTGAGTAAGTCGGACGATAAATACTCTCTCTATCTACCTGATTGTTCGATGTCATTAGACGAACGAATTATTTATGATGATTCTGAAAAGTCGAATCCAGTGAATGGTGGATTTATACTATTTAGGCATGAATTTGACTGGAGCTTTGCTATCGAACGTTTAGCAAATCTTCAAGAAGCTCCTACTTATTTTACTGAACAAACAATTGTACATTTGACCATGCATCAAAATCATGGTCAGCCTCTATGCTCCAATAAATATGTTCTCAATGTAGAAGATCAGTTTGTTTATCCTGATAAATTTGCAAATAAAAATATTGCTATTAGGCATTATGTGAGTGATGTTAGACATAAACTTTGGTTTAATGTTGGCATATAAGTTGATGAATCCAATTAATAGTAACGTAAAAAAAGTGGTGATTAATGCTTAACTCAATCAATGATGCCAAGCAAAATGATAAACAATTTCACAGAGGAATTTTTGAAGAAGACCTGATTTATCAATGCTCCAATTTTGATGTAGGTGAGGGTGGAGGTGTTGAAACTTATTTAGCTTCTCTGTTTGAACATCGACCACCCGAAGTTAGCGATCGCGTGATAAAATCGCTCAAGGATGTTGACCAAAGTCAATTTAAGCTGCTGCACATCCACAGCCCAGATATGCTATTGCAGCTTACGGGCGAATGTCCTACGGTTTTCAGCGTTCATAATCACTCATTATACTGTCCTAGTGGCACAAAGTACTTAGCAGGGCAACGGACAATCTGCGATCGCAACTTCTCTTACTTAGGTTGTACTTGGGGTAAACTAGCAGATAAATGCGGTAGCCGTAGACCGTTAAGAACTCTGAAAGAACTTCAAACTACTCATCAGTTTTTAGATGTATTAAAAAAGGTAAAAATTACTTTTGTTGCTAATAGCGAATATGTGCGGCAAGAGTTGATTAAAAATGGTGTACCCCCAGAGCAAATTGTCACACTACATTGTGGCATTTCTGTACCACAAATAACAACCGCACCCCTGAGTTTAGAAATTCACCAAAATCATAGAATTTTGTTTGTTGGTCGCATTGTTTCTGATAAAGGTTTAGAATGGCTGCTCAAAACCTTAATACATACAAATCCGCAAATTAAACTGGATATTGCCGGTGAAGGCTGGGAACGACCACGGTTAGAAAAGTTAGCAAACACCCTCGGATTAAGTAATCGGATTACTTGGCATGGTTGGTGCGATGCTGACAAAATAAATAAACTTTATAAACAGTGTTTTGCAGTCATTTTCCCTAGTGTCTGGCCTGAACCTGCCGGTCTTGTAACTCTGGAAGCATACTCTAATTATCGACCTGTAATTGGTAGTGCAGTCGGAGGTATCCCAGAACATTTACGAGATGGAGAAACAGGTATTTTGGTTCCAGGTAATGATATTCAAAAGCTGGCTGACGCTATTCATAATTTGGATGAAAATTATCAAAAAAGCCGACAGATGGGCGAACAAGGTCATGCTTTATTGATGAAGGAATTTACAATGGCGGCTCATGTAAATCATCTGCAAACAATTTATGCAAAAACGATAGCAGAATTTCCTTTTAAACTGCAAAAAGTATACAGCATCTCTCAAGCTAAATAGGTTCGTGTTAGTCAATAAATCAAATAAAATATAAAGAGGAAAAAATATGTTATCTTATCAAGAATGTCAACAACCTTTAGTTAGCGTTATTATCCCCACATATAATCGACCAGATTATCTTAAGCAAGCGATCGCTAGTGCGATTAAACAAACTTATCAGAATATCGAAATTATTGTTTCAGATAATTGCAGTCCAGAAAATCCTCAAGCACTTGTGGCATCTTTTGGTGATTCACGCATCAGATTTTGGCGACATCAGCAAAATGTAGGTATGCTTGCTAATCAGCAGCATGGCTTCAAGATGGCACAAGGTAAATATATTGCTAGTCTTCATGATGATGATATCTGGAATGAAGATTTTCTAGCAAAGCTTGTACCACCACTAGAAGAAAATTCTGAGTTAATTCTTGCTTTTTGCGACCAATATATTATAGACAAAAATAGTATTATTAATAATATTGGAACTGAGGAAAATACACGCGGTTATAAGCGAGATAAATTAGCAAAAGGAATTCATCAACCTTTCTATAAAATAGGGCTAATAGATAAAAGTATACCCACTGCTGCATCTTGTGTAATTCGGAATAAATTTGTTGATTGGGATAGTATTCCTTCGGAAGTTGGGGGAATGTGGGATTTATATTTAACTTATCTCTGCTGTATATCTGGTTATGGCGCTTACTATTATCCAGAAAGACTAACGCAATATCGCGCCCATGAGCAAACTGATACTATGCTTAGTGGTAGTCGAGATGTACAGGCAAAAATCCGCAAAGCTAAAAGCGAAATGTTTTGTTATCAAGTCTTTATGGAAGACGCTCGTCTACAGCAATTTAGAAAGTATTTTCAACAGAAATGGTTAGAAGCTAATACAACTTTGGGGATTGGTTTACTACGAAGTGAACAGATAGCAGTGGCACGTCCTTATTTTTGGCGGGCGTTGACTAAACAAAAATTTAGTGCGCGGACTTTAGTAGCACTAAGTCTTAGTTTTACACCGCAATTTTTGGCAAATAAATTAATAGAAATGTCGAAATAGTCAGTAGGGGCAATTCATGAATTTCCCCTACTAAAAATCATTTTTTTGGCTCTTGTTTGTGTAAATCTTATTTTGAACGAACCGCAAAGGGCGCGAAGGTAAAAAAAGAAGATGGGTTTAAGTTTTTTGGCTGCGGTTATGGATGAGCTTAGATTATTAAGAGGGTAGTGAATGAAACTTTGTATTGTTACTCATAAAATAAAAAAAGGTGATGGACAGGGACGGGTAAACTATGAGGTTGCTAATGAAGCAATTCGTCGTGGTCATCAACTGACGTTATTGGCTAGTGAAGTCGCACCAGAATTAGAAAATAATAGTCAAGTTAATTGCATTAAAATTCCAGTCAAACACTATCCAACAGAATTTTTACGTAATTTCATATTTGCCCAAAAAAGTGCAGATTGGTTGCGGAAACATCGCTCTGAGATTGATCTAGTTAAAGTCAATGGCGCAATTAATCTGGCTGCGGCTGATGTGAATGCTGTACATTTTGTCCATAGTTCATGGTTGCGATCGCCTGTTCATATTTCTCGCAATCGCCGCGATTTATATGGTTTGTACCAATGGCTATTTACGGCTTTTAATGCCCGTTGGGAAAAACAGGCTTTCCAAAAGGCACAGGTTGTTGTGGCTGTATCTGAAAAAGTAGCGCAGGAATTAGTTAACATTGGTGTGCCGCGTTCTCGCATTCGCGTAATTATCAATGGCGTTGATTTAGAAGAGTTTGCCCCTGGTGAAAGCGATGCCTGCGGCGGGCTACGCCTACGCCAAAAGTTAGGTTTACCGGAAAACGTCACCCTAGCATTATTCGCCGGAGACATCCGCACACCCAGAAAGAATTTAGATACAGTACTACATGCCTTGGTGAAAGTTCCCGATTTACATCTGGTAGTAGTGGGACACACTCAAAATAGCCCTTTTCCACAGTTAGCAGCATCTTTGGGGTTAAATGAGCGCGTGCATTTTGTAGGATTTCGCCGTGATATCCCTGCAATTATGCAAGCAGTAGATTTATTTGTTTTTCCTTCCCGATACGAAGCTTGCAGCCTCGTATTGTTAGAAGCACTTTCTTCAGGACTGCCAGTAATTACTGCCACAGCCACCGGGGGCGGAGAGTTGGTAACACCAGAATGTGGCATCGTTTTATCCGACTCAGATGATAGTGATGCTTTGGCTTTGGCGTTGCTGACTTTGGTGAGTAGTTCCGCCCTCATCCAACAGATGGGCAAAGCTGCTCGTTCAGTGGCAGAAAAACATAGCTGGACTACTATGGCACAAACTTATGTGGATCTATTCGAGGAGTTAAGCAAGAATGCGGAACACCGTTCTGATACCAACTTATCGCCGTCCACAAGACCTATCACGCTGCCTTTTGGCGCTACAGGAGCAAATTAAACCCGTCGATCAGGTGATAGTAGTTGTCCGCGATACGGATGCAGAAACTTGGCAATTTCTGGCGCAATTGAACGCGCCCAATCTGCCACTGCATACTGTGAAAGTGACACAACCGGGTGTAGTAGCGGCTCTCAATGCCGGATTAGCAGCAGTGGAGGGCGATATTGTCTCCATTACTGATGATGATGCTGCACCTCACCCAGATTGGTTAGAGCGCATCGCCGCTTACTTTACCTCAGATAGTCGCCTTGGCGGTCTGGGTGGACGTGATTGGGTATATCACGGCAGCAAATTAGAAGATGAATCCCGCTCAGTAGTGGGACAGTTGCAATGGTTTGGGCGAGTCATTGGCAACCATCATCTGGGAGTGGGAGAACCGCGTGAGGTGGATGTTCTCAAGGGCGTAAACATGAGTTTTCGTAAAGAGGCCATCGGGCAATTGCGCTTTGACGAACGGATGCGGGGTACTGGAGCGCAGGTACATTTTGAAATGGCATTTACTCTGTCATTAAAGCGGGCTGGTTGGAAGATAATTTACGATCCTAATGTTGCTGTAGATCATTATCCTGCACAACGTTTTGATGAAGATCAGCGAAATAACTTTAACGAGATTGCTTTTATTAATTTAGTTCATAATGAAACCTTAGTTTTACTAGAGCATTTGCCATTTATCCGCCGGATTATATTTTTATTCTGGGCAGTATTTGTAGGTACATGCGATAGCTTGGGCTTAGTACAATGGCTGAGATTTTTACCTAGCCAAGGACAGTTGGCAGGGAAAAAATTACTAGCATCTTGGCGTGGACGTTGGCAAGGATATAAACAATTTGTCATTGGTCATTAGTCATTGGTCATTGGTCATTTGTCATTGCAGACTGATTATTTCATTTGGGATTTTTTATGTGTAAATCTAAAATCTAAAATTGAATGAATTCTAAGCAGATACTTTTCAATAGTTTTTCACAAGAAAACTATTCTCCCCAAGAGCGATCGCTACAGGGGTGGATGGCGATCGCAGGTTTTATACTACTAACTGTAGTTTGCTATTTTGCTGGTGCTACTGCTGCATTACGTCTAATTTACCCGGTGACGGCTTTAGCAGTAGCCGTGTTTTTATACTTGCGGCATCCCATTCTCTACATTAGCTTTACCTGGTGGATTTGGTTTCTCACACCCTTAGCTACCCGCTTAGTTGACTATAAGGTAGGCTGGGATGCTACCCGTCAAATGCTTATAGCACCATACTTAGTGGTGTTTGTAACTATAGCAACATTCTTGCGACATTTTCCCCGTGCCTCTCGTCAAGGGGGTTTGCCGTTTGTTATGGCTTTTATCGGAGTCTTTTATGGGTTTCTCGTCGGTCTGATTTACAACCCACCAATTCCTGTAGCACGCGGATTAATGGATTGGCTCAGTCCGGTGATTTTTGCTTTTCACTTATTTATAAATTGGCGAGATTATCCCAGTTATCGCCAGAACTTTCAGCGAACATTTCTCTGGTGTGTATTAATTTTAGGAACTTATGGTGTATATCAATTTGTAGTAGCTCCTGAATGGGATAGGTATTGGCTCATCCAATCAAAACTATTCATGAGTTCTGGAAACCCTGTGCCTTTCGGGATGCGCGTGTGGAGTACATTGCACTCTGTCGGCCCCTTTGGTTCGGTTATGCAAGCTGGGTTATTGTTGTTATTTACCAGTTCGGGAAGTTTAATTTTTCCGGCTTCAGCCGTTGGTTATTTGTCTTTCTTGTTGACACAAGCGCGGACTAATTGGGGAGGCTGGTTATTTGGAATAATTATAATTATGGGTTCAGTTAAAGCCAGAATTCAAATGCGCTTAATCACCATAATTGTAGTGATGGCAATTTGTGTTGTGCCATTGACAACTATCCAGCCAATTTCTGGAGTTGTAGCAGCTAGATTACAAACTTTTTCTAATATTCAAGACGATACCAGTTTTAAAGATAGATCGGGAAGTTATGACAAAAACCTTGGTTTAGCCCTTTCTAATGCTTTAGGGAACGGCTTAGGAAATATTTGGAAAGTCAACGAAAAAACTGGTCAAATTGAAGTGGTGGTTATTGATAGTGGCATTTTAGATATGTTTTTCACCCTTGGTTGGTTTGGAGCAATTTTTTATATGGGTGGATTAATCTTGTTAATTATTAGTGTTAGCAGTTATGGTGAAGGACGTTTTGATAGTTTTATCAGTGCGGCTCGTGCTATTGGTATCAGTTCTGCTACACAGCTAGTTATTGGTAGCGGGATGTTGAGCGTAGCAGGGATGATTCTTTGGGGATTTTTAGCTATGGCTATGGCAGGACATAAATACTATAGCAATCCCAAGAATTCATAAATATGAATTGAGTTAAAAAAACAAAATCTTACAACTTAAATAGGACTGATATAAATTATGAAAGCAATTATTGTAATGCCACTAGCCGAGCAACGAGGCGGCGGTGAAATGATGCTTTGGGATTTGGTGCAACAAGGACGCAATGCTGGTGTCGAGTGGCTGATAATATTTTTAGAAGACGGCCCGATGGTCGAACAAGTCAAGTCTCTCGGTATTGATGCGCGAGTTGTGGAAAGTGGACGTTTACGCCAAATCCACCGTTTTATTGGCGCTGTTTTTCGGATAGCTGCGATCGCACGCCGCGAACGTGCAGATATAATTGTCAATTGGATGTGGATTACGCATATATCTGGAGGTTTGGCGGCCATGCTAGCGGGTTTACCTGCTGTGTGGTATCAACTAGAAGTGCCTAGTAATAAAACTTGGTTGGTGCGACTCGCCACTTTAATCCCAGCACAAGCAATTATCACCCTTTCCCAAGATGGCAAGCAAGCACAAGCAGAGATTTGGCCGCACAGACCAACACCTTTGGTTTATCCTGGTGTAGCACTAGACCGATTTGAGCCTGATGCTTTACCAACTCCTGAAGAAGCACGGCGAAAACTCGGTTTACCCTTACACTGCCCGTTGATTGGAATTGTGGGACGATTGCAACGATGGAAAGGAATGCACGTATTGGTGCAAGCGATGCCGAAAATTTTACAGAAGTATCCTGATGCTCATTGTGTAGTGGTTGGCGGGAAGCACGATTTGGAAGCGGATTATGAGGACTTTTTAAAAGCCGAAATCATAAAATTGGGCTTGAAAGAGCAAGTAATTATGGCTGGACTACAGCGTAATATCCCGGAGTGGGTACAGGCGATGGATGTATTCGTTCATGCTTCGGATAAGGAACCCTTTGGAATTGTGATTATTGAGGCGATGGCGTTGGGTAAACCTGTGATTGCTGGCGATGCAGGCGGCCCGACAGAGATTATTACCGATGGGATGAATGGACTATTAACACCTTACGGCGATGCGGATAAATTAGCGATCGCAATTCTCCGCTATCTTGACGAGCAAGAATTTGCCCAAAGTGCAGGAATAGCTGCTAGACAACGCGCCTTAGATTTCTCGACGCAGAATTATGCTCAGAATTTTATTAGTGCAATTCGTTCTGCAATACCAAGTGTTTCCTAGATAGAAAACTGTTAAACCTCGTCCATTTTGAAACCTGGAGTAGTGCAACCCGAAAAACCCGCTAACTACCAGCAGGGAGCAAGAGACTTCTACTACTGTCAATTTCCACTGCTAATAGCATTAACTATTGTCGCGCCTCTTAGCCGATTTTAAGCAAGTAAAGGGAATTCGTAAGCGTTGAGCTATACACTGCACTTGCATTAAGGTTTTATGCGAACGAATTTGCTGTTTACCCTTGTTGTTGTGATGCTTGCGTTTTTTCATTTATTTGGTTGCCTTTTCCTTGTATAAAGATGTGAAAAGCAAACTTTTTAACTCATTGATTGTACTGCGAATTTCATAGCTTATATTATCAATGCGATCGCAGTAGTCTAAATTGTATCTGGGTCAATATTTAACTCTTGCAATTTTGCTGCCAAACGTTGTGCCTTTTGTTCTACATGTTCTAATCTTTGTTCTGTCTCTTCGGCTCTTTCTTCAGGTGTTGGTACTAATTGTCTATCTGGTGTAAAAAACCGCAATAGTCCTTCATGAATTCCTAGATATAACCCTAACTGTTGACTCCATAAATGTCCTTGTTTATTTAGTTGCAGAGGTTGATATTTTCCATCTACTAAATGAAATCCTGCGAATTCTAATGTGTATGGATCAAACCAAAAATAATCAGGGGTTCGGAAAGTATCTTGATAAATTTCTTTTTTTAAACCTTTGTCTGTCTTCGCTGTTGAGTCTGACAAAATTTCCAGAATTAAATTCGGATATTTACCATCTTCTTCCCAAACTACCCAACTTTTACGGGTTTTCCGTTGGGTTCCGAACACTACAAAAAAGTCTGGGCCTCGAAAGTATTCTGATTTGCGTTGGTGTGGACTGTAGTATATAGTCAGGTTTCCCGCTGCATAGAAATCATTTCTATCTCGCCACAGCCATTCTAGACATGTTAAAAGTAAAATTATTTGCCGTAAATGTAATTCAGTTTCCAAAGGAGGTTCATCACTATATAAATCACCAGGGGGAAAAATAACATCTTGAGGGATGCCTTGTTGAGAATCTAATTCTTGAGCTATGGTCATAGAATGGATAGGGCATCAATTAGTTATAGATTTATTTTAGCAGCGTTATTGTTAGTGATAAAGAATCCCAAAGCAGTTGCGAAACACGCGATCGCATGAATGTATATTGGGCATCTGAAGCCAGCTTTCCACCACGCCCCCATAGCAGATATCAAGATAAAAACAATGAAAATAAGTTTTATTGTACTCATGTTCAGTCCTTAACAAATTTGACTCCCTCACTCAGGAGTCGATACCCTGCTAATATTCCCATATTAATTTCAGATATAACTCACAACTGAATAATAAAACTGTCTCGTAGATGAAAATCAGCCTCTGTGCCTACATGAGTTAACGCCCAGTAAGTCACCTCACCGCCTCTATCTTTAATAACAGTAGTAATGGCAACTTCAATTGCTTGCTCTACAGAAATGATTTTACCCAAATCAAGATCCAACACAAGTGCTAAACCTTCGCCTTGATTTTGAACATCAAACTGGAGTTTTTCAAAAGCTATTTCCTCTTGCATTCCTTGACGATAACCATCAAGGCGATAGGCATTCCAGTGTCCGGCGGGTGAGAGGTTGAATTCCCAATATCGCGCAGAGTTCTTGATGCCAAGAAAGAACTCAAAGCAGGTATCTTTCCACAATTCATGCTTGCGTGATGGTGTGTTTGATATGGGAAAAATCGCAATTTCATTTAAATCGCCTTCAAGCATATAGCGGATGGCAAGTTTATTACCATTTCGGGCAATATTACCTGAAATTTTCAAATTAGGCGGCGATTCATTAGAAGGAAAGGGTTGTAGGAAAAATGTCTGCTCGTTCATTTCATATCTTTGATAATGTTATGAATCTGCATTTCTTGAGATTCGATACTTTCGGTAAGCTTAAACTGAACGATCGCTCTTGCCAAGTTATGTTCTGGGTGCTTCACTTTAAAGTAAACATTCCCAGCTAAATAATCCGCAAAAAATCTCAATCCTAATTCAAAGGCGATGAGACGGATGGCATCATATATGTATGCATAGTCATTCTCAGTAAGAAACGCTTTTGCTACAGAGAGATAGCCTTGTAAGATTCCCTGACACAAGTCGGTGTCAAAATAAACACTTTCCCAATTCTCGGTTTCTTCACCAGCCGGATTGCAGCCCGATCGCAAACAATCACCAATATCGTAATGTACCAGACCGGGTTTAACGGTGTCCAGGTCTATCACACTCACGGCTTGCTGGGTAGCAATGTCAAACATGACGTTATTGATTTTTGGATCGCCGTGCATCAGACGCAGGGGTAATTTACCCTCAGCTTTGGCATTTTCTAGGATATGTGCAAAGGCTTGGCGATCGCTAACAAATCGCAAACAATAATCAAACTCAGTATTTTTACATAAACTAGCTGTCGCAAAAACTTTTTCATAATACTGGAGATAAAGCGGTGTAATATGGAAT
The DNA here is from genome assembly GCF_026127265.1 of Nostoc sp. KVJ3. GTDB lineage: Bacteria > Cyanobacteriota > Cyanobacteriia > Cyanobacteriales > Nostocaceae > Nostoc. The sequence goes on from NZ_WWFG01000002.1 coordinate 554,093, forward strand.
CCTTGAAGGGTATCAGCAAGTTTTTCTGGTGGCAAATCGCTAATCAGATTGTGGAACATCCCCAACGCATAACCGATTTCTTGCGCTTGTGTGCGATCGCCCATAGTATCAAAAGACTGGGAGCCTTCAATAAAGCTAATCGCCCGCCAAAAGGAGCCATCTGCATCCTGACAGTGGTCTTGAGCATCCTTAGTTAATAGTACGCGCGGTACTTCCCAACGACGATTGAGGGGGGTATGCTGTAACTTTTTATGAATATGTTCAGTAAAGGTACACATATTCTGCATAATCAGTTTTGGCTGACGAAACACCTGCGTATTGATGCGTTGCAGGACAAAATATTGTTCTTCTGAGGAATCTAGAGTGACTAAAAAGGTGTCATTAATATTACCACTTCCAAACGCTTTAACGCCTATAACCTTTCCCTGTTGAGCGAATTGATCTGCGATCGCCACCAGCTTCTCTGCACCCTGTATATTGAATTCTTCTGTCATCTGAAAGATTTCCGCCAACGCAAAATTAATTTATAGAGATATCTAATAAAAATTCGCAACGTTCAGATCCCCGACTTCTCAAAGAAGTCGGGGATCTGAGCTTTCACGAATGATTTAGGATTGATATGTATGCTAGCACAGGGCGCGACAGCGAATAGCCCATGAGAGTGCTAATTCAATAGTTAAGAAATCTCGTCGCTATCAACCCACTCATCATAAGATGAGTCATAACCAGCATAGTGAACAAAGTATTGCTGATTTTGGATTTGCTGAATCGTTGCAGAATACCAAGCCTCTTGCTCATCATCCCAACATTTTACTTTTTGACCCACTGCATATCCATTATCATCAGCAGCGCGAAGATCGCGAGTCCGAATGTCATCTTCGCCTACCCACTCGTCATAAGATGAACCATAGCCGAGGTAATGAATAAAGAATTGGTCATCTTTGATTTTCTCAATTGTTCCCTGATACCAATCTTCCTCTTCACTATCCCAAACTTCTACTGTTTTGCTGACTTCATACTGATTATTATCTGACTTGACAGCAGAAGCAGACGAAACATCTTGGATCGGCTTTTGTTGCTCTTGTTTAATTTCTTCTTTAACTAAAGTGTATGCTTCCAAAATCAAGCCACGAGCGACAGTTTGAGTTCCTGTATGTTCGTAGTAATTGGTAGTTTGATCTAGAAATGCAGCAACAAAATCTAAATTATCATCAGCAATCTGAATAAAATTACCCAAGTTACTAGAAATTGATTGCGGGGTTATGCCTGTTTTAGATACTAAATCATTCATCCAGCCTTGGACGGAGTTAAAACTCTGACTGAGAAAACCAACTTTATCAGAGGGATTACTACCAGGAAGAAAGTTATTGATAGCCGAGAAAACCGGATTTTGAGTTATTGCGCTAGTATCAGCGCCACTAATAACGTTATGAATTTTGCTAAGAAAGTCAGGGCCTAATGGCAGAATTCCGTCTATACAAACTAAAGCTACCATCCGTATTAGGGATGCATCTTGATAGTTGTTACCAAGGGAATTTGCAAACTCTTGGGGGTTAGGTTGAGGAATGCCATTTAGTTTGCAAAAGGCGATGATTTCAACGGCGATTTTCAGCGCTAAGTCAATGGATTGAGTGACATCAGCTTTGGGAGTAATGTTGCCTAAAAAAGAGAGAAAGCCAATTTTCTCACTAAGCTTATTCGCTAAAGCCGCCGTTCCCATAGCTGTGTCTGCTTTATCAATTGTTTGATAAAGTTTAATTGCAAACTGGTAGCCTTTTTGAGGATCTTCGTATAAAACGACAGAGCGATCGCGGATTCTCTGAATTACCTTAGCATCGGTAACTCCAGTAATGCTGCGAATACTATTATCAAACCCCGTCAAATTGCTCCACTCACCTGGTGCTACGTAATCAAGAGCCTTTAAAACTTTGACAGTGATATTGTCAGTCGGTAATTCGTCAACCAACTGAATAATTGATTTATCCATTAGCCGCTCCTCAAAACTCTAAATTATCCTTACAACACAGTTCCAATAAACCCACAGCCAGTTGCTACCATACGGAAGCCTTTCTGTAGTCAATGCTGCGCGAATTCCTGAATCGTATTCATAGAGTTCCCTGGCTTGAGTAAAAAATAACAAATAGCGATCGCTCCTACAGCACGGCTAATCAGACATGATGCGAATAAATTCTTAACAAAGATTGAATGACAGATATTGATTTTTGTCATCTGATTGGTATCATAGTTTTATCACCACAGTGGAGAAATTGCTATGTTGTCGCGTCAACTGGGAAAAAACGGTTCAACAATATCGGCGCTTGGGCTTGGCTGTATGGGTATGTCTGATGTTTATGGGCCAGCCGATCGCAAGGAAAGTATTGCAACAATTCATGCAGCGCTTGATGCAGGTATTAACTTACTAGATACAGGCGACTTTTACGGCATGGGACACAATGAACTGCTGCTAAACGAAGCCTTAACAGGACGGCGGGAAAATGTCTTCATTGCAGTTAAATTCGGTGCGCTGCGCTCTCCTGATGGCAACTTTATCGGCTTCGATGGTCGCCCTGAAGCCGTAAAGACTTCACTTGCTTATACATTGAAACGACTAGGAACCGATTACATTGACCTTTACCAACCAGCCCGGCTCGATCCGAAAGTGCCTATTGAAGAGACTATTGGGGCGATTAGCGAAATGGTGAAAGCTGGATATGTTCGCCAGATTGGTTTATCTGAAGTGGGTGCAGATATAATTCGCCGCGCTCATAGGATTCATCCAATCGCTTCGCTTCAGATTGAATATTCCCTCCTGAGTCGTGGCATTGAAGATGACATCCTGCCAACGGTGCGGGAATTGGGCATTGCTGTCACCGCTTATGGAGTCCTCTCACGGGGATTGTTGAGCGGTTATTGGTCGAAAGAACGCTCTGAGCAAGTGCAAGACTATCGAGTACATTTACCCCGCTTCTCTGGAGAGAATTTGGATCGCAATTTGTTGCTAGTCGAAGCCCTGCGCCTGATTGCCGAAGAACAGAATGCAACGGTTGCTCAAGTGGCAATTGCTTGGGTGCTGTCGCGGGGGAAAGATATCATACCGCTAATTGGCGCACGGCGTTGCGATCGCTTAAATGAAGCTCTGGGTGCATTGGATTTACACTTAAATAAGGATGATATCGCCCGGATTGAGGCAGCCGTGCCACTAAATGCCGTAGCTGGCGATCGCTATAACCCAGAACAAATGGCAATGCTCGATAGTGAAAAGAGGTAAAAAAGTTATCGCATGAATGATTCACCTTTGACACCGGAGCGGATTCTCGACGCAGCAGAAGAAGTTTTGCGTCGTTACGGTCTGGCAAAGGCAACAGTCGTCGATGTGGCTCGCTTTTTAGAGGTGAGCCACGGCACGATTTATCGGCATTTTCCCAGCAAAGCTGCCCTGCGCGATGCAGTGGCAGAACGGTGGCTGCATCGGGTTTCCACACCCCTAGCAGCGATCGCCCAAGAGCCAGGTTCCGCCAGAGAACGGTTGCACCGATGGTTTGAGCAACTCATGACTCTGAAACGTCAAAAAGTCTTAAAAGAACCAGAGTTATTTGCAACCTATTCAGCGATTACCCAAGAGGCGCGAGGGGTAGTTGAAGCTCACATTGCTGAACTGCTTAGGCAAATCACTGCGATCGTCGAGAGCGGTATTTCCACTAACGAGTTTAGAGTAACCGATCCGCAAGCAGCAGCCAAGGCAGTATTTCAAGCGACAGTTCGATTTCACCATCCAGCACACGCATCCGAATGGAACAATCCAGATATAGATAGGGACTTTGCCCAAGTATGGCGCTTGATACTTACTGGATTAGTGGCGGTTTAGTAATGCTAATTACTCAGTACTTGGAACTCCGCTTCCATTCCTCTCTCCGCTTCGGCTACGGTGTACACACAAGTCGAATTACCCCCCTTAATCCCCCCTTATAAAGGGGGGAAACCGGAAAATCTTGTTCCCTCCCCAATACATACGGGGAGGGTTAGGGTGGGGTAAAACCTTGGGTTTTTCAGCTATTTCAGACTTGTGTGTACACCGTAGCTCCGCTTCGGGGAGAGTCTTTAAGTCTGGGAGCATCCCAATGCAAGCAAATTTACCAAGATGATAAGTTGTCATTGCGAATGGAGCAAAGCGGAATGAAGCATAAGTCCTTCGGACACGCTTCGCGAACGCAAAGTACAGATGTTGCGATTGCTTCGCTTCACTACGTTACGCTCGCAATGACAATCCATGTTTTTACACATTTGGGATGCTCCCTTAAGTCTTGCTCCCCTTCCGACACTCGTGCCGCCATGCGAACGTAGGGAAGGCGCTGGGGGTTAGGTTTGAGAGAAAGTTGCACACCGCGTAGACTTACGCACGGACAGATTTTACGTCATTACGAGCAAAGCTTTCGTGGAGCATCTCCAAGAGTTGTAATCGCACAGGCTTAGTTTGTCCTCACGAGTACATAAGTCCTAATTTAAATTAAACTCTTGTAAAGAGTAAAATATGTCACTTAAAATTGTCAAGCTGTATTGCTTATTTTCCTGTCTCCAGTTGCTCCCGTTGCTTACCATACTCCCGCAATTGTTTCAACAAAACTTCTTGAGATGAATTAGGAATAGACGGAGTGGGGTTTGGTTCAAGGTTCGTGTCAATACTTTCAAAATTAGCAGGTAAGGGATTAACTATATAGACGGGTAGCGACTTCTCATTAGACATCGCCTGTTTAGTTGGTGTTGGCGGAGGAATTAGATTGTTTGGTTTTCTCACAGCAGCTTTTACCGAATCTAGAGTAGTAGCAACTTGCACCTGTTGTTGCATCTCTTGTGTAGAAGAGACTAAACCACTTAAACCATTCACCAATTGCCGTAAATTTTTGCGGAATTTAGGATCGCCTGTCAATTCATCTAAATCAGATGTAATTTTTTGGGTATTTTCAAAGGTGACTCTTGCTGAATCTAAAGTTTGTTGCAGCAGCACTGCATTCTTAGGATCGTTTAAAGTTTTAGAAGCATCGCGTAAATTAGCTGAAGCTTGGGCTGCATTTGCTGAAAGAGTTTCTAAATTGTTGAGTAATTCTCCTTTAGTCAATCGATTGACAGATGGTGATAGGCTACTGACTGTAACACGTAGTTGGTTGCTGGTTTCCGTGATATTATTTAAAGCGCCAACTAGTGAAGAACGATTTGTTGTTAACAGATTATCCAGATTGGTGAGTAAATTATTTGCTTGAGTTGCAGTTGTACCGAATTTATTTAGTGTTTGACTCGCCGATGTATTAAGTTGGTTTGTCGCTCGTTGTACTGAATTAGCTGTAGCAGAAAATGTATTTAGTTGTTGTCGCAAGCTTTTGGTCAAACCTTGTAAATCCTGACTTAGCTCAGTAAAACTAGATGCTGCGCCTGTGGTACTTTCCAAAACCCTATTGACATTTCTATAAAATTTGGGGTCATTGTATGCAGAGGCTAGCTCAGTTGAACTGCGAATTAGATCGTCAACACTGATACCAATCTGACCTTTTAACCGAGAACCATTACAGACAATCAGGCTGGTATCACAACTTCTATCTAGGGGTTTAGCAAGTACAATTCCATTAGGTAAGGTTGTTTTTGGCGTAATGTCGATAATACTTTCGCTAATTAATCCACTTTGATTAGCTTCCACCACTACATTCCGGGGGATAATTAGATCGCTTTGGGCTATTTCAATCTCTATATCAATGGCATTAGCTTTTGGTAGAACTTGGGAAATAGTTCCTACTTTAACACCTCGATAGCGAACTACTGCCCCTTTCTGCATTCCGCCAGCGTTAGCAAATTCTACAATAATTTTGTATGAACGGCCAGCAGCAGTAAATCTATTTAACCACAGAAAGAGTAACCCAAATACTCCTATTCCTAACAGAAGTAGCAACCCCACAGAGCCTTCTCTAAATGTTCGCCCAGAAGCGAAGCGGCTTGTCATAAGACCTCGCATTTTTTTGCCTCCACCAACAACCAAATTATGAGTTAAAAGTGAGGAGTAGGGACGCAATTAATCGCGTCTGTACAAGAATTAGAAGTTGAATTTAATTCTCGCTCTTTATTCTTAACAAGGACTTAGGCAAACAATAGCTTAAACCGTTATTTTAGTGTAGGAGCAATTTATGAATTTCCCTTACAACTTTTATTTTTGGGTAAGTCCTATTGACTCCTCACTTTTAACTCCTAACTTCTCACTTTTAACTTTCTAGCCAACGACTTTAATCGGCCCTTGCACACTACCACTAATAAATTGTTTGATCAACGGATTTTCTGTGTTGTATATTTCACCAACTGTACCCTGCCACTGCACTTTACCTTCATAGAGAAATATAAGTCTATCAGTTGTACGGTGGATAGTACTATCTTGGTGGGTAACAACGGCATAGGTACTACAAACTCCATGTAAACATTGCAAATGGCGGATTAAATCTTCGATTACTGTTGAGGCAATAGGATCGAGTCCGGCTGTCGGTTCGTCGTATAGTAGAACTTCTGGGCTTTCTGAGGGATTATCGGGGTTAGACATAATCGCACGGGCAAAACTTACCCGTTTTCGCATTCCCCCCGAAAGTTCGGCTGGGTAAAGGTTGCCTACTTCTGGCAAACCTACCATCTCCAATTTTTCTTTTACCAAATCTCGAATTCGCGATCGCTGTAGCTTTGAATTTTGATAAAGTAAAAATCCCACATTCTCCTCCACCGTCAGCGAATCAAATAGCGCCGCCTGCTGAAACACCATACCAATGCCAACCTGCTGGCCACCATCCTCAATCAAACCCTCTCGCCGTACTCCTTGTACATAAATCTCTCCTTCATCAACAGCAAGTAACCCCGCGATTACCCGTAAGATTGTTGATTTACCAGTACCCGATGGGCCAATAATCCCTAGTGCTTCTCCGCGGTAAATGCTTAAGTCTACATTATCTAGAACTTTATGGCTACCAAAGGACTTAGAAACACCTTTCAGTTCAATCAATGGTTCAGTCATTAGTTATTTAGTCATTAGTCATTGCTAAACCAGTGCCTTGGGCAGGGTTCACCAATTTGTACCCTTGCAAGGAAGCAGCCCAATAGTGATGTCATAGTTATTGGTAGGGCATTGTATAGTACATTATAAGTATATGATTAGCATTCTAATTAGCAAACTCTATTTTTCTAGCATAATATTTAGTTATTTGCTTTATTTGCGATCTTTAACCTTCCAAAATCGCCTCAACCCAAGGCTGACGAAGATACCGTAGTAATTTAACATCTCAGTAGATGGAAACTAAGACCCCAGTTTTCTCTAGACATCATTAAAGTAATTTATTTAACAGTATAAATATACTAAATGCAATACGGTTCGGTTAAGGTTTTTTGATGGAAATTCTAGAGCGTAAAGATGCGATGATTCATCACAAAGACGCGATAAATCGCCGTCAAGACGAAAAAATGATTATTGTAGAGACGGCGATTCATCGCGTCTCTTGCCTTAAGTGAATAGTATTGATACTAAATGAGCTTATAAATATTCCAAGTAAAGCTACAAACACGAAAACTAATTAATATTCTAATGCAAAATATAGGAATTTCATTTAATTAACAGAGTCATTAGATAACTTAATAAGTTAGTCATATCTACCGTTAATCTGGGAGTTGGCAGTTGCCCAAAATATTTATTAATATTGTAAAAATTACTGTTAAAAATCAAAATAGAAATTATGAGTAGAAACTTAGAACAGTTTGCAAGCGATAATTCCTCTGGCATTTGTCCAGAAGCGCTTGAATATATGATTAGGGCCAATCAAGGTAGTGTACCAGCTTATGGAAATGATGAATGGACTCAAAAAGCCGCAGATTATTTTCGGGAACTCTTTGAAATTGATTGCGAAGTATTTTTTACCTTTAATGGGACGGCTGCAAATTCTTTATCTTTAGCTGCTCTTTGTCAGTCATATCACAGCGTCATTTGTCATGAAACATCTCACATAGAAACAGATGAATGTGGCGCACCTGAATTTGCATCTAATGGCTCTAAACTTTTACTAGCTCAAGGTAAAAATGGCAAGTTAACATCAGAAGCTATAGAAGCAGTTGTTACTAGACGCACTGATATTCATTATCCCAAACCTAAAGTTATTAGTATTACACAATCAACTGAATTAGGGACTTTATATTCTATTGAAGAACTTCTACAAATTAAAGAAGTAGCAAAAAAGTATAACTTAAAGATTCACATGGATGGCGCTCGTTTTGCAAATGCAGTTGCCGCTATGAATAAAGGCCCTGCTGAAATTACTTGGAAAAGTGGAGTGGATGTGTTGTGCTTTTGTGGTACAAAGAATGGAATGGCATTAGGTGAAGCCATTATTTTCTTCAACAAAGAGTTAGCAGAAGATTTTGATTATCGATGCAAGCAAGCAGGGCAGCTAGCCTCAAAAATGCGGTTTATTTCTGCTCCTTGGTTGGGTTTATTGGAGACTGGTGCTTGGCTAAAGAATGCCAGACATGCTAATCAATGTGCTGAATACTTAGAAAATCAACTATTAAATATAGAAGGTGTTGAGTTGATGTTTCCTAGAGAAGCCAACGCTGTATTTGTTAAATTACCTGAACAAGTAATTCACAGTTTAAAAGCAAATAACTGGCAGTTTTATACATTTATCGGTGTAGGAGGAGTACGTTTTATGTGTTCTTGGAACACTACTCAATCAAGGATTGATGAATTGATTGATGATATAAAAAAAGCAACCTATAGATATCCTATCTAAATTTGTAAAAATTCACGCTTTTTAGATACCCGACTTATTTAAAAGTCGGATATCTAATATCGATTAAGTAGGTAGGCACAAATGAACCTAACTATGTAACGAAAAGTAAAAGCGGTGAAAACCTTGCGTTCGCGAAGCGTGTCCGAAGGACTTATGCTTCACTCCACTTCGTTGCGTTCGCAATGACATAGTTATAAATTTTCTCACCCACCTACTTAGCTCTGAATATAATTGTGAAAAACCAGACTTGATAGATATTACTTCGCATGAAACTTCAATTGCACTTTTGATTGCTGCCACAATCCCAGATGCTTATTTTTAGCATTAGCTTCTGCAATTAAAAATTGAGTTTTGCTCTCGTAGCAATTTTGTAAAGATTCTCGGTCAACGACAGCATTACCTGACTCTACCAAAAGGAGATTTACTGACCGATTATCCACAAAAACTTCTCCAACTGTACGACCACTTTCGAGTTGTTCTGTACTTCTAATCACGACAGGAGTTTTAGGTGGTAGTAACTGTTTTAACTTTTGTGTTGATGCTAAAGCCTTTGGTACATTAATACACGCTAGCTTGACTGGAATTGTTTGTCCGGTATTATCTTTAACCAAAATGGTGTTCCCATCGGTAACACCAACTACTGTAGCTAGCACTAACATTAGTTCAAGTAATTCCATCATTTTCTATGTAAGAATTTATGTATGAACATAATGTTATTGCAGTCCTTAAGTTGCTAGTGTGATTTGACTCACAAAAGACTATTTACTTAATAAATGCTTTGTAATCTTCAATTAACTTTGCCAAGCGGGAAGCTAGAAACGGACTTGCATCCTGCAAAGTTTCATAAATCTGAATAGCTTCTTCTCGATATCGAATAATTTTATCTTGAGTCCAATAATCTGGTGGTGCTTGGAGGTTACTGATTCTATCTGCTAATTTTACCATCCATATTTCTTGAGGTTGCTTTTTTATTCTTTGCAAACTATCTACCATTTGGAGATGTTTAGCTAAAGTTTTATCTTTGGTTAGTGCAAGTACACCATTAGCTACTGATTCACCAAAGTCTGTTTTTATTTCTTCAAATGTTGTGTTGGTATCTTCAATTGTGTCATGTAAAATAGCACATTGAATAGCAAGATTTCCATTATGTTCCGTTTCTATACTTAGGGCTGCAATTACTTCCATACTTACAAAACTCAAATGCATCAGGTAAGGTATTTCTGAACCTGGAATTGTTTGACCTTGATGTGCGTATGCTGCTTTTTTTAAAGCTTTAATATAAGTTTCTTGTGACCAGTTTTTTGGGCTGAGTTGATATTTTTTCATTTATATGTCAATTATGTTTATAAATTATGCAATTCTGTCTATAGAAATCTTAAATAAAATCGCCATATCAATTAAAAGCTCAGAAGAGGAACTATAGGTAATTGAACACTCACAGTAGTGCCTGTTAAGGGGTCAGAAGAAATTAACAGTTCCCCATTATGAGCATTGACGATGCGTTTAGTAATAGCAAGCCCTAGCCCAGTGCCACAAGGTTTTGTGGAGAAAAATGGCTGAGAAAGCTTGGCGATAAATTCTGATGGAATTGACTCACCGCCATTGTGGACATTAATATAGACTTTATTTATATGGGAACAATCTACTTTCCATTTAACGATATCTCCTACCGCAATTGCCTCGCAAGCATTACGAAGAATGTTGATAAATACTTGTTTAAGTTTGTCTTTATCTCCCAAAATTTTTACCGTAGGCAATGCCGGAATAAATTCAATTTGTCGTTCCAGAGCTTCTGGCATTTCACGAATGCATACCAGCAACTCACGAATGAATTCATTCACATCTAATTCACAAAGGTTCAACACCTGGGGCTTGGCGTAGAGCAAAATTTCACTTAGCAGACGTTCTAAACGACTAGCTTCGCTCAGTGCTAATGCTAATCGCTCTTGAGCAGATTCAGCCAGAATGGTTTTTTGGAAATACTTTAATCCCATAATCATTGTAGTCAAGGGATTACGAATTTCATGCACAATAATAGCAGCAAATTCACCAATTGCTGCTAGTCGTTCCTGTTCTAAAAGCTTGGCTTGGGCTGCTTGTAATTCTACGGTGCGTTTTTCTACCTCAGCTTCCAAAATATGATTAAATTGACACTGTTGCTGGTAAAGATGATAGTTGTCAATTGCTGTTGCCGCTCGTTCAGCAAACAATTCCACAATTTGGATATCTTCTTTTGTAAAATCACGTGGCTGATGATTAAAAGAACAGATAGTACCAATCACTTTATTCTCAGCAGTCCTCAATGGTATCCCTAAATATGCACAATAACCTTCTGGAGCTTGTCCATATTCTGGGTATTTTCGAGCATCTTTTACAGCTAATGATTGACCCATTTGGATAACAGTACCAGTTAGTAAACCATGTAGTGAATAAATATGTTCGCCCTCGCCCATTTCGAGACTACTCGCTAGAACAGTTTCAAATCCCTCTTCGCAAAAAGTAACAACTGTCCAATCAACTCTAATAAGTTCGCTGACTCCACAGGCAATATTGTGCAAATAGCTACCTAGTTCGCCAGTCCGATAGTTTAAAGAAGATAAACGTACTATAATTTGCCGCTCACGCTGCCAGGTTTGGTTGTGCAACAATATTTCTTCATCACTGGTTTTGCTCATGGATGCCTATTGCATGGGTTATAAAAATAATTTCAAAAATCGACTGGATAGTTATTTGGGCTAGGCTGTACTAGTTTCATAGAAAAATTTTACTAGAGAGATATGCTATTTGTATACAATAAGCTGATGAATTTTGGCTTGATTAAATGGAAATTTATACAAAAATTAGATAAACAAGAATAAGTGGTGTCAATGTTGCTAGCTGCTTCTAAATATGGTCTTAAAATTATTCCGCCGTCGGCTGTATCTTCGGAGGTATCAGCTAATATAATTAAAAGCGATCGCAGTTAGATACCAAGCAATAGTGTAGGAATAGTGCTGGACTGTCTAAGAGGAGCGATCGCTAACTAAACGAATCAACCTAAACCCAAAGTTGAGCAAAACGTTCAGCCGTCCATCCGACAATATCTGATACCTGCCCATCACCAATTTCTACGATCCGCTTAGTGCCGTCTCTACGTTCTATTACATCCACAGAAAAGAATTGACTTCCAATGCGCTTTGCACACTCTTCAACAATGTCTGGCACTTCTTCATCTTGTAAAGCGGCAAAAGGTTTACCAGACACAACAAAATAACGTTTCTCTGTTTCGGGTACAAAATCTTCAATCCGCCGCACACAAATACCTCCTTCAATACTGCCCCGAAACTTCTGCATTTCAGATATCACTGTTGCGATTTCTGAAGGTTTATCAATTATGGAACCAACTGAAGTTTTGAGAGACTTAACGTAATCTTTGATAAAAAGTTTGTTCCAGCCAAGTTTGTTCAACTCACTCTCTAAATCATCATTGATAGAATAGAATTTAGTCTCTGGAGTTAAATCGGCAATCAAAGGATACCAGTTTGGAAGATAGTGTGTGGCTAGATACTCAACTTTAGAAGTCAAGACGCTTGCCCCCGTACTCTCCACGAGACTAACCAATAACTCATAATCAGAGGGTGAAAGCATCCAACCCCGGTAGACAACTTTTGAACCTGGATATGGGATTGGAATAATCTTTGATGAACCAGATGCCAGCAACTCTAAAGAAACAACAGAAGTTACAAACCCTGCATCTTCCATAGAAGCAACTTGTTCTAGGTATGCTGCATCCGCTTTCTTTGGATTAAAGTAGTCACTAGGAAAAAGAAATCTCACAACACCTCACCTGAATGCACAGCTAACTTATGATTATGTGGAAAATCTCTACATATCCACCCTATTTAAAATGATATCCAAATTTTTCTGTATAAGTAGTTGGACAAAAATATTTACAGTCATTGCTAGCACAGCGTTGCAATCGCAAGGGTTGGAATTGCTTCATTACGCTTTGCTTTATTCGCAATGACATTGTGTAATTAATTCTGTTTAGGTACTTATAAGAATCCGATTTTAATTGTGAAAAAATTAACTAATTTTTATTATTTAGGAGGTGCCAATCCTTGCATTCCAACAAGAAAACATAGGTAAGAGATACAAAAGTATAAATTTTAAGCTAATTCTCAGCGCAAATTAATTTAATTATTTTAAATTATCCTTAGAGAAGGATTTGCCAAGTTGAAAGGGTAATGAAATAAAAATATTTAGCGATCTTTTTGGAATGGTTAGCCTTTTCACTGTAGGTATCCAATAGAGGTAAGTTCAAATCAGCTATAACTAAAGATGTAGCGGTTGATAATAACTTTACATTTACCAGTCTGATTTTATTGATTGAGCCTTCTCCAACATCTAAAACGCAACCAGAACAGTGAAGCAAATCAGAAAAGTTTGGATAAATATAGACCCATTTTCATTACAGTCACGCCTCACAATTGGTATTGGTGCATTTTCCGCTTTGGTCTTAGGTAGCCTTGCTACATGGGCTAGTTGGAAAATGCAAGAAATTTTGATTGATGGTCATAAGCATAATATAGAACAAATTGCCAAGCGCTTGCCGCAAGATGTGCAAATTTATAGTGAAATGATGCAACCTGAAACTGGGTTGCAAAAGGCTATTAATAACTTGGCAAATACCAACACATTATTATGGCTAAAAAGTCCTGATAATAAAATTTTAGTCAAATCTACACCTTTAAATTTGTTACCTGATACTACGATAGATCAATTAATGTCTTTGACTAAGATACCAATTAAAGCACAAGTTTATAAAGTGAACCAAAGCTACTTTGTTTTATGTGTTAGTTCTGTGCAAGTTAAAGGTAAGTTCCTGGGTGAGTTATTTGTAGTCAAGGATATTACCCGCGAACAGAGAATGTTTCTAGGAATGGTGCAGAGTTTAGGTATTATTAGTATTTTGGCAATTATTATTTTAACTGTTGCGATCGCATTTTATATTAAGCATTCTTTACAACCTCTACGTCAGCTAAATCAAATGGCTTCTGTGATTTCGGCTGAAGATTTAGGACAAGCGCAGCTATATCTTGATAATGCACCCAGCGAAGTTAAAGAATTGGCTCAAACCTTAACTATGCTATTATCGCGCCTCTCGCAATCTTGGGAGCAAGAACGAGAATTTGTGAGTAATGTTTCTCACGAGTTACGTACGCCATTAACAATTGTACATGGTTACTTGCAAAGCGTCTTGCGAAGGCAAAATAACTTAACTCAAACCCAACAAGAAGCTTTAGAAACTGCTGCATCGGAAGCTGAACGCACTATCCGGCTGCTACAAGATTTACTTGATTTAGCACGAGCAGATAATGGTTACTTATATTTTCAGATGAAATCTTATGTGTTGAATGACTTAGTTGAAGAAGTTGTGATGATGGCAGAAAAATATAGCGATCGCATAATTAAAATCGAGTCAGAGATTTACCCAATTGAGATAAAAGCCGACTATAGTCGCCTCAAACAAGTATTATTAAATTTGATTGATAATGCTGTTAACTATTCTGATGCCGATACACATATAATTTTAAAATTAAATCAACTTCAAGACAAGGCAATTATTCAAGTTTGTGACCAAGGTTATGGCATTCCTTTGCAACAGCAAGCGCGGATATTTGAGAGATTTTACCGCGTAGATGAATCGCGCTCTCACACTACTGGGGGTTGTGGTTTGGGTTTATCTATTGTCAAAACACTTGTAGAAGGTATGGATGGTAGTGTAAGCGTGCAATCAAAGTTAGGGGAAGGAAGTACGTTTACAATCAGTTTACCTACATATAGCAGTTCTATCTGATTTATGAAATTCCCAATTTCTTAGAGAAGTCGAGAATCTTGCTATTTAATAAACCAATACGCAAAAATATGACAGCACATATCCTTTTGGTGGAAGATGAAGTCAAACTGGCGCGATTTGTCGAATTAGAACTTAGTAGCGAAGGATACAAAGTAAGTGTAGCTCATGATGGTATTGCTGGTTTAACCTTGGCCCGAGACTCATCACCAGATTTAGCCATTCTGGATTGGATGCTACCAGGTTTGACAGGTGTGGAAATTTGTCGCCGTTTGCGAGCAACGGGTAGTACAGTACCAGTAATTTTGTTGACAGCAAAAGATGAAGTGAGCGATCGCGTCGCCGGTTTGGATGCAGGAGCCGATGATTATGTCGTTAAGCCCTTTAGCATTGAAGAACTATTAGCGAGAATTCGCGCTCATCTGCGCCGCACGCAAGAAATAGACGAGGATTTGTTGCAATTTGAAGATTTAAGCTTAAATCGCCGCACCCGTGAAGTTTTTCGGGAAAAACGAGGCATTGAGTTAACAGCAAAAGAGTTTGACTTATTAGAATATCTTCTCTCACATCCCCGTCAGGTGTTTACTAGAGATCAAATTCTAGAAAAAGTTTGGGGTTATGACTTCATGGGTGATTCTAATATCATTGAGGTATATATTCGCTATCTGCGACTCAAATTGGAAGAGAATAATGAAAAGCGTTTGATTCATACAGTCCGTGGTGTAGGTTATGCACTGCGGGAACAATCTTCATAACTTGGTGATTTCGACACAAAGCAACATCTTAAAGATAAAAGAGGATCATGAATAAAAAATGGGCTGTTAAACGACTAACAGTAAATCTCACGACGGAAGAAATGAAGAAACTTGAATGCTATTGTGCTTTGACAGGAAGACCAGCAACAGATGTAGTTCGAGAATTGCTCCGAACTCTTGAGGTTGACAATGTTGAAAACTCTGCGATAGAGACACCAGACTCAACGGTAACAGCTGGCAGTTGGTCAAGATCGCAGTAACTATTCACTAGACATCTCCAGAAATTAAATATGCGTTATGCAGAACCCTTGTAGAGACGCGATATATCGCGTCTCTACATTCTTTTTCACCAGATATTTACTAGAATAAGTAGTTAGACAGAATTAATTATACAATGTCATTGCGAATGGAGCGTAAAGCCTTCGGCATAGCTTCGCTTAACGCGCTAGCGTCTCGTAGAGATAGCGAAATGAAGCATAAGTCCTTCGGACACGCTTCGCAAACGCGGGGGCTGGGATTGCAACTCTTGGAGACGCTGTTCGCGTTCGCTTCGCTCACAATGACTGTAATTAATTCTGCATGGTTACTTAACATACTGCCGAGCTTAAGAGGTTGTTTGAAAAGTGTTTCCCTGTGACTTTAGGCACATTTAGATCCCCCCTAACCCACGCCAGTCGCTCCACTTGGGGAGACCCCAAGACCGCGCTGGCTCCCCTTAAAAAGGGGGGAACCGAACCAAAGTCTCCCAATTTATCGGGGGATTTAGGGGGATCTAAAACTTTTGATACCGACAAGAGGACTTTTCAAACATCCTCTAAGACTTAAGGCAATACTTTTTGGTAAAAGGGGAAAGGGTAAACATTCAAATTTATCCTTTCCCCTTTTCCCAGAATAGTGCGTAGAAATTTTATTCTTATATTTCTTTGCCATAAAGCTTTGGGGACTGTGCATCGCAACAAAATGTGCTTACATTTAATTGGAAAAACTTTCTAGAGTTGGAGAATTGCTATGAAACGTTCATTTCGTAAGTATCATCGTATCCTTGGTATCATTATATCTCTGCCACTTGTTTTAACCGTATTGACTGGGATGTTAACAACATTTGTTCGTGAGTGGTCTCTGAATATAGGAGTCCCTGCTAGCTTTCTCCTAAGTATTCATACGGGTGAAATTTTTCATCTTGAGGGAATCTATCCACTTTTGAATGGATTAGGGCTTCTGGGATTGTTGGGAACAGGATTAACTATGTCTGGTTTATTTGGTAAAAAGACTCGGCAAAACCCCAAGAATTAGACTAAGAAGTTAATGGCAAACGGACTTACAAGCAGCTACCAATAACGATTTCACTGGTGATGGTAATATCTCCTCTATGAGTTCTAGCTATTGCCCGTGCGATCGCTAAATCTATATTTCTTTATATACATTAAATTTTTATTACCGATTTACTTGCAGACAATCCTAATTAGGCAGTCAAAGGGCACGTATATAAAAACTTATGCCTTTTTCCTTTGCCATGTCTTAACAAGCATATATTTTGGGCATCATAATTCCAAGCCGAATACATGAGCTAGCAGCCAGAAAACTCTTTGGCGGCAAGTTTTTTATTTACAACTATAGTGTCGACCTATGGTAGATAGTTTTATACTTGATCTCTTTATTTCTCGACATAGTTTACCCACTAGGTTGATTTGGGGATGCCTACAGCTTCAATTGGGAGTAATTTGTAGCATAGGGATTTGGACATTCTCGGAAGCTAAGTTACAAGCTGCCCAAGCACATCAGACTTGGAAATCACTTTCAGAATTCACTGAGGGAGTCACCAAAGTAAATCCTGAACCAACACCTATTTTGATAGCGGCACCTGAAAACTTCAATCCTGATTTGCAATTACCACCAAAACCTTCCATCGAAGCACCGCAAAATTCTAGCTCACCGAAACCTTCCACCGAAGCACCGCAAAATTCTAGCCCACCGAAACCTTCCACCGAAGCACCACAAAATTCTAGCCCACCGAAACCTTCCACCGAACCAAGAACACCGGATGTAGTTTTGGAAAGCATTTATACAGACTATCGCTATGACACAGATAACTTTGGCCAAAGCAATTTATTTTTTGAACCAACGGCTCAGTTTCGATTGAGTAATGGCAATAAAATATTTTTCAAGACGGGTTTTAACTTATTTGAGCAACGCGGTGCTGAATCAATTACAAATTTTCCCTTACAAGTTGGATGGCAGGGAAAAATTGGGGAAGTGACTCTGCAAACAGCAGCCGGAGTTGATATCTTCAATCGTTTACCTACAGCTATTAATCTAAATGCCAAGGTGGAGCTTCCCATTTCGCCACCGCAAGTTTCGTCATCGGGTCAATTGCTATCAACAGTAGTACTATCAGGTAATTTAGAACAAGGACTTTATAAATCCAATATCCGAACTTTAGAAAATCAAATTACTGCTTGGCGATTTGGGCCTGATTTATATTGGCAGATTGACAGTAAAACCAGCTTGTTTTCATCATTGCGTTTGGGTAATTACAACGATGGTAATTCCGAGGTGCAGTCATTTAGCAGATTAGAACGCAAGTTCGGACAGTTTTCTTTGGCAGCTAACTTATTCAATTTGAGTTTCGATCGCGATTTAGAACGCAGAAGTGGCTATTTTTCCCCACCAGATTTTCTGGTTTACAACGCAGAAGTGGCTTGGGAAGGAAATATTGCTAATTTATTACGCTGTCGTCTCGCTGCTAACTTAGGACGGCAGCGACTTAAAGGAGAATTTGACAATGCCAATACCTATCAAACGCGCTGTACGGTAAAGTTTTCACCAAATATAGAGGCAGACCTTGGTTATACCTTCAGTAATGTCCGAAATCAAGAAACGGGGGGAAGTACCTACGGTGGTGATTCCTTGACAGGACAGTTGCGGGTCAAATTTTAGGAAGCAGGAGGTAAACCCAATAAATAATCTAAAATCTAAAATCCAAAATGAGATAAGGCTCAAGAATGAAAGCACCATTACCTGATAATGAAATACAGCGAATCGAATCTCTTTTGCAGTATAAGATTCTCGATACTCGCTCGGAAGCTGCCTTTGACGATCTCACCCGTCTAGCCTCATATATTTGTGGAACTCCCATTGCCTTAATCAGTTTAGTTGATAGCGATCGCCAGTGGTTCAAGTCTAAAGTTGGTTTGGATGCTCTAGAAACACCGCGAGATTTGGCATTCTGCGCCCATGCTATTCTGCAATCTGAAGTTTTTATTGTGCCTGATGCCACATTAGACGAAAGGTTTGCGACAAACCCGTTAGTTACCTCCGATCCAAATGTTCGGTTTTATGCTGGTGTACCCATAACTAACCCTGAAGGATATGCATTAGGAACACTTTGTGTAGTTGACCATGTACCAAGAAACCTCTCGCCAGAACAAGTTGAAGCATTGCGAATCATTGGTCGCCAGGTAATCAAGCAACTAGAAATGCGGCGCAATTTAGCGAGTTTGGTATTGGTGAGTCATACCCACAAACAGACACAAAAGGCAAGCAAACAATTTTTAAAAAGAGTAGCCGCAGGGTTTGGGCTGGCGTTAGCAATTTTAGTTTTAGTTGCCACCCTCTCGTATCAGAGTACAGAAGTGTTGATTAATACGAACAAAAGGTTGAACAACACTCAATTAACAATCAACAGCTTCCATGAACTGCTGTCTAATATCAAGGATGCTGAAACGGGACAACGCGGTTATATACTTACCGGAAATGATGCGTATCTAAAACCATATCAGACAGCACTTATTAATCTTCCTCCAGAAATTAAGCAGCTAAGAAAATTAACAGTAGATACTCCTAAGCAATTAAGTCAAATTTATACCCTTGAATCTTTAATAGTACTAAAGCTGAAGGAACTGAAAAATACTATCGACCTCCGCCAGAATATCGGGTTAGATGCTGCATTGGAAGTAATAAACGCAAATCAGGGAAATAATTTAATGAGTGATATCCGCAATATCATTCGTGAGATGGAAAACGAGGGGCGGGAGGAGCTTCAGCAGCAGTTAACAATCACAAAAACCAGTGCCCGCAATACTATTTTGATGCAAGCGATCGCTATTTG
Organism: Nostoc sp. KVJ3; assembly: GCF_026127265.1. GTDB lineage: Bacteria > Cyanobacteriota > Cyanobacteriia > Cyanobacteriales > Nostocaceae > Nostoc. Next base: position 573,587 of record NZ_WWFG01000002.1, read on the forward strand.
CCTAAGTTTTATCACTCTGGCTATAGTCTACTACTTGATTTCTCGTGAGGTAAAAGAACGTAAATTAACAGAGGAAACACTCAACCAAGAACGCAACTTTATTTCAGCAGTCCTTGATACAGCCGGCGCTTTGGTAATAGTTCTGGACACACAAGGACAAATTGTGCGCTTCAATCAAGCTTGCGAACAAACAACTGGTTATTCATTTGATGAGGTCAGAGGAAGGCATTTCTGGAACCTGTTGCTAATTCCTGAAGAGATAGAACCGGTTAAAGCAGTTTTTGAGCAGTTGCGAACTGGTAAAGCGCCCAAAGAATATCAAAACTATTGGGTAGCAAAAGATGGCAGTCGGCGGCTGATTTCATGGGCTAACGCTATTTTGCAAGACGATGAGGGTTGCATTGAATACATTGTTGCCACAGGTATTGACATTAGCGATGTCTATGACGAGCTTCACTTACGTAAACAAGCAGAACAGCATCTCAAAGCCCAGTATTCTACAACGCGCGTCTTAGCAGAGTCCACGACAATTAACGAAGCCATGCCCCAAATCCTCCAAGGAATCTGCGAGAGTTTGGGATGGGATTTAAGTGAAATTTGGATGGTAGATAAACAAGTAAATCTACTGTACTTATTAAAATCTTGGTATAAAATATCTTCCAAAATGCAAGAATTTGAAATCCTCAGTCAGCAGACTTTCTTTGCATCAGGAATTGGCCTACCTGGTCGTGTTTGGGCGAGTGGTGAACCTGTTTGGATGACTGATGTAGTTAAAGATAACGATTTCGTCCGCTCTCAAATCGCTACCCAAGTAGAACTGCATGGAGCTTTTGGTTTTCCGATCCATAGTGGTAAAAACATTCTTGGTGTCATCACCTGCTTTAGCCACGAAATTCAGCAACCTGACCCAGATTTAGCAAAAGTGATGAATTCTATTGGTGAGCAAGTAGGGCAGTTTATTGAGCGCAAGCAAGCAGAAGAAGAACTCCAACGGCAAAATTTGCGATCGCAGCTATTTACTGAAATCACCCTCAAGATTCGTCAGTCTTTGCAAATCAAAGAAATCCTCCAAATCAGTGTTACGGAGGTACAAAAAATTCTCCATAGCGATCGAGTTTTGATTTATCAACCCTTGACAGATGGCTCTGGAAACACTGTGGTTGAAGCAGTAGTTTCTGGCTGGCTGGCAATTAAAGAGAAAAAGCTCACTGATGCTTACTTTCAAGCGGAATATGCACAGCAGTACTATTTACAACAGTATCGGCAAAAAAGGGGTAAGGCGCTTGCTGACTTAGATATAGTCGAAGTCCAAAAAAGGCATATAGAATTACTGGAACAATTTGGGGTCAAATCCAATTTGGTTATACCCATTCTTGTCAAAGAAGAACTCTGCGGTTTGCTGATTGTCCATCAATGTGGCAGTTTCCGCCAATGGTCTAGCTTTGAAACTCATCTTTTACGGCAAATAGCCGATCAAGTAGGCATTGCCTTAGCCCAAGCCCAAATGTTATATGCAGAAACTCAACAGCGACGAGAACTCGAAGTTGCTCGCCAACAAGCTGAATTAGCTTCTAAAACCAAAAGTGCTTTTTTGGCGAACATGAGTCACGAAATTCGGACTCCGATGAATGCCGTATTGGGGATGACAGGCTTAATGCTAGAAACTCCTCTAAACCCTGAGCAACTGGATTTTATCGAAACCATTCGCATTAGTGGAGATGCTCTTTTAAGCCTCATCAACGAAATTTTGGATCTATCCAAACTTGAAGCTGGGGAAATGACACTAGAAACTCTAGATTTTGAATTATCTACCTGTGTAGAAGAAGTGTTGGAATTATTAGCTCCCCCAGCCCATAATAAGGGATTAGAAATTGCAGCGTTAATCTATCCCAACGTCCCTACCCACCTCCAAGGTGATGCTGGCCGCTTGCGGCAAATTCTTATGAACCTGATCAGCAATGCGATTAAGTTTACCAGCGATGGAGAGGTAGTAGTACGGGTAGAATTGCGATCGCAAACTTCTACTACAGCCACTATTTATTTTTCCATCACAGATACCGGTCTTGGTATTACCCCTGAAGACCAATGTAAACTCTTTACGCCATTTACCCAAGTAGATGCTTCTATCACCCGTAAATATGGCGGTACAGGTTTAGGATTAGCCATCTGCAAGCAACTCGTAAGCTTGATGGGAGGTGAAATTGGCGTAGAAAGTCGATTGGGAAAAGGATCTAAATTTTGGTTTGAAGTAACTCTTGCCCAGCAACTTGACCCGATTTCCTCAAAAAGCGATCGCCTTGCCACAGTTAAGAGCGATCGCGAACTCTTGCTGAATCGACGCTTGTTAGTGGTAGATGATAATGCCACTAATCGCAAAATCATCCACCATCAAGCTACCCGTTGGGGGATGCAGGTAGATCAGGCTGCTTCGGCTACTACTGCACTCATTGCTATTCAGGAGGCTGCCAAGCAAAAAAATTTCTATGACATTGCTGTGATTGATATGCAGATGCCAGAAATAGATGGCATGACTTTAGGAGAACAAATTAAGGCAAACTCAGCGATCGCTAGTCTACCTTTGATTATGCTTACCTCTACTAATCAACGCGATGAAATCCAACGGACGCTAAAAATAGGATTTGCGGCTTATTTGGTCAAACCTGTTAAGCCGTCTCGACTCCTCGATACCATCATGACTATTTTAGGAACGCAGATAAAGGAGGAGACAGAAGTTAAAATTCAGAATTTAGAATTTAAAAGTCAGGAGTTAAAACTAAAAAATTACGAAAACAATAGCAATGATCGTTCTCCTAGCTCCCACCTCCCGGCTCGTGACTCACATAAATTAAGAATTCTCTTAGCTGAAGATAATCTAGTGAATCAAAAAGTAGCTTTGAAGCAACTTCAAAGTCTGGGTTATAGTGCTGATGTCGCTGGTAATGGCAAAGAAGTTTTACAGCTATTAGAAAAAATTCCCTACGATTTAATTCTGATGGATTGCCAAATGCCAGTTCTCGACGGTTTAGAAACCACAAAAGAAATTCATCGTTGGCAAGAAAGCAGCTTTGCTGGTGGTCGTCGTCCTATAGTAATTGCAATGACAGCGAATGCGATGAAAGAAGACCAACAAATGTGTCTAGATGCCGGAATGGATGACTATCTAAGTAAGCCAGTAATCAAAGAAAAATTGGCTGCGGCGCTACAGCATTGGGGAAATGTGATATTCATAGTCAAAGAAACAGATGCCTTAGAGCAGAAAGTTTCTCCAACAGATACAGGCTCAGTTAATCTCCCAATTGATTGGGAACGCTTACATCAACTCTCAGAAAACAACCCAGAATTTGAATTAGAACTACTGCAAATATTTGTTGAAGATATTCAACCTCGGTTAGAGATCGTTAAAATAGCGATCGCATCTCATGATTTTGACCAAATAGCGCTGCAATCACATCAAATTAAAGGTGCTAGTATCAATATGGGAGCAACAACGATGCATCTGGCAGCAGAAAGACTAGAAAAACTAGCTTACAATCAAGAACGTCGAGGTACTACTAACTTAATCTCAGACTTAGAAGATTTTGTTAAACGCATCCAACAGTTTTTGGACTACAAAGATAACAATTCAAAAAGCTGAAAAATTCATAATATTTATTAATAAATTAAAATTGAGAATTTTTCATGAGTAAGTATGAAAAATTCCTATTCTTCATTACTCATTACCAATTTATTCTTTTTAAGATATAACTTGTGAAAAACTGGGAATAATAAATTTGATGTAAGTAAGTAGGTTCGATGAGTTAGCTGCATCATAAGCTGATAATTTTTAGCCTAAATGCCAGTTAAATCCATACCTCCTATCCCCAATAGATTCCCGAAAGGTGAGGTTTTGATGATGAGTCAGATGAGTAAAGACGATGTCAGAGAACGGCTTGGCAATATCGATCAGATCCGCGATATTATTTTGGGAACACAGCTAAGAGAGTACGAAAATCGGTTTAGCAAGCTGGAGTCAGATATATCTCTCCTACAACAACAGATGCGATCCCATGTTGAGCAACTCAAATCAAATTTTTCGGCTGAACTAAAAACCGGGTTTGAGGCGCTGGATAAAAAGCTGAAGTCACTCAACCTGACAACTCAAGAAGAAACTCTTGACTTACGCCAACAGGTTGATAGACTCAATAAAAAGTTTTCTAGCAGTGTTCAGTCCCTTGATGAAACATTAGATAACCAAACTACCTCGATTCGAGATGAAATATTTCAGACTAAAGTCCAATTACAAGATGATGTCACGGCGTTACGGGATCTGATTTTAGAAGAAATAGATCGACGCTTCTCGCAGTTAACAGACACTAAAGTTTCTAAAGATGATATGGCTGAAACTTTATTTGCCTTGGGAATGCGCCTAAAAGAAACTGAATTTATTCCTAAATTACGAGAAGCAGCCGATGAACGCAACGACAACTATACTGCTGTACCGCTTCTAGAAACTACAAAATTGTCAAAAGTGTTAACTCACTCTAACAGTACCGCAGAATTACATCCCTAATCAACTCAGGAGGGAAAGGGAGATAAGACGCGATTAATCGCATCTCTTGTTGTACAGACGCGATTAATCGCGTCTCCTAAATCAGCACTTTTAAAGACGAGAATTATTAATATGACTCAGGTGGAAAATTCGATTTCTCAATCTGTTGACTTCAAGCCAGAAGAAGCTATACCGCTTGACAATTTAGTGGATCTACTCGTCGAACTAAAAATTATCGAACCACCTGAGAAACCCTTTTCTTCATTTTCATCAGAAATTTATCCTAGTAATGAGTATATTTCAACAGAAATGCAAGCATGGCAACTTACTCCAGTGACAATGGAAATATGTGAAGCTTATTTAGAGTCGGCTTTTAATTCTCGTCAAAATACACCTAATTCAGCCAAAGCTATCGAAGGGGAATTAAAAGAATCTATTGAAATATTTATCCCTTTTGAGGAAAATCTAGATAACTCAGAGGATGCATTACAAAAATTAAAAGATATATTAGTTGGATATGAGTTATCAGAAATAAACAATATTATAGCTAAACTCGAACAAAACTTAATAAAAGTTGAGAATCAAATTTACGACCCCAAAGAGCTAATAAATCTACTACTACCGTGTATTTCTGAGCTTTTAAGACTAAAGATTGCAGAATCTAAAGAAGAATTTGTCCAGATAATTGCCCCTATTATCGATCAGACTATCCGCAGTCGCACAGAACAGAATAGAAGTAGCATGAGTCAGGCGATCGCACCTGCTATCCCCCTAGCTATTACTCAGCAGATTATTGTTGCTCCAGAAGAAGTTTCAGATGCGATCGCTCCGGCAATGGGACGAGCCATAAAAAAGCAAATTGAAATTGAACAGAATATTGTTGTGGATGCACTTTACCCAATTATTGGTAGTACCATAACTAAATATATGGCAGAGACAATCCGTGCCATTAACCGACAAGTTGAAGAAACCCTCAGCGTTGAAGGCATAAAACGTAAAATCAGTGCCAAATTACAAGGAGTTTCTGAAGCAGAATTAATTCTTAAAGAAGCTTTACCATTTACAATTAAAGCCATTTTCTTGATTCATAAAGCATCCGGTTTAGTTATCTCGGATATTCAGCACTCTGATGCACAGCAGCTAGAGGCTGACATGGTAGCAGGAATGCTGACAGCAATTCGCAGCTTTGCCAATGATTGCATCAATGAATCTGGAAGCGTGACAGAATTAGACGCAATTCAATACGGGACATCACAAATAATTTTAGAAGTTGCAGGATATTGTTATTTAGCGATCGTTGTGCAAGGAGAAACGAGTAAAAAATTTATTTTGAAAATGCGGAAAACTTTTAGTAAAATAGTTAAAAAATATGGTAATTCAATTGAAAAATTTGACGGCGATCCAGATACAATCCCCGTTGAAATTCATCCACTTTTAGAAGAACTTAAAGGTAGAGATATTCAGCATGATCAGAAAAAAAATAAATTATCACCATTACTGATATTAGGCTTAACAGTTATCAGCACTATTCTCATCCCTTGGGGGATTTGGCAACATCACGTTGGAGTTATTCGTTCCATTGAAAATCAAACTTCCTTAGCTCTAACTTCTGTTCCAGAACTAGCTGTATATCGGCTTAACGTGCAGATAGAACATAATAAATTAAAATTAACAGGACTATTACCTAATCAACTTCTGCGCCAGAAAGCCGAGCAGATTGTCAAAGTGACCTTACCTAATTGGTTGATTGACAATCAAATTTTATTAGTAGAAGTACCAGCAGATCCTGTATTAGCTGCTGCTGAAGTTAAACGAGTCACAGCACTTTTAAATCAGACCGATGGTACAGCCATTTCTGCTCAATACAGCACTGGTAAAGTAGTTGTTGAAGGTACTGTCAACCGGAGTGCAGATGCTCAGATTATTGCTCGTGCATTTGAGCAAATTCCGGGCGTAAAATTTGTATCTAGCGCGGTGCAAATACAACCCCTGCGAATTGAAGTTAGATTTTACTTTCAACCAGACTCAGCGAGTTTAATTCCAGCGAATTTAGAGTACAAAGTTCAACAAGTCAAAAGTTTTCTTAATCAGCACCCAAGTCAACATTTAAAAATCATTGGTTATAGTTATAACCGTACGACTACAAACACCTCTCAAAAGTTGGCACTAGCGCGAGCAAAAGCTATACAACAAACATTGATTAAATTAGGCATCGAACCATCTCGTCTACAGGTTATTGGGATGACAAATTTACCACCAGGAATTGATCCGACTCACCCCTTATGGTTAAGCCGTTGTGTAGTCCTAGAAGCGATAAACAAGTAATTTTAAGTTTAAAATAGCTCTGACTCAGATTAAGATAATACCTACTTTTCCTCAAATATGTCTACAATTTCTAAAAAAATCTGCTTATTTGGTGATTTTGGTGTTGGCAAAACCAGTCTAATTCGTCAATTTGTAGAGTGTAAATTTAGTGATGAATATCTTTCAACTGTAGGAGTAAAAATTTCTCGTAAATTAGTTAATTTTTCTCCAAAAGACCAGCATGAAGAGCAAAACTTACAGTTGATAATTTGGGATATCGAAGGTAGCAATAAGTTTAAGGCAGTTGCTCAAAACTATTTCCAAGGTTCTAAAGGTGCTGTGATAGTTGGTGATGTCACACAACCAGAAACACTCAATCATATTGGGGAGCATATTCAAATTTTTTTAGCTGTTAATCCTAAAAGCTATATTGTTGTTGCACTGAACAAATCAGATATGATTGCGGCTGAATATTTAGAAAAGATCCGTAAAATGTATCAATTTACCGATCAAACTAATATATTAGACACATATATAACTTCAGCTAAAACTGGCAATAATGTTGATAAAATATTTCAAACTTTAGCCACTCGTTTAATTTAGTAAAATGAACCCATTATTGACAAATATATTGTTTGTATGTAAGATTGGATATTTGATAATTGATGAAAACCTTCAGATTCTAGAGATATCTCTTGGACTAAATCATTTTACCAACATTGCTGATGAAGTGAAACAAGGTGAGGATGTTCGGATTGTCTTTCCAGAATTAGAAGGACTTGAAGATATTTGTGATGCAATTCGACAGGGTGAGCAGGATAACTTTGAATTAAAAGGAATTAGGCGATCGCAAGATATAGCTTCTCCTTTCTATATTGATATTCGGATTACTAAGAATCTGCAAGAAAATTATTCTAGTAATCGACTAATCATCCTTGTGGAAGACTCAACAGAAAGGATGGTTCTTGAGCAATCTTTGTTTCAAGGTGCAAATGAAGCAAATCTTTTGTTACGTAACTTAAAGGCTTCTAAACAATACATTGACCAAATTGTGACATCAATGGCAGATGCATTGTTGGTAACAACACTGTCAGGGAAGATAAAAAAACTGAATCCAGCCGCACAAATATTGTTAGAATACGACGAAACAGAACTCATCGGTCAATCTATAGTTAAAGTTCTTAGAGAAGTCGATAGCTATAAATTAGAAATTGGAAATATTGAAAGTATTGATATATCCAAAAACAAAGACATAAATCCTTTAATAAAAGACGTAGAAACTGTTTGTTATACGAAAAGTGGTAAAATAATTCCTGTTGCTTTTTCATCCTCAATTGTTCAGACAGAAATTGAGCATTTTCAAGGTTATGTTTACATTTTGCGAGATATGACTGAACGCAAGCAGATAGAACTTGCTAAACAGGAATTCTTAGCGATGATTAGCCATGAAGTTCGGACTCCGATTGCATCGGTAATTGGTATGGCCAGTTTGTTATTAGATAGTGGATTGACTGCTTATCAAAAAGACTTTGTTGAAATCATTTACACCAGTGGAAACTCCTTACTCAAAATTATTAACGATTTCCTTGACTTCTCTAAAATCCAATCAGGCAACTTGGAACTAGAAGAGGAACCTTTTGCTTTGCAAACTTGCATTCATGAGGCTTTTTATTTACTTGCATCTAAAGCTAGAGAAAAAGGTTTAAAACTCACATTTTTAGATATTCCTAAACTTCCTACTATGATTGTGGGGGATATCACCCGACTGCGCCAAGTATTGATTAATTTAGTCAGTAATGCTATTAAATTTACCGAAACTGGAAGCATAGAAGTTTCAGTTATAGTTCGCCAGAATCGAGATATTAATCATTCTTCTACTGTAAATACTCACGAGATTCAGTTTAGTGTTAAAGATACAGGCATCGGGATTCCCCGCGATCGCGTTGAGCGTTTATTTAAAGCCTTCAGTCAAGTGAATTCCTCCATTACTCGACAGTATGGCGGTACTGGCTTAGGTCTTGCCATCTGCAAGCAACTTTGTGAATTAATGGGGGGCAGAATTTGGGTTGAAAGTGAACTCAATGCAGGTAGTACATTTTACTTTACGATTGCCGCTCCTATTATTCCAGAGGAGTCAGAAGGGGCGCAAGTTCTTGCGCCCGTACAGAAGTTACAAGTAAAAAATTCTGAAAATAACTCTGATTATCGTGCTTCTGATTTCCCTAAATTAAGAATTCTCGTAACTGATGATAATCAAGTGAATCAGGTAATAGCTTTGAAGCAACTCAAAAGCCTGGGTTATAGTGCTGATGTTGCTAATAATGGCAAAGAAGCATTGCAGTTATTAGAAAAAATTCCCTACGATTTAATTCTGATGGATTGCCAAATGCCAGTTCTCGACGGTTTAGAAACCACAAAAGAAATTCATCGTTGGCAAGAAAGCAGCTTTGCTGGTGGTCGTCGTCCTATAGTAATTGCAATGACAGCGAATGCGATGAAAGAAGACCAACAAATGTGTCTAGATGCCGGAATGGACGACTATCTAAGTAAGCCAGTAATCAAAGAAAAATTGGCTGCGGCGCTACAGCATTGGGGAAATGTGATATTCATAGTCAAAGAAACAGATGCCTTAGAACAGAAAGTTTCTCCAACAGATACAGGCTCAGTTAATCTCCCAATTGATTGGGAACGCTTACATCAACTCTCAGAAAACAACCCAGAATTTGAATTAGAACTACTGCAAATATTTGTTGAAGATATTCAACCTCGGTTAGAGATCATTAAAATAGCGATCGCATCTCATGATTTTGACCAAATAGCGCTGCAATCACATCAAATCAAAGGTACTAGTGTCAATATGGGAGCAACAACGATGCATCTGGCAGCAGAAAGACTAGAACAACTAGCTTACAATCAAGAACGTCGAGGTACTACTAACTTAATCTCAGACTTAGAGGATTTTGTTAAACGTATTCAAGAATTTTTAATTAGGAGTTAAGTAGCCTTCATGAACTACTGGCATTAGCACTGATGAAAACGTATTTATTTGAAGTATTGTTGTAGTAAACCATGCTATAAGCAGTCTATGATAACCAAAGTTAGGACGGTCTACTACTATTTCTAAGATCCAAGGTTGGGTTTCGTGCCTCAACCCAACAAATAAAAAAATGGCGAAGGTATTGTTTAACAAGACTGCCTTCCTTCGCTCAGTTGTTCACCATCAAGTGAGCCACCCGTTCTGCTAAAGCAGCGATGGTCATGGAAGGGTTGCGCCCAACAGCTTGAGGTAAAATTGCCCCGTCAGCGACGTAAAGATTTTTGTAGCCGAAGACTTCTCCTTTATGATCGACCACACCATCTTCAGCAGTTGTCCCCATTTTGCAGCCTCCCAGGGGATGCACTGTTAACAAACTGCGGAGAACTGACCAATAAAAGGGAATGTAAAGTTTACCGCCGTTGGCTTGGGAAAGTTGCTTTTGCAGATTCAGGATGGCATCAATTGCAGACTTTGAGCGCTGGATATTCCAATCAAGTTTTAAATCTGTTTCCCAAGGCTTAAGCCAGTTGCGACCGAGAGAAAGTTGCCCATCGGCAGCATCAACACCCGCACCTAGCCAAACCATAACGTTGCTTAAAGGATTTTTTTCGTCCAAACCACGCCGCAAATGATTGCGTAAAGCTAAGGCGAATAGGCTGAATTTGCCAGAATTTAGTTTGCTGCTAATGGCATTAAGCAACATATTAGGAAAGCCATCATCTTCAATAATAAAACTCTCTCCTTCAAAGCTACTGTCAGTAAAATCCATACCTGCGGTAATAGTTGGGCCAATGGACTGCCTAACCTCAACATCTTTACCGTAAAAATCGGGGGTAAGAACGTTGGCGTTAGCACTCCAATTTTTACCGAGTTGCTGACTAACTTTAGGTAAAGTGCGGTACTTATCGCGGCTATTTAATAGCAACTCACTAGAACCGAGGGAACCTGCGGCGATGACAACTATTTTGCCCCTCTCTTCACCACGAATTAGTTGCCCGTTTTCAATGCGGTCAAAAATAACGCGATAACCACCTTCTTCTGGTTGAATATAGCGTACCAAATGGAGCGATCGCACTTCTGCCCCTTTATTCTCCCCCGCCGGAATATAGTTCAAATCGAGGGTGTTCTTGGCGTGGACATCACACCCCAAATCACAATTACCCAGATGAACACAAGTACCTTGTTTTTGCCCTTGGGCATTGACAAATTGCCGGGAGTGCTTTTCATTCAATGGATCTTCCAGTTGGTAGTTCCAGTCTGGATCGAAGGAAATTGCTAGGGGCATACTTTGGAAGCGATCGCCATACCCCACTTTTTGCGCCGCCTGTTGCATCAATTTCGCCCGTTGGGTATGCTGCCCTGGCGGTATGGGATGTACATCCATCATTTTCCGCACGCGATCGTAGTAAGGCTGCAATTCACTATAAGTAATTTCCGGTGGCCAACCTTGCTCAAATCGCGTCGGATTTGCCTCTAAAACCACGCTGGAATAGCACAGAGAGCCGCCACCAACCCCCGCCCCCTGAGCTACAGCCATCCCCTTAAAAAAGCGTAAATCGAGCCAGCCATTATGTTTTTGCGGCTGGGTGTGTTCATAAATCCAGGCATCTTTGGCTTGACGTGGGTATTGGTCTTTCGTCCAACGCCGGCCGCGTTCTAATACCAAAACCCGCGCTCCTGATTCCGCCAAACGGCAGGTAACTACTGACCCACCAAAGCCGCTACCAATTACGATGACATCAAATTGCTGGCTCATAGGATTTACTTAATCACTACAGGATCTGCTGGACGGGCAAGGCTATCTCTTTCTGGTACTGGGATGTCGCGGGGAATCCAGAAGTGTATCCGTTTATCGCAACCTTCACAGATGGCATAGTCATTAAATTCAATTACACCCAACTTCGTCCACTCTTTTTCATTAAAGTTTTTGACGTTGATGGTATAAACCAATTTGTGGTCAGGATACTTTTCTAACCGCAACTCATCGCGGAAGTCTTCTGCATCGATCTTGACTGTGCCTTCTGCTACCCTCAGCATAAATTGGTCTGGGGTGACAACTTTGCTTCCTGGCGCTAATGCCAGGGTTGAAATCGGGAATAACTGACGAAACCCTGGTCTTTTATCCATGAGTCGGAAAATGATCCGGTTAACTAAGTTCGCTCCAATATCTAAACCGACAGAGGGAAAGTTAGTTAATTCAGTATCAGTAATATGCTTGGTTTTGATGCCTGTCAGATAATCGACAGTCACAAAATTGCCTGGTTTTACCTTATCGTCGGGGTTGAGGGTAGGATAAACCTTACCTGCAATTCCAAAGGCCCGGCGATCGCCCCGCTTGATGTTAGCACCAGCAACAGAAAGGCGGGCAAACACTAAGCCTTCTGAACCCTTAGCAAAATAGCCTGTATAAGGGGAATTCTCAGTAATCCGCCAAATACCTGAGCAACAAACACCATTGGCGTGAATTAACTTATCGTAATAAGGGCGGATATCCCGTTTATCGAACATATTCCGCGCCGAATCATTGAGAAACTGTAAAAACTTGGTTATTCCTAGACCCTCATGATAAGGCAGTGGTTCACCATAAGTCCCGCTAAAACCAACTTCTTTGACTTCGTTATGGGTAGAACCGTCATACTCGAAAACATCTTTATCCGGGGTGGAAGCTTGAGGTTTGTTGAGCATAGTTAATATCAACAATGGGATTTGGAATAAGCACAAAACTGAATCAATAATCCCGAAAGTAGGATAAATGTTGGGGTAAAGAAAGAAAAAGAAAAGAACTCCAGGTGGACGGGAAAGGGTCGCTAATACGGCGTTGGGAGTGTAACGGTATGGATCATTTGCTCCAGGAATATAGAACAGCGACAGCAAAACCACTAGCAAGCCAGCAAAGGAAGTCCATACCGGGTCTTGGGTAGGTCTTTGATGCAATAATTCCAGCAACCAATTTGGTGCAAAGATCGCCGGGAAGCCGATCGCCCAGTCTTGGATAATCCCTAGCCAGACGATGCGACGAAACCAAACAGCATATTTATTCATAGCTTGGTTATAAAGTTTTCAGATATTCGATTAATGCTTGTTTATCATTGGCAGGTAAATCAGTGCCATAAATATGTCCTTGGTTACTATTACCAGGAACGCTAATATCGTATTTGAAACCTACACGTTGGGCTTCTTCTCCTTCCGAAATAAAACCGACTTTGGTTTGGTCATAGACATCAAATCCTCGGTAGAAAGATTGAGGTCGATTCTCTGGTTTTTCTAACAAGTCTTGTAGGGATGGTACTGAACCATTATGCAGATAAGGCGCTCTTAACCAAAGACCATCAAGAGAGACAGACACATAACCATTGGTCTTCCGCAACTGGCTGAAATCCCAAGGATAACCATCACCAAATTTGTTGTAAGTATCTGCTGCTTGCTGCGTCCACATATCTAGACGATGGCGGTCAGTTCCCACTTCATCAACAGGAATCACCTGACCAGTCCTTTCGCCGCCAAATGCGTGACAAGATGCACAAGTACTGCTAAAAATCTCTTTTCCTTGTGTAGCTAGTTGCTCATCAACTGCAAAGGGATATTTGGGAGGCGGTAATTCCGAAATATAATCTTCTACCCGTTGTAGATCATTTACTGGTAAAGACTTTTTAGTTGCACCGTCACCAATCGCCCCAGTTTGTACCGTTTCTCGCAGCGAAGTTTCTAAACCATCCCAATGCAGGGCAAAGTTTTGGTGTTGCTTTTCATTCCACAGAGGCATCATATCTGAATTACCAATGGTGTTATCTTTAGGCAACTTTAAGGTAGTAAACTTCACAGGGTTAAACGGGTCAATTCTACCCGGCCCCCAATTGGGACGAGAATCAGTCCAAGCAAAATCTGCTTTTTGTTGTAGTAGCCCTTTCTTTGTTTGAGGAATAATCACAAAACGATAAAGCAGGTTTTCCCACCAGGGAAACTCATGGCTATATTTGATTTCATCAAGGATATAGTCAGGTTCAAATCTGGGGTCACTAGCAGCATTACCAAGAAAGCGAATATAGCCTTGAGAATCAAATTTATTTGCAGGCCCGGCTGCAATAATTGTTGGCTTATCTTTGAGATTTTCTCGATAAGTAGCATGATGACAAACAGCACAAGTTATCCCAACTCTAGGGAAGCCAATTGTTTTTTTCGCAAAACCAACTGGTAGTTCCTTACCTTCTTCCCATGTAATTCCCAAAGAAGTATAACCGCCTGGCCCTGGTAGCTTATCGGGAAATATACGTGGCAATACTAACCAAATCCAATACGGTACACCTTGCGCCTGTTCTGTACCAATAGAACCATATTTAAAATGATCCTCTGGTAACTCATAAACTTCGCTAGGAACTTCCCGGAAAAGGTTGTACCATCCCACGTAACCCACAACCCCAAAAAGAAGGACAATAACTACAGCAATTGAGGTGATTATTTTCCCTAATTTTGACTTAAGTATTGCCATAAACTTAGGTTTCTCCTTGCTAAAGTGTCCTTCAAAGTTTTTTCATGTACTCAACAATTGCATCTTTCTCTTCAGGGGAAAGATCAACACCATACAAGTGACCGCTATTACTGTTACCATCAAGTTTTGTATCAAACTTGAAGTACTTTTTACCATTTTCTTCGGCGACATCAGAGATAAAGCCACCTTTTTCTCTATCGATAACGTCGTAGCCACGATAAAATTCTTTTGGTCTATTTTCTGGTTTTTCTAGTAAATCCCGAAGGGTGGGCACTGAACCATTATGTAAATAAGGGCCGCGTAACCAAACACCATCAAGAGGCATATTTGCATACCCATTAGTCTTACGAAAATTCTTAAACCGCCACGGATAACCTGCATACAGGGTATTTTGGTTAGAGATGGTTTCATAAGTAAATGAATCTAGCCGATGGGGGTCTGTACCAATTTCTTGAATCGGTACAACTTTGCCTGTGTACGCACCACCGAAAGCGTGACAACTAGCGCAATTACTTGTAAAAAGTGGTTTTCCTGTGGCTGCTAAAGTTTCGTTAACTTCGTAAGGATATTTTGGTGGTGGTAGTTCCCAAAGCCAATCGGCAATTCGTTGAATTCGAGGTAAATCAATAGTTGTGGGTGTAACTCCAGTCCCTAAAGCTGCGCTTTTATTACGTTCATCAACAGAAGTATTATTCCCATCCCAATGTAACTGCAATCCCTCGCGGGGTTTTTGATTCCAAACTGAGGGGAAATCAGAAGTTCCAATCAGTTCATCCTGACGCAATTTATCCATTGGGAAATGGAATTGAATTGCTTTATAAGGATTAAAAGTATCTACTCTTCCTGGCCCCCAATCTGGTTGTTTTTCAACAAAATTAAGTCGATATGCCTGATTAATTAGTGCATCTCTAGTTTGGGGAATCGCAATGAAGCGATAAAGTAATTTTTCAATGGGATTTAAACCGCCACTGATTTTTTCAATTTCTGGTAACATCCGATTAGCAGTAAAGCGCTCATCCACACCAACTGCTGATAAGAATTTGATATATCCCTGCAAGTTCAGCACATTAGCTGGCATCGTAGTAATGACTTGATGTTCGCTATTAGGGGTATTTCGCAGTGTTCCTGTATGACATACAGCACAATTCAAGCCAACTCGATTAATAAAGACTCTTCGTTGCGAAAAACCTACAGGCAAATCTTTATCAGGTTCTTTAATAAATCCCAGAGAAGTGTAGCCTTTTCCAGGTAATTTATCAGGGAATAGGTCTGGTAAAACTTTCCAAATCCAGTAAGGAATGCCATTGATGGGTTCGCTGCCAATTGAACCATATTTAAAGTGGTTTTGAATATCAGCATAATCCACTGGGGAGTTAGATAAAACAGGCCACAATAAAAATATTGCTACTGCTATAATACCCACAATCACAACCCAAATCCGCTTGAAAAATCCCTTTATTGGCGTAGAAATTAGGGTAGGGTTAGTTTGTTCAGTCATGAAACACTCCCTATATTGTCAAGATTATCTGTAAGCGAAATTGTCAACATAATTCGTAATTCGTAATTCATAATTGGGAGCATCCCAATCTTGTAAATTTACCAAGATGATAAGTTGTCATTGCGAATGGAGCAAAGCGGAATGAAGCATAAGTCCTTCGGACACGCTTCGCGAACGCAAAGTACAGATGTTGCGATTGCTTCGCTTCACTACGTTACGCTCGCAATGACAATTCATGTTTTTACACATTTGGGATGCTCCCTCACAATTGGGTTAGAGTAAAAGACATCTACAGCTAAAATCTTCATCCATAACATAATTACGAATTGTTAAGGTGATACCCATCGCTTTTTATTTAGATGAATTTGCAAACTGAGTTGGATGAAAGACTGACATTACTTCTTCCATCATCTCTTCATAGCTATTAAAGCGATCCTGCTCGTAACAACCCAAGGGATTTTCAGTTACATTCAACAGGCATTTATTGCAATAGGTACAGGGTTTATCTGCCAGGTCTTTACCTGCTTGAAAAGATTTAACTAAGTCGTTGTTAGCAATTAGAGTCCGAGCCATTGTTACGCCATCGCAATAATGTTCGTTAATTGCCTGACGAATATAAGAAGCCTGTTGTAAACCACCAGTACATAATACGGGAATATTAACGTGCTTTTTAATTTCTTTGGCATCCAGCAAATTTCTGCCTTGGTTCTCTGCTAGCAACTGCTTGATTTTGGGGTCTTTAACATCATCACCACTAAATGCTTGAGGACGCAATTGGCTTTTGACGCGGTTCCATAAAAGATTGAAAACGGGATGCAAAAATGAATTGCGAAATAAAATGTAGTTGCGTGTGGTTTCAACACCACTCGACAACATGGTGTCATAAGTTCTAGAAATGACATCAAAATTAAAATCACCAATGGGATTGAGTGGGTGAGGAAATAAGCTACCAGTTGAGACATGCACGCCATCAGCCCCAGCTTCTTCTGCCCATTTACAAACTTGGATGGAATCTTCTATGGTATTACCTGGTTTTTCCCAAAAGGTGACGGCGTTGTTATAGTCAACGGCACTAATTTTAAATTGCAAGTGAAAGTCGTTACCTACTTCTTTGCGAATTGCTCTAATTACATCTAGCAAAAACCGCGCTCGATTCTCTAATGAACCACCGTATTCATCTTGACGGTCGTTAATTCCAGAACTGAGAAATTGGTTAAAAAGATATCCATTAGCACTGTGCAATTCTACTCCATCTAAACCTGCTTCACGGGCCCGTCTAGCACCATCGGCAAAGTATTGGATTGTTTCTTTTATCTCTCCTAGTGTCATCGCTTGACACAAAAAACCGTGAAATGGCTCAGTTTGGCTGGTGGAACTTAATGCTTTTTTTCCTAAGTTTTCTACACCACCAATATCCTGCTGTCGCCCAGAATGACTTAATTGCAATATAAATTTACAGTCATATTCGTGGACTTTTTCTCCTACTTTTCGCCAAAAAGGAATGCGTTCATCACAGTCAATGGTGGCGTAATTGGGCATAATTCGTCCCCGGATAGCCACAGGAACAAAGGAGGTAATAATAGCCCCTACACCACCACGAGCAAACTTTTCTTCCCAGTTGATTCGAGCTTGGGTTCCTGAACCATCATAGTTATCCCATCGTCCTGAAATGCTAGAGCGAAATATCCGATTTTTGACTGTGAGATTACGGAATCTCAATGGTTCAAAGATAATATCGTTTTCCATCTGTTCCTCTATTTTTGTATTGTTTCGGCAATAGGATTCGGTTTTGTGAATTTTTCGCAGCACTAACAGTCTCGCCAGAGAACTGTTTTTTTAGTGTCTTTGGGAGGGCAATTTTTTATGTCTACAAATCTACAGTGGAGGTTTTCGGATGCGAACGCTAAGTATTACGTTTTCGTTACTTAGATTTGCTTACCAAGTTTCAGCATAGAGATTTATCCTTATTGGTTTTTACGGTTATATAAAGATTTTTGCAATTTGTAAACCTACGGTATTTACAGAGCAATTCTTAAAAAAAGTGAAAGTTTTCGTTTTTGTATTTATCTTCAAAGGTTAAGGCAACCTTAAAATAAGCTCCTAACAATTTGTTAAAAACTTAACCAAGTACCTATGGAATGGATATAACCATAGCAAATTGGTTATTGCATACCATTGGAAATTTACAATTTTTTAAATTTTTGGTTTAAAAATGTATAAAAGTTTATTAATGACGTTTTGCAAACTTGTGTAGTAAGTTCATATATAACGAACCTCAGTAAGGTACATTTTAAATCATCAAAATATCCCAAGATTAAATCGGGAAAATGGGAAATTAGTGATGGAGCATTAATGTGCCTCTGCAAATGTGAGGTGCAGTAGAGAAGGTTTAGGGGTTACAACCAGAGAGTTTTATGAAAAAGACAAGTCTAATTTTGAAGGGCTGTCTGCTCCTCCTGTTCGTGACTATGTTTATAGTTTGCGGCTTTTATGGAACGCCTACAGCTCTAGCCGATGAGTATAATGAAACACCTGCTTCCATAAGTACGAAGGACTCTGATACGGGTGTATCTAAATACCCTGATAACTGTGAGGGTATCGGTTATCTCCCAGAGTACACAAAGGAGAATTTGACAGATGCCGAGAAACGGGGTCGTTGTACCTGGTACTTATGGACTGGCGGTAATGGCAAGTACTATCGTGATTTAGCGAAGCGAACCCTTGGCGGTGCTGATTTGCTAAAGCTGATTGATTCCGATAAGCATGACGAGCGATTTAAGCTCTATGGTGCAATTAACGATCCTGGATGCGAAAAGTCAACAGAAAAAGATGAATACGGATTGCGGTTAGATAAATGTAAAGATCCGCTTTCAACTGGTGTTATTGGGTTGCGTAAGTTCCCCAACCCCAACTTTGACTCGGCAAAATGGAACGCTAAGGAGTATTTCAAAACCTCACAAGTTGAGCCTCCCTATTTGATTGGGCAATCTTGCGCCATTTGTCACGTAGCACTAGATCCCCTGAATCCACCCAAAGACAAGGAACATCCAAGATGGGAAAACCTTGTACCAGCATTGGGTAATCAGTACATCAAAGAAAACAAATTCTTTGGAACCAGCGTTGCGGACAATAGTTTTATTAAGCAAGTACTCGACTCTCAAAAACCTGGAACTTCTGATACTTCGCGGATTGCCACCGATCATATCAACAATCCGAATGCGATCAATGCCATTTTTAATTTAGGCGATCGCCCCAAATATCCAGAAGTCATGAACGACGGTTCAACCAAAGATGTTAATCACATTCTCAAAGATGGCGCAGACTCTACAGGAGTAGCAAACGCCTCACTCCGCGTCTACGTCAATATTGGGATGTGCGGCGATTACTGGACAAGTCTCCATGAGCCTTTATTAGGCAGAACTCCCCAAAAACCTTTTGATATCCAAAAGGCGCGCAAGGACTGCGAAGACTGGAGACAAACAGAAGCACGCATGGCTGATGCAGAAGCATTCTTAAAAACCATCAAGCCAATGCACCTGAAAGATGCACCAGATGGTGAAGAATTCTTAACGAAAGATGAAGAAGTTCTCAAACGTGGCAAGCTGGTTTTTGCCAGCACTTGTGCTAGTTGTCATTCCAGCAAAAAGCCACCTGCTGCGATCGCTGCTGACCCCGAACAGGCTCAAAAATGGTACGAAGAATCTGTACTCAGTAGTAATTTTCTCGACCACAATTTCTTGTCCGATGACCAGCGTTATCCAGTTACACTAATTGGGACTAATGCGGCGCGATCGCTAGGAACAAATGCCACTAAGGGGCATATTTGGGATCAGTTCTCGTCGAAAACCTACAAAGAACTACCATCACCAGGTACTTTGACGCTGTACAACCCCATTGATGAGAAGAAACCCATTGAATTTAAGATACCGGACGGCGGTTTGGGATATTATCGCACACCTTCGTTAGTGAGTATTTGGGCAACCGCACCACTTCTACACAACAACACACTAGGACTTTACAACGAAGATCCTTCTGTGAAAGGACGTGTAGAAGCCTATAGCGATGCGATGGAAAAGCTGCTGTGGCCCCAAAAGCGTGAAGGAATTATCAGCAGGACAGATCGAGATAGCAAATTAGAGCTTCCTCCAGGCGATCCGAATCCGAGATTTAGGATTCCTGTTCCTAAAGGTACACCTGTGAATTTATTAGCAAGTATCAATATCAGAGAGGCGATTACATCTCTTAATCTCAGCAACCTTTTTCAAGATTTGAAACCGGGTGGTGGAATTAAAGGTAAGTTGGCACGTGTACTTTTAAGAGCTAATAAGTCTCCTGATTTCGTTGAAGATGAGGGTCATTATTTTGGCTCAAATCTGCCTGATGAAGATAAGAAAGCCCTAATTGAGTTCGTGAAAACTTTCTAGTAGTCCGCCAAGTAAACAATGCTTGGTTTGTAGTGAGCGCTTTAGCGCTCAAATGAAGGACTAAAGTCCTGACTACGAACTTATTCACACATCAAAGTTGGTGTGGTGGATCGCTAGGGCAATTCATTAATTGCCCTAACTTCTTCCCGGTTAAATCTGGCAACAAAGAAAAATAAGATATCTCCGAAAATAAATTTAGAAACGTAAGTAGTTAAACAAAATTAATTACACAATGTCATTGCGAATGGAGCGAAGCGAAATGAAGCAATCGCAGGGGCTGGGATTGCTTCGCTTCGCTCGCAATGACTATAATTAATTCTGCATGGTTACTTAGCACTGCTACGTTTCTACAAGAGGTATGGATAATACATATTGAATTTCTGGAGATGTCTAATAATTAAATTAAATAGTGAGGATATATATGCAATATTTACCAATTATCTTTGTTCGTGGATATGCCGGTACACAAAAAGACGTTGAACAAACGGTTGATGACCCATTTTATGGATTCAATAATGGTTCAACCCATATTCGAGTAGATGAGAAAGAAAATCCCCAAAAGTTTTTTTTCGAGAGTCCATTGCTGCGGCTGATGACCGATCATGGTTATCAACCGATTGTTGATAATCAGAATATAAGCAATCAGATTAAGAGATTGTCTGGTCAACTTAATAAAACTATTTGGATCTATCGATTTTATGATATATCTACACCTAGTTTTGGCTCTTCAAGCGGTGTCAGACAGGAGATGGAGGATATATCTAGGGGTTTAAAAGACCTGATTCAAAATGTTAAGGAAACCACAGGGGCAGGCAAAATTTATCTTGTCGCCCACTCGATGGGAGGTCTTGTTTGTCGCAGCTTGATTCAAAAAATTTATCCAGAAACAAACGACGCAGCTAGCAATCACATTGATAAATTTTTTACCTACGGTACACCTCATGGTGGCATTGCTTTTGATGTTGGGGATGGGTTGATCGAAAACCTGAGAGACACCCTCAGATTAAATAATTCTGATGACTTTGGCCCTCAGAGAATGTATCAGTATTTAACACCTAATGTCCCGCCAACGGCTAAATTACCCGATGACTTTCAGTTAGAAACACTACAAAACATAGGGGATGCATTTTCGCCAAACCGCGTTTTTTGTATCATCGGTACTAATGCCTATGATTATCAAGAAGCTTATGGTCTTTCACGCAAGACTGTCGGGGTCAAAAGTGATGGTCTAGTTCAGATTGAGAGAGCTTATATTACAGGTTCTCATCGTGCCTATATTCACCGTTCACATGGTGGGCGTTATGGCATGGTGAACTCCGAAGAAGGTTATCAAAACCTGCAACGCTTTTTGTTTGGTGATATCCAGGTGAAACTATCTTTAAGTAATGTTAAGTTACAAGACTTAGATAAAAACTTTTATCAATTAGAAACTAGGGTGGCTTTGCGTGGTCTTCCTGTTCCAATATACGAGCAAGCGATCGCTCATTATTGCCCAATTACACAAGAGTTAAAAAGAACAGATAAACCTATTCCCCTATTTACAGCCTTCTTAATCCCAAGAAACTCATCCAGTGATGATAACGTCTGTAGATATGCCCTGCGCCTTGCACTCCATTCTTTCACCAAACAAGAGACGAATTGGTTACGTGACAGTCATCTTGACCAAGTACCTTTGTGGTCTGACTATCTAATTACTGATGTCGCCGAATCAAATGGTACGTATGAGGGTAAGTATAGTTGGAGTTCCGATAACAAAGAACCAGTAACTACTTTAAATCCGAATCCACAATCTAGTGACAATGTATATGTTGCATCTGTTCCCCTACCTGACCGTGGACAACAAGTCTTAGGAGCAAATGCAGCAGTTGACTTGGAAATTTCCCGATGGCAATAAGATAATTTGTAATTCACGCTTAATGTGAATTAAGTCTTGAAACCCTTGTAATTTCGTAGATAGTCCCAAAACAACGATTTTGGGCGAATCTAGAAACCTTATTAAATCCAAAAATTACGAATTACAAATTACGAATTACGAATTAGTTAAATAGCGTTAGGTTACTAATGACTAATAACTAATGATTTATTCATTTGTTTTCAAGTAGTTGAGAGAGGAAAAATTATGCAAGGTAATCGCAAGCAAACGGCTCTTATTACTGGTGCATCTGGCGGCATCGGTTATGAATTCGCGAAGTTATTTGCTCAGGATGGTTACAATCTAGTGTTGGTAGCTAGAAGCGTGGACAAGCTGAATAAAATAGCCGATGAATTTAAAAATAAATTTGGCATCGATGTCAAAGTTATTTCCAAGGATTTATCTATCCCATCAGCTCCAGAAGAGATTTTTACTGAGCTAGAACAAGCATCAGTCAGAGTTGATGTGCTGGTAAATAATGCTGGCTTTGCTACTTACGGATTATTTCACGAAATTGACCTAAATGCTGAACTGCAATTACTACAGGTCAATATTTTGTGTCTCACACATTTAACCAAGTTATTCCTCAAGGGGATGGTTAAGCGGGGATCTGGAAAAATATTAAATGTGGCCTCCACTGCTGCTTTTCAACCAGGGCCGCTGATGGCAGTATACTACGCTAGTAAAGCTTATGTATTATCGTTCACGGAAGCGATCGCAAATGAATTAGAAGGTACAGGTGTTTCTGTAACGGCCCTTTGTCCTGGCCCTACTGAGTCTGGTTTCCAGCAAAGAGCCGCGATGGAAGACTCAAAGCTAGTCAGCGGTCAAAAAATTATGACTGCGGAAACGGTAGCTGAGATTGGCTATCGTGGCCTATTGGAAAACAAAACTGTTGTTGTTCCTGGAATTAAAAATAAGCTCCTCGCTGAATCTGTAAGATTTACTCCCAGAAAGCTAGTGACTAAATTAGTCAGAAATATGCAGGAAAGCAAATAATTTTGAGACTCCCACGGCTTCAAACCGTGGGATTCTTGTTTCATCGAGCCGACTTGTCTAAACCGTGTTAACAGATCCAAATAGAGGTCGTCAAAGGACTATTTATAAAATAAATATTAAATTTTTACACCAATGGATATCTTACATCTAAACCTCCTATGTGCCTTTTGATGGATTGCATTTATTAGCTGAAAAATTCATACTGCTAAAACTAGGGTATGCCTACTCTTCAAGTCGGTGTTATTTAGTTATGAGCGGTGTACAAGATGCCAAATATTGATAAAATTAACTCTAAATTAACTGATGAATTAGCAGTTTTGCGGCAACGTGTAGCTGAGTTAGAGCAATCAGAAATATTTTATCAGCAAAGGCAAGTAGTGCTTGAGCAAGAATTAACAAAACTGCAAATAAAGCTCCCAGGAGAATTAGGAAATTCCCATACTCAAGTTGTCGATTTACATATTCAAAAGGATACATCTCTACCGACAGATGTGGCGGTGATTTTACAGCAACTCCAAGAAGAAATTGCCCAACGACAGCACGGAGAAATAGCCCTGAGAGATAGTGAAGAAAGACTGAGGCTAGCTCTAGATGTTTCCCAGATGGGCTTGTGGGACTGGAATATTGTTACCAATCAAGTCATCTGGTCTGAGAATTATGAAGTGCTTTTTGGTCTAATTCCAAGTAGTTTTGATGGCCCTTATGAGACATTTCAGAAGTGCGTTTATCCTCAAGACAAGCAATCTGTAATGCAAGGGATTGGGCACGCTTTGGCACAAAAAACTGACTATGATGATGAATTTCGGATAGTTCGCTCAAATCAAAGTGTACATTGGATTTCTGCCAAGGGAAAATTTATTTATGATGAGCAGGGAAACGCGGTACGAATGATCGGCATTTGCATGGAAACTACTGTGTGCAAACAGGCAGAAGAAAGTACTCGCGAACTAACGACCCAAGTTCAAGAACAGGCAAATATCTTAAATGCTATCCTCACCGCCTCAGTCGATCACATTTATATCTTTAATCGCAGAGGTCGCTATCAGTATGTCAGTCGTGATGGAGCTACTGTATTAGGTTTCAAGCCCCAGGATATTGTCGGGAAAACTTTACAAGAACTGGATTTACCTGTAGACCTTGTAGAACAGGTAGATAATCAGCGACAGGCTGTAATGAAAACTGGACAGCCAATTAAGGATGAGTGCAAATATCTGACTGCCGATGGATTACATTATTATGAATATATCCTTTCCCCATTACGAAATTTCAATCAAAACATTGAAGGCGTAATTACTGTTTCTCGTGATATTACCGAACATAAACGGGCAGAAAAATCATTACGCGAAAGTGAAGCCCGATTTCGGCGTTTGTTTGAGTCTAACCTAATTGGGGTTGCTTTTTGGACTGTTGATGGCTTCGTTATTGATGCTAATGATGCCTTTCTGCAACTAGCTGGCTATACTCGCGATGAGTTTGCTACTTTAGGTAGAATTAATTGGCGAGAATTTACCCCTGTTGAATATAAATATTTAGACGATCGCGCCCTTTTGGAAGTACAAGCCACTGGAGTTTCCAAAATTTACGAAAAAGAGTACATCCACCGCAACGGGAAGCGAGTCCCAATTGTTTTGGGTATAGCAATGCTGAATGATTCCCAAGAAAATGGTCTGGCTTTTGTATTAGATATTACCGATCGCAAATTGGCAGAAAAAGAATGCGATCGCCTCCTCGAATGCGAAAGGACAGCACGCAAACAAGCAGAAATCGCCAACAAAGTTAAAGATGAATTTCTTGCCGTTCTCTCCCACGAACTGCGAACCCCACTCAACCCCATCCTGGGATGGTCAAAAATGCTACGGACTCGCAAGTTCGATCAAAAAACCACTAATCACGCCTTGGAAACCATTGAACGCAGCGCCAAGTTACAAACCCAGCTAATCGAAGATTTATTGGATGTGTCTCGCATCCTCCAAGGAAAATTAAACCTGAATGTCTGTCCGGTAAATTTGGTAGTGGTGGTTGAAGCAGCACTAGAAACAGTCCGACTAGCAGCAGAAGCTAAATCAATTCAAATTCAAACCATATTTGATCCCAACTTGGGACAAGTTATGGGTGATGCCAATCGCCTCCAACAAGTTGTGTGGAACCTGCTTTCCAATGCGGTAAAATTTACACCAACAAAAGGAAGGGTAAAAATTCGACTGATGCAAGTTGATAACCAAGCTCAAATTCAAGTCAGCGATACCGGTAAGGGAATTAACCCAGAGTTTTTGCCTTATGTGTTTGATTACTTTCGCCAAGCTGATGGCACAACGACACGGACATTTGGGGGATTAGGTTTAGGATTAGCCATCGTGCGTAAAGTTGTAGAAATGCATGGCGGAAAAGTTCAAGCCGAAAGTCCTGGAGAAGAATCGGGTGCAACCTTCCAAGTTGAACTACCGCTTTTGGCTAGAAGCGAACAGGTTCGGCGAGAAGAGAATGAGTCTTTAACTTATGAGCCGGAATCGTCACTCCTTGCAAATACTCAAGTTTTAGTGGTAGACGACGAACCAGATATCCGCGACTTAGTAAGCTTCATTTTGCAAGACTACGGTGTAGAAGTAACCACCGTATCTTCAGCACAGGAGGCATTACAAGCCCTATCTGAGTCGATACCAGATGTTTTAATTAGTGATATTGGGATGCCCAAAACAGACGGTTATATGCTGATGCGGGAAGTGCGATCGCGATCGCCCCAACAAGGAGGCAGTGTACCCGCGATCGCTCTAACAGCTTATGCTGGCGAAATGAATCAGCAGCAAGCACTAGCAGCCGGATTTCAAATGCATATTTCTAAACCTGTAGATCCAGATGTCTTAGTGAAAGCGATCGTCAATTTGATAGAGTAGTCATTGGTGCATATTTTGGGTTACTGGAGCAATATATTCACAAATCTCATCTAAATCTTGAATTGCTTTAGCTGAAAATTAAAAAATAGGCAAATATGGTTTTTCAGTACATTAACGTATTTGTCACTATAGCATCGGTTAATTGTGATAATTTAGTAAATTTCTATACTAAGTTTCTGGAGCAAAAGCCAGTTATTTTGGTTCCGAATGTCTATGCTGAGTTTAATTTGCTTGGTATGCGATTAGGTATTTTTAAACCCAAACAGACAAACGAATCGGAATTTGAAGCGATATCTGACGACAAGCCACTTTGTGTCTACGCCAAAAGTAAGATAAGTTTGTGTTTAGAGGTGAGTAATTTAGAAGATGCGATCGCTCACCTAACAGTTTTAGGCTATCCCCCACCAGGAAAGATTTCCATCGCTTCCCACGGCAGAGAAATTTATGCCTACGACCCTGATGGCAATCGTCTGATTTTACATCAAGCCAAAGAGGAGAGACACGATTAATCGCGTCTGTACAAGAGTTATTCTCTTCTAGTCCCCAATTCCCAATTCCCATCCTTTTTATTATTAAATAATTGGTAGTTAATCATAAATTATGGCTATAACTCAAAACTATAGATTAAACGTGATCCAATGGTATCCAGGTCACATTGCGAAGGCTGAAAAGAAGCTTAAAGAACAGCTAAAGCGCGTAGATGTGGTATTTGAGGTACGAGATGCCCGAATTCCCTTAGCGACTCACCATCCCCAAATAGGTGAGTGGGTGGAGGGGAAGACACGGGTGTTGATCCTGAACCGAGTAGATATGATTACGCCGCAAATGCGATCGCTCTGGATAGATTGGTTTAAACGTCAAGGGGAAGTCCCTTATTTTACCAACGCTCAACATGGTAAAGGGATAGCAGAAGTGGCACGGGCAGCCCAAGCCGCCGGAGTAGAACTCAATCAAAGAAGAAGCGATCGCGGGATGTTACCTCGTCCAGTGCGGGCTGTGGTAATTGGTTTTCCTAATGTTGGTAAATCAGCTTTGATTAACCGCCTGTTGGGACGGCGAGTAGTGGAAAGTGCAGCCCGTCCTGGGGTGACTCGCCAACTCCGTTGGGTAAGAATTTCCGAACATTTGGAATTGCTAGATGCTCCTGGTGTCATTCCTTTAAGATTAGAAGACCAAGACGCAGCATTGAAATTAGCTATTTGTGATGATATCGGTGAAGCATCTTATGATAATCAGCTAGTAGCAGCAGCGCTAGTGGATTTATTCAACTATTTGGAAGCTGTAACTACAGATTTGTTACCGAAGAAACCATTACAGTCTCGTTACCAACTCGATTCCACATCCGACACTGGAGATACCTATTTACACGCCTTGGCAGAGCATCGTTACAAAGGTGATGTCGAGCGGGCTGCAAGGCAACTTTTAACAGATTTTCGTAAGGGGTTGTTGGGTGAAATGTCTTTAGAATTACCTCCCAACTAGATTAAGTACTTGGACAGAATTAATTACACAATGTCATTGCGGATGAAGCAAAGCGTAATGAAGCAATTCGCTTGCGGTTGGGATTGCAACGCTTTGCTCGCAATGACTGTAAATATTTTTGTGCAACTACTTACAAGTATTTTTAACCCGTTTTTCAATAGCAGGTGAAAATAACTTTTCCCCATTCAATTGAAATTTAAGCTAAAGCCACTGCTGGTTGCTGCCAGCGTCCCACTGCTTTACCAATCACTGCTAATTCTTGCATTAATTTATCGAAACGGTCTGGTGTCAGAGATTGAGGCCCATCGGATAAGGCTTTGGCGGGGTTGGGGTGAACCTCTATCATCAGGGAATCAGTGCCAGCTGCGATCGCCGCCATTGCCATTGAAGGCACAAATTCAGACCAACCTACACCGTGGCTGGGGTCAATCATAATTGGCAGGTGAGTCAGCTTTCGCAACACTGGTACTACTGATAAATCTAGCGTATTTCGCGTATATTGGCGGTCAAAGGTGCGTATACCCCTTTCACACAAGATTACATTGGGGTTTCCAGATGCTAAAATATACTCGGCTGCCATTAACCAATCTTCAATAGTAGCTGCCATTCCCCGCTTCAAAAGAACCGGTTTCGGCTGCGCCCCAACTTTTTTGAGCAAGGAGAAATTCTGCATATTCCTTGCCCCCACCTGGATTACATCAGCAACTTCAGCGATTTTATCCAGGTCAGCAGTATCCATTACTTCTGTAATAATACCTAATCCACTGGCTTCTCGCGCCCTTGCCAATAAATCCAAAGCACTCTCGCCGTGTCCTTGGAAGGCGTAAGGTGAAGTCCGGGGTTTGTATGCCCCGCCGCGCAAAAACCTAGCTCCAGCCGTCTTGACGCGCCGCGCTGTCTCCACAATCATTTCTTCATTTTCTACTGAGCAGGGGCCAGCAACGACTACCAAAGGCTGGTGTTCGCCAAATAGCACTGCCCCATCAGGAGTATTAACCACCACTTCTGAAGCTTCGCCGTGGCGGTACTGGCGGCTAGCTCGTTTGTAAGGCTGCTCTACCCGTAACACCTGCTCAATCCAGGGACTAATTTCCTGAATTTGTAATGGATCTAAGCTAGCAGTTTCACCGACTACACCAATAACTACTTTGTGTTGACCAACAATCTTTTCTGGAGTTAGCCCCCGGCTAGTTAGTTCCTCTTCAATGCGGCTTATTTCCGCCTCTGGGGAACTGCTTTTCATTACTATAATCATGTGAAAGTTCCTGATTAATTAAGTAAAATTTTCTGTAAATCGGCTAACTTTATTGTTGCCTATTAGCCTAGTTAGGAAGAGTTATAAATAAAATTTATTTACAAAATAAGTATAGACAAAATATAGCGCTCAGTCAGTAGTTATACTATGAAATAACTGTATTTTGGGTATAAAAAAGATTATATAGTTTTAATTAGTAATGTTGAAGTTTTGAAGAATTCAGGAGTCAGAATCAACTTAGTTGAGGATTCAGACTCCCTACTAATTAATTCTGATTAATTCTGAATTCTGGTTCTTGACTCCTGAATTCTTGCTTAATAAAATTTCAACTTCAACATTTACTTCTTCATTTACCCAATATCGCAGTTATCTAATACCTGAGCGCCGTTCATTATGAGTTTTTTTGCCGAGTTTCGCGCCAAACTGCCACCATTCGTCCCCAATTGGTGTTGAACTCACCCAAACCAAACAGACTTCCAACTCTTTCTTCATCCCAAGAGGCAGAGAGAACGCCATAAGTTATCCCTAAGACCCCCAAACCAAATAATCCCATATTCACCAATAACACGGCGATGGGAGGTAGTTTGATGTCGGAGTAGATAGCAAGCAGATAGCTAACAACCAAGGTCGTAATCCCCAAAGCTGTTGGTACACCACAGAACACAGCCACCCGTCGGATCATCCTCTGGCTGACTACTTGGGGAATAGCCATCTCTTGTTTAGTGTAAGCCCGCTTTTTATCAGCCTGTTTGCCAGATTCTTGGGGCTGTGGTGCTGGTTTACTTTGGGCTTTTGCGGGTTTTTGGCGCTTTTTGTTTGGTTCAAAGGGCAAGCGATCGCGTTCAGATTCTTCACCAGACATAAGCGATAGTCCCTATCCCCGAATACCAAGGCGAGCAATTAAAGCTTGATACTTTTCCCGGCTTTCCTGCGATATATAGGCTAGAAGACGTTTGCGCTGACCAATTAGCTTTAATAGTCCCCGTCGGGAAGAATGGTCTTTTTTGTTTGCCTGGAGATGTTCGCTGAGGCGGTTAATGCGCTCAGTTAACATGGCAACTTGGACATCGGCCGAACCAGTGTCGGTTTCGTGAACTTGGTAGCTGGAAATTATTTCTTGTTTCCGCAGTTGCGTCAGAGCCATGATCGATTTAGTTGCTAGTTTTTCTAAATGTATGCAGCAGTCTCCCATAATATCACAGCAATCAAGCTGGATGTCGAATCATCTTTGCTGCCACGCCTGGTAATCTAGGAAAGACCGCAGGGGGCAGGGAGCAGGGGGAAAGAGGGTTTTCCAATTTTTGCACAGATGTGGGTCGCAATACTGTTCGGTTAAGGCAAGAGACGCGATGACTGCCGTCTCTACAATAATCATTTTTTCGTCTTGACGGCGATTTATCGCGTCTTTGTGATGATTTATCGTATCTTTACGCTCTAGAATTTCCCTGAAAAAACTTAACCGAACTGTATTGTTTGAGGAACAAAACCCAATATTAAACGTAAATTATCAACTTTTAATTAGAAGCTGCCTTTTCTGCCACATTCCGAATTATTTCTTCCAGCGTCTGGAGTAATTCTTGCTCATTATAGGGTTTAGAAAAGTAAGCTCGTGCCCCCAATTGCATAGCTAGTTGCCGATGTTTATTGCTGCTACGCGAAGTCAACATTGCAACTGGAATATTTTTTGTATCAACGTCTGAATTTACTTTACCTAAAAAGCCATAACCATCTAGACGAGGCATTTCAATATCACAAATTACTGCCTCAACTCTCAATCCACTATGGAGTTTTTCTAAAGCATCTTGACCATCTTTAGCTTGTTCTACTTGATACCCTCCTTTTTCAAGGGTCAGGGCTAAAAAGCGGCGAACATTAATTGAGTCATCTACGATTAAAATTGTGCCCTTTTGCTTCACAGATGCTGCTGATATTTTGTTTTCATCAAATATCAGGA
This sequence comes from Nostoc sp. KVJ3, assembly GCF_026127265.1. Classification (GTDB taxonomy): domain Bacteria; phylum Cyanobacteriota; class Cyanobacteriia; order Cyanobacteriales; family Nostocaceae; genus Nostoc. The sequence goes on from NZ_WWFG01000002.1 coordinate 604,357, forward strand.
ACGGTGTTTTTAACCTTGCTGATGGCAGTTGAGTTCCTCTAGGAGTTCGCCGATTTGTAGCAATCCAATATAGCAATTCATTAACATTAACTAGTGGCACTACTCGACCATCACCGAGAATTGTGCAGTTGCTGAAGCCTTCCGGTAAAGGTATATTTCCCTCAACTTGGCGAATAGCAACTTCCTGTTCACCCCAGCAACGGTCTATTTGGATTGCTACTGGTTGATTATTCCCTTTGACTACTAACACGCTATTAGCATTAATTGCTGCTGGAGTCTCTAATTCTGAAGTGTCGTAGCGGAGGCAATTAAACTCTAAATAAGGAGTCAGGCGAATTAGTGGCAGCATAGTTCCTTGCCAATTTAGAACTTCGCTACCTGCCATTTGCAAAACTCGCTCGTCTTGGAGTAAAAATATTTCTGAAATGACATCTGTGGGAAATGCCAATAGCATCTTGTTGATTTCTACCAGCAGAACTCGGGCAACGGAAAGTGTAAATGGTACTGATAGGGTAAAGGTAGTACCAACTCCTGGTTCGGTATCAACTTTCACATCTCCTCGAATTAGTTTGAGGTTATTACGAACTACATCCATACCGACACCACGACCAGATAATGCTGTAACTTGCTCGGAGGTGGTAAAACCTGGTTCAAAAATTAGTGATAACAGTTCTTCATCACTAGCATTTGCGAGTAGAGAAGAATCTAATCCCATAGCGAGGGCACGGGTGCGAATTTTCTCTAGAGAAATGCCCCAACCATCATCTCGGATGGTAATCAGGGTGCGATTACTACGGTGACTAGCTGTAATTTCAATCAATCCTTGTTCTGGTTTACCCAGGAGGCGGCGGGTGTTAGAGTCTTCGATTCCATGATCGAAAGCATTCCTTAAGAGATGCATTAAAGGTTCGTTTAATGTTTCTAAAATGCTGCGTTCAATTAAAGTATTGCCACCTTCAATTTTTAACTGAACATTTTTCCCATATTCGACATTTAAATCGCGCAAGGCTCTAGGAAAACGTTCAGTTAAATCGGATAGTGGCCGCATTCGGATGTGATTTAGCTTTGTCTGTAACTGTTTAGATGTTTTGTTAATTTTACGAGCAATTTGGTCTGTATCATCTACACTGAGTTGCACATCAGTTGTAACTTCCTGTACCTGAACAATGGTTTCCATAACTTCCTGCGATCGCAGGTTTAATTCGTTATAGCGATCCATTTCTAAGGCATCAAATTCTGTATTTATATCTTGTGTTTGGTGGTCATTTTCAGCTTGCACCTGCACCCCAGTAGACGTAACAGCTTGAGTAGAAATTTTGTCGTAGGCTATACGTAAATCCTGGTTTTCTCGGTCAAGGACTTGGACTCGCTGGTTCAGGTTCCGCACGAGTTTGCGTAATCTTTCTAGTTGCGAGTTTAAGCCATTTCGCTGAACAATCAGTTCGCCAAATAAATCATTAATTTGCTCTAGTTGTTTGCTGGGAACCCGGACGCTATTTTCATGGGTTTCCCGTTCTTTAACAACTCCATTTGGCTCTTTAGCATCGGGAGGATTATTTTCTCTGGCAAATATAGGATTTTGCTCTGTAACATTGATAGCATTAACATCATCGGCAAATTCTGGATCGACAAATGTAAAATTAGCAGCAATACCTGCGCTGGGTTGCGCTAACGCTTCATCATTAGTCCAATTTTCTTTAATGTTTTCTGGTTGCCAAACAGATGTGGGTACTACTTCTGTATTGATAATATCTGTCTTTGCGGGAGGAAGTTGTGGTATTACTTCTGCTGATGGTAATAGTAGGGGTGATTGCGTATAACTACCAAAGTCAAGTTCTGTAGGTAAGTGATCTAATTGGTTTGTCAGCACCAAAGCTTGCGATCGCCGCCATGCTTGCAATGCTAATTGGGCAACTTCAGGAATGCGCGAGCTACTAACCGTTTCTAATTGCTGCGTTACTGACTCACAAAGCTTGCTAAAAGCTGTCAACTGGAGCATTTCACCCAAACCGCCCAATTCCGCCGCCATAATTACAACTTCTTCATGCAATCTGGGCTGTTCGCTAGCTAATAAAGATTCTAGACGCTGCAAACACTCTTCTACTTCTGTTGCAAATAGCAAGGGGATAACGTCTTGTCCATCCTCTGGGGATAGCATGGATGAGGCATCCTCTGGGGTGGGATCGCCTAAGCGATCGTGCAACTCATCAAAAACTGGGTAACAAAAGGTTGCTAACCACGCATCTTCAACAACATTTCCTTCTGCAAGCAATTCGACAATTTGACGCAGCCAATCAACTCCAGATAGCAATAAACTTTGCAACTGAGTATCAATTTCTAAAGAATTTTTTTTAGTTTTTAAAACTTTAAAGGAATCTTCCAAGCGGTGAGATAAATGACTTAGCGATTTAAATCCCATCATCCCGCGCCACCTTTAATAGAATGAGCAGCCCGAAGAGCAGCATTGATTTTATCTAAATCGATGCGGTTAGTAGTATCGATTTCTAGTAATACCCCTTCTAAGGTATTTAAGTAATCAGTTGCTTCTTCCAGAAACTGCATCTGGATTTCTAATTCTTTGTCTTGTAACATAATTTTTGTCCTTAGTCATTGGTCAATCAATTTTGGATTTTAGATTTTAGATTTTGGATTGAAATAAAAATCTAAAATCTAAAATTTGCATGGTCATTGGTCATTGGTCATTAGCAAATGACAAATGACAAGTGACAAATGACAAACTTAACTAACTTTGAAAGCCTCGACAGTTTCTTGCAACTGCTGAGAAATTTCTACAGTTTGTTGCAGAGATTGGGAAACTTGGCGAGAAGAATCACTGGTGCGTTGTGATATAGCAGCGATATCTTTCATCAATTGGCTAACACTTTGCGATGTTTCAACCTGAGATGCAGTTGCAGTGGAAATCGACTGCACTAACGAGTCAATTTGAACTGAGACATCCAAAATTTCACTCAGACTTTGTTTAGCCTCCTCCACAATTCGAGTCCCTTCCACTACTTGGGTAGTGCCTATTTCCATCGCTAGCACCACTTCACTGGTTTCTCGTTGGATATTTTCAACAATTTGTTCAATTTCTTGGGTTGCTGCGGCACTCCTGATTGCTAATTCACCAACTTCTTCCGCAACTACCGCAAAACCTTGACCTTCTTCACCTGCACGCGCTGCTTCAATACCGGCGTTAATGGCTAGTAAGTTAGTTTGAATGGCGATTTGGTTAATCAAGGAAACCACGCGAGAAATTTGTTGCGAAGATTCTCCCAAACGTTTCACTTTCTTAGCAGTTTCACCCACAGTTTCCCGCAAAGACAGGATATTTTGGACTGTTAAATCCATCGCGTGTCCACTTTTGGTAGCGGTGTGCGCGGCATGATTAGCCACGAAAGCAGCTTTTTCAGCACTTTCGGCTACAGCTTTCATGGATTGGGTCATTTGGTCAACAGCATCGAGGGTGCGGTTGATTTCGGCAGCTTGGGTAAGCGCTTCTTCTGCTAAATGGCGGATGGCTCCTTCGTTAGAGCCAATGGCAGTATTAACGTGTGTGGCGGCTTGTTGAACTTGGGTAACAATATCCCGGAGGCTTTCGACAATGGAGTTGAAAAAGTCGGCAACAGTGCCTATTTCTCCGGCTGTCACGTCTGCACGCACAGTCAAGTCACCTCTGGCTGCACCTTCTACATCGTTGAGTAGTTCTAAAAGTTGCTGTTGTAGTGTTTCTTTTTGATGCCGTTCATCATCAGAATCGGTAACTGCAACATTCCTAACTTGTTGTATCTCTTCTAATAACTTGGCTTGTTCTAAGGCGTAACCAACTTGAGTTGCTATCTGTTGAAACAAGTCAATTTCCGGTTGTTGCCAAACACGGAAAGTTTCGCAATGATGAGCAATTAATAAGCCTAAAAGTTGCTCTTGGGCAAGAATTGGTACGACCAGATTACCTTTGACGGCAAATTTTTCTAAAAGTTGAATGTAACTGTTGGCATTTTTCAGGCTTTGGTCTTGATGAATATTTGCAACTGCTTGCACCTGTCCATCACGATAAGTTTCTACATAACGTTCCCGAAAATAAGGATCGTCGATTTTCACTCCGAGCATTTCTGGCCAATTACCAGTTACCGATTCCGCAACTACAACGCCATCCGGCTGATCTGGATTCAGACTATAAATGATTACTCGATCTGTTTTTAGCACTCGCTGAACTTCTTTCACTGCTGCGTGATAGATATCTTCAGTTTTGAGGCTTCTCCGAATTTGTAGGGTAATATCTGCTAGTAATTTTGCCCCTTCAACGTCTACCTCCTGTTCCTTAACTAATACCTGCAATTGTTCAGCCATAAGGTTGATGTTTGCACTCAATACCCCTAATTCGTCTTCACTTTCAATTTCCACACGGGTATTGAATTTACCTTGACCAAGCTTGGCTAATGCCGCAGTTGCAGTCAGAATTGGCTGTGTAGTTAGTTTAACTAACCGAGATGCGATCGCACCCACAATTAATGCTGTCAGTGATGTACCGATGGCTATAGTCCACAACAATTGTCTTTGCGGCTCAAATACAATTGCTGTGTCTGTAGACAAAAGTACTTGCCAGTTTAAATCAGGTAAGCCATCTAGTTTACTGGCTGGTACGTAGCTGACTAATTCTTGCTTTTTGTCAGTTTTGGGAACATCTATAAAACTATCTACCTTGTTTGCTGCCAGCAGTTTCGGTAAATTAGAATACTCTTCCTTTGCGTCTTTCCCCAATAATTCCTTTTGGGGACTCAAGAAAACTGTTCCTGAAGCGTCGAGCAAATTGTATTGTTGTCCATTGGCTACGTAGTTTTTGATGACTTCCTCTAAAGATTTTACGGGCATCCGCGCTCTTACCACACCAATGATTTGTCCCGTCTTTGTATCTTTCACAGGTGCAGCTAGATAAATACTCACTACACCAGTATTTTTTTCCGCCTCCGGTTTACTGATGACAGGAGTATCTTTTTGTAAAGCGTCTTGAAAGTAGGTAAGGTCTTTTTGGTTATCCAGGGGTTCGCCTGTAGATTGGACAATCAAGTTACCTTGACGATCAAAAACAGCAACGCTGTCATAAGCTTTGTAGGCTTCGATAATTCGATCTAGGACTGCTTGCTTTTGTAAATTGCTGATACTACCTTGGGGACTTGTCAAGAAAGGTAAACTTGATATTACCTGAATATCTCCGTAGCGTCCCGACATGAAGCGGTTAATTTTATCACTTAAACCAGTGGCTTCAGCTTGTTGAGACTGGGTAATTTGCTTAGTAATAGACTTGTTGGCAAAAGTAAAAGCGATCGCACCAATGCCCAATACTGGTATTGTACCGATTGCGATCGCTAAAATAGTCGCTTTCTTAGCCAATCCGAGTTTTGTAAAAAAGGCAAAAGTCTGATTTTGCGAAGAATTATTAGCCGTTTCACTACTATTCTTAGTTGGCAATTTGATGGCACTACCAGTTATTTTTTGTGATGAAATCAGTGATGCTCGATTTTGAGCGCCACTACCTTGATTTGCGTTGCTTTTATTAAACATAAAAGTAGTTATCCTAACTATGTGAATAAGAACACTAAAAATCCTTTTTAGTAGTACATTCTAATCACTGCGGAGAATAGAAGACTGCACAATTGCCTGGGCATCTAACACCAGTAATATTTCTTCTTGTTGCACAACGCAGCCACATAAATAAGGAACTAAACTTGATGCTACTTGTCCTATAGGAGAATGAATATCATCAGCGATGAACTTAGTATTACCTTTGATTTCTTGCACAACTAAAGCTAATACCAATGATTCCACTTGGATAACGATCGCGCTGTACTGCCGCACCCGATAATCTAAAGATTCTAAATTCAGCATTCTTGGCAAATCAACTACCCAAATAATCCGACTCCGCCAATTCATTAATCCTAATATGCAGGTGGGCATATTGGGCATTGAGGTTACAGATTCGATAGGCACAAGAATTGCTTCTTGCGTATGTTTCATTGATAAAACAGCAGCAGTCTGTTGATTTAGCTGAAACTTGAGATAACCGTCTGCTAAATTATTTTGAGTTGGTTTTAAAGGAAGTGTAATGTTTGTACTAGTCATTGATTTAAATTACCACTGATTTAATAGTACGTAGCAGATGTTCGCGCGTATAAGGTTTAGTTATATAGGCATCTGCACCTTGTCTCATCGCCCATAAACGGTCAATTTCTTGATTTTTGGAACTACAAATAACAATCGGTACTTTTGCAGTAATCGGATTTCTTCTCAGAGAACGACATAATTCAAATCCGCTCATTTCTGGCATTACTACATCAGTAACGATCGCATCTGGTTTTTCTAACACAGCTTTTTCTAAACCCTCTTTTGCACCACTTGCTTTAATTACGTTGTAACCACTCTCTTTGAGATAATGGCTCATTAATTCCAATTCACTGGGAGAATCTTCTACAATCAGAATTGTGCCAATTAAAGTCAGATTCACTATTAAATCTCCTAAAAAATAACTTAAGGCGATTAAATTGGGTTATATTTATTGGTTGCTACTAAATTAACCAAGATGTTTAAAAACCATTTTTAGCAATTCTGATTGTGTAAAAGGCTTAGTTAAATATCCTGATGATCTGACAATCTTAGCTTTTGCCCTGTCGATAAATCCTGTTCTACCTGTCACCATAATGATAGGTGTATGCTTAAAAGCTGAATGTTTTCGTAATAAGGAACATAACTCATAGCCATCTAAACTTGGCATCTCAACATCTAGCAAAATCAGATCGGGCTTACTCCGAAGAATTTGCATTAAAGCTTTTACCGGATCGTTGATTGTTACAACAGAAAATGTGTTTTCATCCAAAAAGTGTTTGATGGAATTCAAAACTGTTTGGCTATCATCGATACAGGCAATTGTATATAGTTTTTTGCCAACAGTTGGCTGAGTAGTTTTATTATTTTCAGAAATATCAAAATTGATTGGTATCGGCAACTTTTGCCCAAGTTTTATTTGTAGTTGTGGCTGAACTTGAGACGGTTGGATTTTAGACAAAACTTGGGAAACTCCACCAGCCGGAATTGACGATTGGATATTTTGCCGATTTCGTAACTGTTTTTGACAATGTTCAACAAGTAACCGTAAATCCAAGCGACAGAACTTTGGTAGTTCATCTAAAGAGCTTTCCGGGCTGAATTCATAGCTACCTTCTTTTAAACACAGAAATGATTCCAGTACTTCTTTTGCCAATTCGTCTATCAGGCTTGCTGCTTGCACAGAAGTAATATAATCCTGATTTACTAACCAACAAATAGCTTGGTAATCTGCATTGGGTATTGATTGTTGTTCATTCTTCGTCTCAAACATCAGCCGCATCTGCACGCGAGTGGCGCTATTGAGAGCAGGAATTTGTTGGCTTAAGCGTCGCAAGTGACTGTCAAGCCGCTCAAACAGTTTATCTGAATAGGAGGCATAAGTAAGTTTACCGTCCTCTAGATAAATTGACCAAGAAACTATTCCAGTAAATATGCTTAAACACCCTGTAGCACGCCGACTGGTTAATTGTGCCAAGAGAGATAGCGGATGTAGTTTCTGGAACAACCTGTAGCTACCTATAGGAGTTGTGCTCATTTTGCTTTTACTTCAGCTAAATTCGATCCGTGTAAGCTCAATTCGTATAGAGTTATTCCACAATTGAAATCAAGTAAAAAGCATCAAACTTTTGTATTTTAAAGTACATCAGTTTATATCTAGTGTTTGTGGTGAAACTCAACGAAAACAGCGTTATTTTCAAACGATCAAATCTCAGCAAATTCGTAAATTATTATTAATTTACTTCCTCTTACTGAGATTTACAGACATCTTTGGAGAATAAGACATAAAAATGTCAAGACTAGATGAAGCCACTTTCCATTGAGTAACCCCAATCTGACCACAGGAATAATACTGATTTTCTGAAAAATATATATTGAAACTTCTGTATTTACACTTAAGTAAAATCGAGTTTTTAAGCATACAAGTACTAAATAAAGCCACTTTCAATCAAATAGCTCCATTATGACTATAGGGATAATACTTATTTTCTGTGGTAAAAATAAAACATAATTCCGAAGAGATAATGACTAGAACAGGAAAAAGTATGAAATTAATCAAGTCTCAAGGTAAATTTTTCTGGTTGTCCAAAAAATTTGCGCGATCGCACAAATTTATTCCTACCCTTAAAGAGGGTGTAGATTTTGTGACTAATGCTAGTCGGGGGATGGTGTTATAGAAATAATTGAAAAACTCTTCACCTCAAATTTAGCTGAATTTTGACATTAATTTGAGCAGGATTTATACAAATAAAAAAAGGAGAGTATTGCTACTCTCCTAACGTAATATGAGTTAGTTAAAATTTATTTTTTTAGTAATGAAGTCTCGCTTGACGCTCACGCAGTTCACGAGCGTGTTGTTCACGAGCTTGGCGTTCACGGAACTCATGGGCGCGTCGTTCACGAGCTTGGCGCTCACGTAATTCACGAGCGCGTTGTTCGCGGACTTGGCGTTCGTGTTGGAATTTGCTGTTATTAAAAGCTACAGTATCATGATTCAAACGATCGCGATCGGATTTAAATTCAGCAGCACTAGCATTTTGAGAAAGAGCAGCAATTGAAGCAACTGCTAATAAGCTTCCAAGAACAATAGATTTAAGACGGTTCATATATCTTTTAATGCGCTTTGCATTACTTGATTTGTACATTCTCAATGTAATCCGAATAATCAGGCATACGCCTGTATACAAAGTCATGTTGAAATAGTTACTTTTGTCACTAATACTAGGATTTATATTAGAGGATGAATGAACAAGTCCTCTTCTTGGTAGCAAAACATTCTAGATCCCCCTAAATCCCCGATAAATTGGGGGACTTTGACTCCGGTTCCCCCCTTAAAAGGGGGTTAGGGGGGATCTAAAAGTGCCTAAAGTCACAGCGAAATACTTGTTCATTCAACTTCTTAGAGGTGAATATTCAAAACCTTATATAACTGAAAATCCCGGTACAGGGAATTTTGCTTCCTTGAAGTTAGTGTTTAGCTTTGTGGCAAATGCGATCGCCCGCCCGAAAGCAAACTAGCACTCACATCGCAGTGCTGCATCAAACGAACAAGCCCAGCCACAGCCTAAATTTTCCTCTAAGAAAAAACGTCAATGAGGAAATGTCGCAGCAATTACCACGAGAGACTATTGTATTCAGGTTTGATATCACCCAACAAATGAGCGATGCCTACGGCGGTAAACTACGCAAAATTAAAAGTGCGGATAAAAGGACTTGAACCTTCACTCCTTTCGGAACTAGAACCTAAATCTAGCGCGTCTGCCAATTTCGCCATATCCGCATCAGTCTACTATCGTACCATAAGAAATTATTTTTGGGAATAGGGCAAAGTAGCAGAATCATAATGCCCAATGCCCAATGCCCCATTACATAACTGCAACACGAGGCAGACGATGCTTAAACCCACAAAGAATTTCCCAAGAAATAGTGTTTAATTGTTCTGCCCAATCGTCTGCTGAAATTTCTTCTTTTCCCTGTTCCCCTAGTAAGGTGACTACTTCCCCTTCTTGGATATTGGGTATGGCACTCACATCCAGCATTAACTGATCCATTGTAATTGTCCCAATTTGCGAGACTCGCTGACCGCGAATTAACACCTGCATTTTGTTAGAAAGACTGCGAGGAACACCGTCAGCATAGCCAATTCCCACGACGGCGAGGCGAAGTTCACGCGGGGCAATAAATTTATGCCCGTAGCTAACAGCTGTTCCTTTGGCAATTGTTTTAACTTGGGTAACTCGTGATTTGAGTTGCAAAACCGGCTTGAGATCGATCGCATTTTGTAAATGCGGGGCTGGGTAGAGTCCGTAAACAGCTAACCCGACTCGCACAATGTCGTAGTGCAATGCCGGATCTGTAAGTGCAGCTGCTGAGTTTGCTAAATGCAAGCAAGGCACTTCAATTCCCATAGCTTTAATTTGAGCGATCGCTTCCTCAAATCGTCTATGCTGTTCCTCCATTGCGGTAGTATCAGGATCGTCTGCTGTTGCCAAATGAGAATAAATACTGGCAATAGATAGATTTGGTAAGCGCTGCACTAATTGCACAAATTCCCCAGCTTGCTGCCAATTAGTTCCTAACCTAGACATTCCCGTGTCTAATTTGATGTGTACGGGCACTGGAGAACCATGATTCATGGATTCTAGGATATCGGAAAATACCAAAGCTTGTTTAGGACTACAAAGTGTGGGTTGAAGATTCCAATGTGCGATCGCATGAATCTGTTCTGGTGTATGAGTTGCCCCTAAAATTAAAATGGGCGCTTCAATCCCCCCTTCTCGCAATTGAATAGCTTCTGGAACTGTAGCGACTCCCAGCCAACTAGCTCCCGATTGAATTACAGTTTGGGCGACTGTTACCGCACCATGTCCATAAGCATCAGCTTTTACTACTGCCATCAACTGGGTACGCGGCGATAAAAACTGTACCAATTGCTGTACGTTGTACGACAACGCCCCTAAATCAATTTCTACCCAGGCTCGTTGCGAAAACCACGCGTAGGTGTCGCACTGCTGATTAGGAACTACACCAGGGATTTGTTTGCGACTTAACATTTGTACTGACTCCTATCTCACCACGGCTAAACTTTCAAGTTATCTATCTATACACGCTTCTAAAAGCGAGATCAGATTAAATAGGAAGTTTAACCTTCATATTGGAATTGATACAAGATGTTGCGGCGCTGAAGTAAAAGTTAAGAGTTATGAGTGAGAAGTTAGGAGTAAATCTTATTTTCGCTGTGTTCTTCTCTACAAGACGCTGCGCCATTGGATTAGCCTAGGGGAAGCCTCTTTGTGTCAGGTGAAAAATTTTACTTCCAAACTCCAAACTCCAAACTCAATTTGCGAATTCTGCCAAAAGTATAATTTATTCTCATCTCCCTAGCAGGGTGTATTTGTGTTAACATTTATGTAAAGCTAATACCCTGAGCGCAGATAAATGGGGAAGGTTTTAGTCTTAAACGCATCTTACGAACCTCTCAATATAACGAGTTGGAGGCGTGCTGTTGTTCTGTTAATCAAGGGCAAAGCAGAACGCGTAGAACACAACGGTAAATTCTTGTACTCTGATTTTCCGTTACCGACTGTGATCCGGTTACGTCATTACGTCCGTGTTCCTTATAAAGAAATTCCTCTGACTCGCCGAAATATCTTGCACCGTGACGGTCATGCCTGTCAATACTGTGGTTATACAGGGGATGAGTTGACCCTAGACCACGTAATACCGCGATCGCGCGGCGGGGGAGATACTTGGGAGAACATTGTGACAGCTTGTGTCCGTTGCAATGTGAAAAAAGGTAGTCGGACTCCTCATGAAGCCCACATGCCTTTACGCCATCCTCCCCGCCAACCTTATAGCAGTCTCTATTTCGAGGTCAGCAAACATCTTAAGAGTGGACTGCATACAGAGTGGCAAAAGTATGTTATAGGTCTTTGAACAAAAAAGTGAGGAGAAAAAAGAAATAGACAGCCTCTTGCTTTGGTACAGAAGCAATAACTTTAGTTATGGATTCAGGACTTACCCGTTAAAAACCTGAAACCTTGATTCTAGCCTTTTTCGGGGGTTAAAGAATTTCTTCTGCGTATGTCCTAGTACAACAAGGCAAAAATAAAAAGAAAGAACGCTGATTTTGTAGGATGTCTAGCGATTTTTTTAAATGAGTAGCTTATTTCCTCTGTGACGTACTTAGTATTATTGAAAAATGGTGGCTGTAGTGCAACGAAGGCGATCGCAGCATTTTGTAGACAGGTGCAATGCGTCAACTGCCCAAGCCTCTATAGGATTTCCTCTTTGCTTACCATTTTCGCTAAATTATGGGAATTTTCCAAGGCAATAGGAAACACGCATTGTTCATTAAAGGTAATTGCTCAATAGTCACAATAGTGAGAATATTGAATATAAGGACATTTAAAATATCAAAGACTAATCCGAAAGTATTAAAATAGAAAGTATGCCCTAAGTCAGATAAAAATCCAGCTGATTCAATTTGCGGAAAACAAAAAAAGCTCCAAAAATAGGCTTATGCTGCCAGATCCAGCCCAATATACTAACTTTTTTATTTCAAGCACTCATACACCATCTAGGAAGATTTAGTTGATGCTGATGGTTGTTACTGACAAAAAATATACTTAGATGTATAGTGCAATGTCTTGATATTTTTGCGAAGATCATAATTAATGTGGCTGAATTCAGTGAATTGCTGATAGTGGTATTTCTGAATTAAAGGAGCCTCACACTTAAAAAAAGTTCCCTATGTACTTGAATTCTTCCGTTACTCAGTTTGAGAGTTTGTCATTGACCACAGAGCCAAACCCAGAGGAACCTGAAATCGAGAAAGCGCCCGTGGAAATTGTTGCATTTAAGAGCCCGTCATTACCGCCATCGGTAGGTGAAGGAGCTATCTATCTCAGTCACCGTGGTAATTCTCTGGCCCAACAAAAGTCAGAAGAACTGCAAAAAACCCTTCTGGCACACCGACACGATCGCCAATTGGTAATTCTGCAAGATTTTCCTGACCCTGATGCTCTTTCCTGCGCCTGGGCTTACCAGTTAATTGCCCAGCAATATGATATCAAATGCGAAATCATTTATGCCGGCGCATTGAGCCATCAAGAAAATATTGCCTTGGTAAGGTTGACTAACTTACCCATCCAACGCTGGACACCGCAAACCTTGAAAACCAAAGATTTGTCATGTTATCAAGGTTTTGTCTTAATTGATAACCAGGGAACCACATCACAGCTACTATCATCGGTGCAGCAAGCTGGAATTCCCCTAGTAGTCCTCATCGACCATCATAGTATCCAAGGCGATCTGCACTCAGAGTTTGAGGATATCCGCCCTTATGTAAGAGCAACAGCAACAATTTTTACTCAGTACCTGCAAACAGGATTACTAGCATTAGATAGCAGCATAAATCAACACGTAAAATGTGCCACTGCCTTGATGCACGGCTTGCGATCGGATACAAATCGATTGATGCAAGCACAAGAAGAAGATTTTATGGCAGCAGCGTATTTAAGTCGATTTTATGATGCTCAACTGCTGAATGCTATTTTACAGGCGAACCGTTCTAAGCGGGTAATGGATGTGATTGAGCGATCGCTCAAAAATCGCATCGTCCAAAATAACTTTTCCATTGCTGGTGTCGGTTACTTACGCTACGAAGACCGTGATGCCATCCCCCAAGCAGCTGATTTTCTCGTCACCGAAGAAAACGTCCACACCGCAGTAGTTTATGGCATTGTTCACGATGAAGACGATGAACTAGAAATAGTCATCGGCTCCTTGAGAACTAGCAAACTTACCCTTGACCCCGATGAATTCATCAAAGAAGCCTTTGGACAAGATAGTGCCGGGCGCTTTTTCGGTGGTGGAAGGACAAGCGCGGGCGGCTTTGAAATTCCGATGGGCTTCTTATCTGGCAGCAACGAAAATTCTGCTTATGCGAAAATGAAATGGGAAGTATTTGACGCTCAAATTAAGCAAAAACTGCTGAGGTTAGTTAATCCAAGAGATAACCCGATTCAGTCAGAGTAGAGGGGGATTAAGGAGATGGGGAGAACTCCTAACTCATACAGCAGTCAAAGTGTTTGGTCAGATAGCATCCCTAAGTCATTCGTGATAAACATATTTCCCGACTTTTTATAAAAGTCGGGAATTTTGGTTTTTTCACAGAGGCTGAACAGATTAAGGATGTAATTCGTGCTTAATATTATTTGTAAAAGAAGAATCCCATGAAGATTATAGAACTGCAAATGTTACAAACTCTGTATGAGCAAGATTTTTATGCTTGGGTAGAGCAGACAGCAGAGCTTTTGCGATGTCTACGACGGGCTACGCCTACGCACCAGTGGGACACCCTAGATTTAGAAAACTTAATTGAGGAAGTAGTGGACTTGGGTAAGAGTCAACAACGGGCGTTGCAAAGTGCGTTGCGGTTGGTATTGTCGCATTTGTTGAAATGGAAGTATCAATCCGAACATCGTAGTCACAGTTGGCAAGTGACCATTACCCGTGAGCGACTGAATCTAGATGAATTGCTACAAGAAAGTCCTAGCTTGCAGCGTTTTTTAAATGATGCCGAGTGGATAAATACTACCTATCAAAGAGCGCGGCGAGAGGCAATAGTGGAAACAAGTTTATCAGAAGATAACTTTGCGATCGCTTGTCCGTTTTCTGTTGATGAGATTTTAGACTTAGACTTTTATCCTAACGTTGAGGAATAACCATATAGAATTTTTGTATAAGTGTAGATATGCTCAATATGATGAGTAATCATCTGTGAAAATTGCTGTAACTTTGTTAACTAATTATAAAGATATGCACTTGGGATGCGAATAATACCTTTTGAATTTGTCATTCCCAGACGACCTGTTTCGTTACAGACAAAGAAAAAAGAAAACCTTCAGGCATGAAAGAATTTTGTGCGCGTTGAAGCTCAAAAACTTTGGAAAGATCGCAGGGTCATTAAACAAGGTGATTTACAACTGACGCTAGTTTATCTTTGTGATGATTTTCCCGCTGATACCGATAATATTATCAAGCCGATTCAGGATGCACTTGTAGGCTTAGTTTTTGAAGATGATAGTTTGGTATCAGACGTAGAAAGCCATCGTCGGTTTATGTCTGACCCAATTGAGATTAAAAGTCTACCTTCCTTATTACAGCGTGCTGTCATCACAGGTCAAGAGTGTGTTTATGTAAAAGTAAGTGAATCTCAACCATTGGAAAAATAATTATGACTAACAATACTAAAATTCTATATGATGAAAAAGTGAAATCTCTGGCAGAGAAGTATGAAAGTCAAGGATTTCATGTTTTAACTGAACTCAAAACAGATGAATTACCATTTGATTTGGGTAACTACCAGCCAGATTTAATTGCTATTAAAGACGGTTTGGGTTTGGTAATTGAAGTAAAAAACAGCCTCAAGCGTCTGTCGGTTGATCGTTTACAAGCTTTAGCAGAGGAAGTTAGTACGCATCCAGGTTGGCATTTTTTATTGGTAACGCTTGAAGATATAGAAGCCAAGTCATTACCTGGAACATCCGAACAATTTCCTTCATGGCAAGAGCTAACCGATCGGTTTATCCAAGCACATAAGCTGATTGAAAATGATGAAATTGAGCCTGGTTTTATTTTTATGTGGAGTATATTTGAGGGGGCTTTAAGAAAGCGAGCAGTCGATGTGTCAATTCCTATTGAACGTTTCCCCGTTATAGGATTACTAAGACATCTGTACTCCTTTGGAGAGTTATCAATCTCTCAATTTGACCTTGCTCAAGCCTGTTTTGAAGTTTGGAATCGTCTTGCTCACGGATATATTGAAAACCTAAATTTGCCAGTTGTACATAATTTTGACAATTTGGTTCGTGAATTGTTAGCGGAATGGAAAGTCAAATTCGATATTAGTCAAGTTTCATCAGAGAATCTAGTTGCTTTTCGTGCCTGGTTTGCCGAATTCGATGCAGCAGACTGGGATAAACGACAAAAATTATGGCAAAATTTAATCAATAAAAGGCTTTTTTTAGCACTAGGAAATGAGGAACTAAAGAAAGAATTAAACGTAAACGACGAACAGCTTATAAATGTCAAATGCGATATTAGTCAACTTTCACCAGAGGATCTCGCCGCATTTCGTACCTGGTTTGCAGAATTCGATGCAGCAGCCTGGGATAAACAGATTGAAGAAGATGTCGCTGCTGGTCGGTTAGATGTATTGGCACAGAAAGCACTCAAACATCTTCGAGAAGGGCGTTGTACTGACCTGTGAAACATCGAGCAACCCCTGATTTTGGTATTACTATCGCCAGTTACCAATTGATATCCAAGAGCTTGCTGATCGATGTTACGAGTTTCTTCGGGAAGATCCCAAATATCCATCATTGCATTTCAAAAAAGTCGGTCAGTTTTGGTCAGTGCGTATTGGTATATATTATCGGGCGCTTGCTGTAAAAGAAGATGATAATTTTGTATGGTTTGATTGGATCGCATCCAGAGTATGACAGATTGCTAAGTGGTGGATAGCGTTCTAACATTGCATAAGAGCAGCCTAACCGATCACTAAGTAATACAAAATATGGAACTATACTTAATTCGTCATGGTATCGCCGAAGAACAGGGATTAGGCATCAAGGATGAGGAACGCAGCCTAACCAAAGAAGGAAGGCAAAAAACTGAGAAAGTTGCCCAAAAACTTGTTAAATTAGGTTTAAACTTTGATTTAATTCTCACCAGCCCCTTAGTGCGGGCCCGGCAAACGGCTGAAATCCTTATAGAAGAAAAACTAAGCCCCAAGTTAGAGGAATCAAGCCACCTCGCCCCAGATGGTGAAATTTCTAGTTGGCTTAAAGACTGGTTAGAACCGAGAAATTATTCCGAAAATACCCAACTGGCGCTGGTTGGACACGAACCTGGTTTAAGCAATTGGGCAGAAATTTTCCTGTGGGGAGAAGTCAAAGAAAGCTTAGTCTTGAAAAAAGCAGGTATGATTGGGATAAAACTACCAGAAACAGGTTCTCCTCTGGGTCGGAGTCAGATGTTTTGGTTGACACCACCCAAGTACCTGCTATAACAGTTTTTCAACATTTTCGATTGTTGTTAGAACCGCTACTGTTATGGCGACAATAAATTTCTGGTAAGTTAGCTTGATCAGATATTTCAAAAAGCAAATGGTGGTGCCATGATGGTGTGCGAATACAAGCCTGGTTTAGAAGGCATTCCCGCCGCTCAATCAAGTATCAGCTATGTTGATGGGCAAAAAGGAATACTAGAATATCGTGGCATCCGAATTGAGGAACTAGCAGAAAAAAGTACATTCCTGGAAACTGCTTATCTCTTAATTTGGGGCGAACTGCCAAGCAAGGAAGAACTGGAAGCATTTGAGCATGAAGTTCGTTACCACCGGCGGATAAAATACCGCATTCGGGACATGATGAAATGCTTTCCAGAAAGCGGCCACCCAATGGATGCCTTGCAAGCCTCTGCTGCGGCTTTAGGCTTGTTTTATTCACTCCGGGATTTACATAATCCTGCCTACATTCGAGATTCAGTAGTGCGCCTGATAGCAACGATTCCCACGATGGTAGCGGCGTTCCAACTGATGCGAAAAGGCAATGACCCGGTACGTCCCCGTGATGACTTAGACTATTCGTCCAACTTTCTATATATGCTCGATGAGCGAGAACCCGATCCTTTGATGGCGCGGATTTTTGATATCTGCTTGATACTTCAAGTCGAGCATACAATGAATGCTTCTACCTTCAGTGCTAGGGTGACAGCTTCTACCTTAACCGATCCTTACGCTGTGGTTGCTAGTGCTGTGGGAACTTTGGGTGGGCCCCTGCATGGTGGAGCTAATGAAGAAGTAATTCAGATGTTGGAAAAAATTGGCTCTGTAGAAAATGTCCGTCCTTATATAGAGCATTGTCTAGAAACTAAATCTAAGATTATGGGCTTTGGACATCGTGTGTATAAAGTAAAAGACCCACGAGCCATAATTTTACAAGATTTAGCAGAGCAACTGTTTGAAAAGTTTGGGCATGACAAGTTCTATGACATCGCCCTAGAGATGGAACGCGTGGTAGAGGAAAAACTCGGTAGCAAAGGGATTTATCCCAATATTGACTTTTACTCTGGTTTGGTGTATAGGAAGATGGGGATTCCTACAGACTTGTTTACACCAATATTTGCGATCGCTCGCGTTGCCGGTTGGCTAGCCCACTGGAAAGAACAACTAGCAGAAAACCGCATTTTCCGTCCAACGCAGGTTTACAACGGTCTGCACGAAGTTACTTATACCCCAATTGACAAACGGTAATTGGGCATTGGGCATGGGGCATTGGGGATTGGTTATTTCTCCCCCTGCCTCCCCTGCCTCCCCTGCCTCCCCTGCCTCCCCTGCCCCTCCGCTCCATCCCCCCATCCCCTCAATAGCCAATCCCAATGCCAACCATAAGTAGAAGTTCTCGTATCGCTTCAGAGGGCTAAAACCATCCAACGATATACTAGGCATGGGAATTAGCGACAAATCTTCAATCAAGCGTCATCTGGGCAAAAATTAAAAATGGGTGAATTTACAGGTATTAATTTAACTAATAGTTGTAACTCACTATGACTCGATGTCTTAAAGAGCGGAAACATGAACTCAGGAATTGACCTCCAAGGAACTTTTATTGAATCCCTCCGGGATTTAGGTTTACCAGCAGGAACAGCCAAAGCGATTTGGATGCCCCTGCCAATGATACTGATGCTGATTGGGGCAACAGTGGGGGTATTAGTTGCTACTTGGCTAGAACGAAAAATTTCCGCTGCCGCACAGCAGCGAATTGGGCCAGAATACCAGGGGCCTTTTGGGTTGCTAGTGCCTGTAGCTGATGGTTTGAAGTTGGTATTTAAAGAAGATATAGTACCAGCCAAGTCTGATCCCTGGCTGTTTACTCTTGGCCCAATTATTGTTGTAATTCCGGTGTTTCTGTCGTTCCTGATCGTTCCCTTTGGGCAGAATATCGTTATTAGCAATGTGGGCATGGGCGTATTCTTGTGGATTGCCTTGTCAAGTATTCAACCCATTGGCTTGCTGATGGCTGGCTACGCATCTAATAACAAATACTCCCTCCTAGGGGGCTTGCGGGCAGCAGCGCAATCTATTAGTTATGAAATTCCTTTGGCATTGGCGGTGTTAGCGATCGCTATGATGTCTAATAGCCTTGACACTGTTGATATTGTCAATCAGCAGTCTGGCTACGGCATTCTAGGCTGGAATATTTGGCGACAACCAGTTGGTTTTCTGATCTTTTGGATAGCCGCCCTAGCTGAATGCGAACGATTACCCTTTGACTTACCCGAAGCGGAAGAAGAAATAGTTGCAGGTTATCAAACTGAATATTCAGGCATGAAATTCGGTCTGTTCTACCTGGGTTCCTACGTTAACTTGATCCTTTCTTCCTTACTAGTAGCAATTCTCTACCTGGGCGGTTGGGACTTTCCTATTCCCCTCAACCTCATCGCTGGTTGGTTGGGAGTCAGTGAACTAAATCCCGTGTTCCAGATAGTAACTGCTGCTTTGGGAATCACGATGACCGTCTTCAAAGCCTATTTACTAGTATTTGTCGCCATCCTGTTGCGCTGGACAGTGCCACGGGTACGGATTGACCAACTGTTAGATTTAGGATGGAAGTTTTTGTTACCAGTTGGCTTGGTTAATCTCCTATTAACCGCCGCCCTGAAACTAGCCTTTCCCTTCGCTTTTGGCGGGTAAAGCAATTTTAGATTTTAGATTTTAGATTAAGTCTGAAATCTAAAATCCAAAATCCAAAATTGAAAAGAGAGAGACACAAAATGCTCAAGTTCCTAAAACAAGTTGGTGATTACGCTAAAGAAACGGTACAAGCTGCGCGTTACATTGGTCAGGGGCTTTCTGTCACCTTCGACCACATGCGGCGGCGACCGATTACTGTACAGTACCCTTACGAAAAACTGATTCCTGGCGAACGGTTTCGCGGTCGGATTCACTTTGAATTTGATAAGTGCATCGCTTGCGAAGTTTGCGTTCGTGTTTGTCCAATTAATCTACCTGTAGTCGATTGGGAATACGACAAAGCCAGCAAAAAGAAAAAACTCGACCACTACAGCATTGACTTTGGAGTTTGTATCTTTTGCGGTAATTGTGTGGAATTTTGCCCCACTAACTGTCTATCCATGACAGAAGAGTATGAGCTTGCCACTTACGATCGCCATGAATTGAACTATGACAACGTAGCTCTAGGTCGTCTGCCTTATAAGGTAACAGATGACCCAATGGTTACACCACTGCGCGAACTAGTTTATCTACCCAAAGGTGTCCTCGAACCCCACGGAGTACCCGCAGATGCCCCCCGTGCAGGTGCGCGTCCAGAAGACTTGGTAGAACAAACAGAAAAATAAATGTCATTTGTCATTTTCCTAGTAACTAATGACCAATGACCATGCAAATTTGTGATTTTGGATTGAAACTAAAATCTAAAATCTAAAATCTAAAATCCAAAATTGATTGACTAAGGACAAAAAACAGTGAATCTAGCAGAAGGAGTACAGTTAGTATCGCTTGGCATACTGGGCGTGATGATGATTGGTTCGGCCATTGGTGTGGTACTGTTCTCCAACATCGTCTATTCTGCCTTTTTGCTGGGGGGTGTGTTCATCAGCATGGCAGGAATTTACCTGTTACTAAATGGTGATTTTGTTGCAGCTGCACAAATACTAATTTACGTTGGGGCGGTTAACGTGCTAATTTTGTTTGCCATTATGTTGGTGAACAAGCGGCAGGATTTTGTCGCATTTCCTAACTCTTGGGTGCGTAAAGTACTTACAGGTCTAGTCAGCGTAGGATTGTTTGGTCTTTTAAGTACAATGGTGCTGGCTACTCCTTGGGCTTACTCAACTGCTCCCGTAGTGGGTGGTGAAAGCTCTATAGTTTTGATTGGAGAGCATTTCTTCACTGACTTTTTACTACCTTTTGAACTGGCTTCCATTTTGCTGCTGATAGCGATGGTAGGAGCAATTATTTTGGCTCGTCGTGAGTATTTGCCAGACGAATTGACACGATCCGATCTGCGACAAACTATTTTGACTTTGCCAGAACGCCCCAGAGAACTGGTATCAACAACCAGCGAAACAAAAGAGTAATATTTGCGACTTCATTCGCAGACAAAAAACCAGTTTTTTCAGGAGGGATACTCAGATTCATGCAACTCCAGTACTTTTTATTACTAGCAGCCGCTTTATTCTGCATTGGCATCTACGGTTTAATTACCAGCCGCAACGCTGTGCGGGTGTTGATGTCAATTGAATTACTGCTCAACGCTGTTAATCTGAATTTAATGGCATTTTCCAACTTCCTCGACTCAACATTAATTAAGGGTCAGGTTTTCACAGTATTTGTGATTACCGTGGCCGCAGCCGAGGCGGCGGTGGGTTTAGCGATCGTGCTGGCCATTTATCGCAACCGCGATACCGTCGATATGGAGCAGTTTAATCTCCTGAAGTGGTAATTGTGCGTGCAACTCAAGCAGGTAATCATTGCTTATAAAGCGCGGGATGCCCGGAGTAAACAATGGGCAGAAATCTGTGCTAAACAACTAGAAAGCCGCGAGTGCCAGGTGTTGATGGGGCCTAGCGGGCCAAAAGACAACCCTTATCCAGTCTTTTTGGCTTCGGCGGCTCAACCAATCGATCTCGCCTTGGTACTCGGTGGCGATGGTACTGTTTTAACCAGTGCCAGACATTTAGCCCCAGTTGGCATCCCAATTCTGGGAGTGAATGTAGGCGGTCATCTGGGGTTTTTAACTGAGTCAGTGGAAGAGTTTCAAGATACAGAAAAAGTTTGGGATCGGCTGTTTGAGGATCGCTATGCTATCCAACGACGGATGATGTTACAGGCTGCGGTATATGAGGGTCACGGGTCTAATTTGGAACCAGTGAGTGAACGTTACCTGGCTTTGAATGAATTTTGTGTCAAACCCGCCTCTGCTGACCGAATGATTACCTCAATCCTAGAAATGGAAATCGACGGTGAGGTAGTCGATCAGTACGTTGGGGATGGGTTGATTATTTCCACTCCTACAGGTTCTACTGGTTACACCGTTTCTGCTAATGGGCCGATTATGCACGATGGGATGGAGGCGCTTACCATCACTCCTATTTGTGCAATGAGCCTTTCTAGTCGCCCTCTCGTTTTACCCCCTGGTTCTGTGGTGAGTATTTGGCCTTTGGGGGATTACGATTTGAGTACCAAACTGTGGACAGATGGAGTTTTAGGGACTTCGATTTGGCCGGGACACCGTGTTGATGTGCGGATGGCAGAGTGTCGGGCTAAATTTATTATTTTGCGCGAGAACAATTCCTACTATCAGACGCTACGGGAGAAGTTGCTTTGGGCAGGTACAAGGGTTCACTACAACAATAATCACCGTAATTAATTAAGTATTTTAGAGTGCATCTACCGCAGATTGCGATCGCCACCAAAATTATCTCAGCCCCCGGATAAATCCAGGGGCTTTCTGTCCTGATTTTGACTTTTTTTGCTAATCCCGTTTCATTTTAATAATAATCGATGGTAATTACGAATGATGAATTATTTAGATGTGCTTAATGGTAGTAGAAAAGTGAATCTTGTCAAACCTTGAATACTGCTAACTTCTATCCTACCTTTAAGATATTCTACGAACTTCTTAACTAATGCCAAACCCAATCCTGTACCGCCACTTTTCCAGAAATCGTTGTAAGGAATTCGGTAAAATGGCTCAAAAATCCGAGATTTATCTTTTTCGGGAATTATCACACCAGAATTGCTAATTGTAATTTTAAAAAAAGGTACTTGAAAATTTGTTACTACATCAGACTGAGCATCTTCATTGATTTGACTCTCTGTAATGTAGACGATCTGGGCAGTTAATTTAATCTCCTCATCAGGAGGAGAATACTTACAGGCATTGTTGAGTAATTCTGAGACAATTTTAGTCAGAATAGCTAAGTCTGAAACTATAGGTGGTAAATCTGGGGGAATGCTAACCTGGAAAATTTGTTGCTGAGAACGAGCGCGTTCTCGAAAATATAAAGCTACATGAGGAAGCCAGTCTTGAAGCTGAAATGAAGTTAATTCTAATGGATAAACATCTTTATCAAGCATCTGCATAGACAGCAAATTGTTCACTAAATTTAACCCTTCTTCACACTGTTGATTCAGGATATTTAGGTAGCCAGCTACAGACTCAAATGGAGAAAGTAGCTCTGAATTGAAAACGCCCTCTCGCTCAAGAATATTTTCAAGGACAGATATTGTCATTTTAATATTCTCTAATGGCATTCGCATTTCATGAGAGCTAGTTGCTAAAAAATCCTGCTTCAACTGGTTTATCTGTTGGAGTTGTGACAATTGCTCGCGTTGATAGCAATTGAGTGCTGTTTGAATGGCAACATAAAGTTGTTGCTCTTTGACAGGTTTGAGGATGTAACCAAAAGCAAATGTCAATTTAGCCCGCTCCACAGTGCTTTTGTCAGAATGTCCGGTGATGTAGACGATAGGGATTTGAAGACGATTCCAGATTATTTCTGCCGCCTGAATACCATCCATCTCACCCCGCAACCGGATATCCATCAAAACCAAGTTTGGCAGTAGTTTAGCAGCTTTCTCAATAGCCGTTTCTGCGGAATCGGCAATATCGGAAACAGTGTATCCTAGTAATTCTAAAGTTTCTTGTAAATTCATAGCCAGAATATACTCATCCTCAACAATGAGAATCTGAATTGTCTGTGTGTTTGATAAAATTCCGATCTTGTTCATAAGCTGCCTGTTCTAAAAGTAATTTGGAAGCACCTAAGTTAGCAGGTGAGAATAATTCAAAATATGTTAATAAGTAATGTAAAAAATATCATATTATTAGCCCAGTTTTTACTATCTAGGCAAAAACGTCAAAATCTTTTTTTCCTCAAAAATATGCTTCAAACAGTTTTTTTGTGTTTTTTGGATCTTTTTTAACTCTGTTTTATGCTGATAGACAAAATCGCTCCTTCTATCTAACTACTTCCTTAACCAAGAAACTTCCAAAAAACAAATTACCCCAAATGATTTGTACATTTTTAGGGGCGCAAGTTCTTGTGTCCCGGCGATAGAATCTTTTTTAAGATGTAAATCCCTCAAATTTGCACAGAAAATATACCAAATACTTTAAATTTTTTCGGATCAAAATTTGGAGTTAATATAATGGCATAATCCCAAACAATGTAACTTAAATTATTCCCGGTCTTGGTACATAAAATACCATCTTTATGCACTCTTTACTTGATCTGCTGTTTTTTAATCAGATTTTTAAGTTATTAAGTTAGTTGGATTTAACCCCTAGATACCCAACAACTTGAACTATAGATAATTGAACTTTCTACAAGTCGGATAAGCTAAGAATAAATCACATGAAAAAATGGATTTTGCTAATGCTGTTGGCGCTAGTAGCTGTTGCAGTAGTAGGTAGCAGAGGTAGCACATTTTTTGAGCAGCGTTCCTCATCGACAACTATTGAGCGCATTCCAGTGGAAACATCTGAACCACAGACAAAGTTAAAAGAACTTAACAGTGCTTTACAAGTGTCTGCTGACAACCTGTTAACCCATATCCAAAAGTTGAATTTTCAGCGCTATACAACAAAAGAGCGATCGCTTACTCGCACTTATATTACAACTGAACTGACAAAATTCGGCTGGAAACCTAAATTAGAAAAATTCTCTGAGGGCGTAAATATTTTTGCCGAACGTGGAGGAACTGACAAGTCCGCGAAAGCAATTATTGTCGCCGCACATTATGATACTGTTGCCTTCTCTCCTGGTGCTGATGATAACGCTAGTGGTGTTGCTGTAGTACTGGAAGTTGCGCGATTACTGGGTTCCCATTCCACACCACGAACGTTACAGCTAGCTTTTTTTGACAAAGAAGAAGCAGGACTTTTGGGTAGTCAGGCTTTTGTGAGCAAGAAAGCACGTTTGCAAAACTTGGGTGGAGCGATCGTTATGGATATGGTAGGTTATGCTTGTTACACTGTTGGGTGTCAGAAATACCCTGCCGGATTACCCGTTACTCCACCTAGCGACAAGGGCGACTTTTTGGCAGTAGTTGGCGATATAGAACATTTACCTTTGCTGAATGCCTTTCAAAGCTCTCTGAATAAACAAAAATCAAATCTGCCGCCAGTTCTAATACTACCAATTCCTTTTAAAGGTTTGCTGACACCAGATACCCTACGCAGCGATCATGCTCCATTTTGGTATCAGGGTGTGGGTGCTGTATTGGTTACAGATACGGCAAATTTACGGACTCCGCACTATCATCAACCTAGTGATGTTCCAATCACCATTGAGCGATCGTTTTTCACAGGAGCAGCCCAGATTGTGGTCAATACTACTACTGCCTTGTTAGAGAAAAACGAGCTTTTGGAAACTCAACCACCAAGCTGAGTAATAATTCGTAATTCTAGAAAAAATCACTAATTCCGCGTAGAGATATTAGTATTTGGTTCGGGGAAAGTCAACGTCCAGTTCTGCTTATCATTAAGCTGAAAGTACAAACCTTGGAGAATAAGCCACAAAGCCTTTCGAGTTCTAATAAACTTCCTCACCAAATAAGTTCCTGGTTGAGCAAAGATATCATCAAAGTTTTTTTTATAACCAAATTGTTTTGAACAATAACTACCAACACCTTGGACTGTCACCACAAAAAATGGAGCTTGTTTGTATTTATCGGGAATCATAAAAATTCCATATACATGGTGACGACCACGCCAAGGTTGAACAATAACTTTAGTAGCATGTAATTGAAATTTTGCAGTTTTTGATGCGAGAAAAGCCTCGAAATCGCAATCAGAATCATTCACAGACCAACACAGCGTAATAATACTCAGGGAGAGCAGTAAAATTAAAATATAGCGGAGTCTGCGACGCATAAAGCCAAGAAAAATTGTTGATGCGGCTGATAAATTTGATGAGTGATGATAGGGCTGCTACAGCAGCAAGACTATCCATCTGTAATACCCCTGCAACTATTTCTCAAGTGGCAAACACAAAACATTAAGCGGTCGGTTTAACTTTCGTTAAAAAAAATTGCAGTCAGGATATTAGCCTAAAAAAAGTGCAGATTGGAGATGCGATCGCTTACCCGGTTCTAGAGTTTCGTTACATTATTAAACCTAGCGGAGAAACAATCAGGCTTTTGTGGCTGTTAACACTGATTGATGCTCAAATTTTTAACTGTGATGAATTCTACAATTCGTTGCTTTTAATGAGCTTTGTTCACATCAGCAGATGCTTTGAGGAGATTCAAGCGACATCGATGGCGAGTCTTGCCAATGGTACGCCAAATGCGAACGAGCATCATAACCCGTTGTAGACATCGCTTTTGCTTTATAAGCAATTAATGGGGTAGTCAAATACACAAATATTCGTTATATTCCCGTAAGTAACAATTGGTATAAATATTTATGGGAAAAAGTTGGAAAAGTCTTAAGACAGTTGCGGGTTTCTTTGGTGCAATTGTATTTACACAACTTGGGGCAAATACTCCGGCCATTGCTGCTGACACCGTTGTTGTGCGTTTGGGTTTATTTACAGAATCCATTTCTCTTGCTGAGTTGCAAGAGGCTGCAAAAACTGGGGAATTTCCTGGGAGTTTGCAGCCTTATACCAAAGGATTATCTGAACAACAACGCCGCTTCTTCTTGGGGGTACTAGGTACGAATATACCGATGAATGTTGTTACTGTTAGTAACTTACTTAATACCCAGATTGGCACAACTATTCTCCATGACTTCGCTACAGCCTTAGCCCGAAAGGACAATGCTGGAGTGCAAGCACTGAGAGCAGGATTGGTATTAGGTTCTACTGCACCGCGTGGTCTTTCTGTACTGAGTTTTATCGCCGCTTATCCGAGTAAGCGCCTAGAAATTGATTTGCCAAATGCTTTTATAGTGGCAGGGAGTTTTAATACAGCTTTCTGGCGCACGCAGCAATTTATGCTAGCGTTGACCCATAGCGGCTTATCGTCAGACATCGCTTCCCAAATCGATCCCAAACCACCGAAGATTGCCTTCCCCTTTGACCCCAGCCAACCAGGAATGGCTCAAGTAAAAGTACTCAACTTAAGTCTGAATGACCAAAAGCGTGACCGCAAAATTCCAGTTGATATTTACTGGTCAACTGCTGCAACTCCCGATAAACCCCTGATTGTCTTTTCTCACGGCTTCGCATCAGTCCGCACGGACTTGCGCTACCTAGCAGAACATTTAGCATCCCACGGTTATGTAGTAGCAGCTTTAGAACATCCTGGTAGTAATGCGACAAATGTTGACTCAGCATTACAAGGCAAAACCAGAGTTATGAAGCCTCAAGAGTTTTTAAATCGCCCTCAAGATATCAGTTTTGTCCTCGACGAATTAGAAAAACTTAACCAAACACCTAATCATCCCCTACAAGGGAAACTTGCAACTACAAATGTGATGGTCGTTGGCTATTCTTTTGGTGGTAGTACAGCTTTAGCACTTGCTGGAGCCGAGTTCCAACTAGAACGGCTCAAAGAACGCTGCAAAAGGAACTTGGCTATCTTGAGTTTGGGAGAAGGTATACAGTGCATCGCTGAAGAACTACCAGAAAATAGCTATGAATTACGGGATACGAGAATAAAACAAGCGATCGCTCTCAATCCTACAACTTCTCTGATTTTTGGCGAAACTGGGTTAACGAAGGTGCAAGTTCCTACCCTAGTGTTAGCAGGTTCCGCAGATAAAACCACCCCAGCTTTGACTGAACAGATTGTCGGATTTGACAAAATCCGATCCCCAAAATGGCTAGTTGCTATAGTTGGAGGCACTCATCTAAGCGTCAAAGACCCCAGTACCACTTTGGATCAGATCGGACAACCAAATACACCAATTAGTGGCGGTGAAGTTGTCGGTGAACAAGCAGCAGATGTTCGTAAGTACGTTAAAGCTATAACTTTAGCCTTTGCTGCACAGATGACTCCCGAAGCTAAAAACTACGCCATCTTTCTGACATCAGATTATGCTCAGTTTGCTTCAACTGCGGCATTTCCATTTCGCCTAATTAGGCAGATTCCTCCTGATGCTATGAAAGTGGTGAAAGAATTTGTTGAGAAATAAAGGACTTCCAAATAAAAAATTTTGTCAGGGAGCCAGGGTAGGCTGTTGACTCTGTGCCTTTTTAGGAGTTAAAAAGTCATGCAAAATATACGTCATTGCGAGCGGAGCGAAGCAATCCCAGGCGATTGCTTCGCTCCGCTCGCAATGACACCAGAGAGATTTTATACTCCCCCAAAAATAGCATAAGCTAAAAAAACCAAATTCCATCACAGTCAACAGCCTAGAGCCAGGGCGTTGCGGTGAGTCTAACCAGCGCAATGCCCTAGCAAAGCTCCTGACTTAATATCAACTACAAATTTTTACACGAACCTACTTAAATAGGACTTCATTTGTAATATATTACCTGTATTAAAATATACTAAAATCGCAATATATTTAATAGTTGGGGTTAAATCACCCTAAATTTTCACAGTAAAAATAACTATTTACACATAAACTTTATGATTTTTTTATTAAAAATAATGGAAGCTTGAGAGTGTAAAAAATTAGGAACATCTGCTGGGTAATAGATGTATGTCTTAGCTAAAGTGCCAGAAATAAATTTAAGACAAGGTAAAAATTCAGGGGTTAAGGCTACAGTGTACGCGCAAGTCTAAAAAACTCTATTTTCCGTTCTTGTTTCGTTCATCTGCTCTGCATAAGAATGGGATGTGACGCACTATTAGGGTCTTGGGCACTATTAAGACCACTAAATTTCACGGGACGAGGCTAAATAACATGATTTTATCGCTTCAAACCCCTATTGTATCATTACCCCCTGAACGATTACAACACAAGTTGCTTGACAAAAATATGTTTGTGTATTTATTGATGTAAATTTCTTTAAAATGCACAAAAATCTTAGAGCATTTTTATCTTCTCTAAGTTACAGATGAAACAAAAAACTAAGGCTTGTTTAGTTCAGACAATAATTAGTTTTAGGCACGCAGCATAATACACTAATTTTGGCTTCAAAAGTAAACAATTACTCAAATGAACTTAAGCTGATGCAACTCTATACAACTCTTGAAATCAAAAAACTCCAGCAACACGAAGACCTTCCTTACTTAATTGAAATTATGGATTGGGTAAAAAATTTTTTAGGAAGACCTCATCCTAACTTAGGAAGACCCGGTGCAGTTTGCCCTTTTGTACCTCAATCTCTCAAGTCAGACAGTATTCGTTTTGCAGTGATTCATACAAAGGATTTGTATCCAGAACAAATAGAAGAGATTGTTGGACGCTACCGAGATATGTTTATTGAGATGGAAGTTAAAGAGCAGGAATTAGCAATAAATAAAGCTTTTTTACTGATTTTTCCTGATGTTCATATAGAAGATGTTTCTCAATCAATAGATAGTGTTCAAAGAAAACTTAAACCTTTATTTGTTGAGTCAGGATTGATGATAGGAGAATTTCATCAACGGAATGAAAGTCTTGGTTTGCACAACCCAAATTTTCGTCCACTTCGCAGCCCTATCCCCTTATTGGCTATCCGATTTATGGTTGAAGCCGATCTCCCCTTTCTTGTGAGTCCTGCCGATCCACACTTACGCATTCGTTATCTGGAAGCTTATTTAAAGTGTTTTGGTCATAATTTTACAGATGCAATAAAGTTTAAAAATGCTCATCAAGCATTGGCTTTAGCGAAAGAACAACTCAAACAAGAAAATTTGGTGCATTAGCATATATAGCGGTTCCCATTCAGATGCAGTACAATATTACATTGCGAGGTATCGTACAATCGCAGACCTTGTGATTGCTTCACTTCACTCAACTTTGTTTCGCTCGCAATGACATATTAGCTGCTCATAACTCAGGAGTGAGGACTATAGAAAGAGCTAGTTGATATAGTTGGCGACGGGGAAGAGAAGTGAATTTTGCTAACTGACGGCTAGCTTGCGATCGCGATATTCCCTGACTAATTAACTGCTTCAATTCGGCTTTTAACTCCTCTTCTGTCAGTTGGGGCTGACTAGCTGGAATTCCTGCCACTACTAATGTATATTCACCTTGGGGTTCTCGCTGACTGTAGTGAGCGATCGCTTCGGTAATTGTCCCCCGCCAAAATTCTTCATACAATTTAGTTAACTCTCGTCCCAGCACAATTTGGCGATCGCTTCCCCAAATTTCTGCTAAGTCTTGCAAAGTATCTCGCAAGCGGTGGGGCGATTCATAGAAAATCAAGGTGCGAGATTCTGTTTGCAGAGATTCTAAATGTTCTTGTCTCTGTTGAGTTTTCGCTGGGAGAAAGCCTTCAAAGACAAATCGATCCGTTGGTAATCCTGCTGCACTCAAAGCCGTAATTGCGGCACTAGCGCCAGGAATGGGAACTACTGCAATCCCCGCCTCAATACAGGCTTTCACCAGTTCATATCCAGGATCGGAAATACCTGGCATTCCCGCATCACTCACCAGTGCGATCGCTTTATTATTGACTAAATGCTCTAATAATTCTGGAATGCGGCTGGTACGATTATGTTCGTGGTAACTCACCTGGGGAGTCTTCACTTGAAAATGTTGTAGCAGTTTCCCTGTGTGACGGGTGTCTTCCGCAGCAATGATATCGACAGTCTGCAAAATTCGCACCGCTCGAAAGGTTATATCTTCCAGATTGCCAATTGGTGTGCCGACAACGTAAAGTGTTCCTGGTTTTGGATCGGTTTGCATGAGGGAGAGACGCGATTCATCGCGTCTGTACAAGAGTTGGGGGGAGAGATGGGATGAATCGCGTCTGTACAAGAGTTGGGAGTTAAAAATAAGAATTGATCCACCTTAATGTATATCAATACGAACATATAAAAGGAATGGATAATCCAAAATCCCAAATTGTTCAGATGAACGTAGCCGAAGTCCAAAATCCCAAATCGGATCGTGGGTTATTTGTGGGTTTAGTAACCTTGGATTTGATTTACCTTGCTGACTCTGCTCCGAAGAATAATCAGAAGATTGTTGCTATTGACTATACAGTAGCAGCAGGGGGGCCAGCTACCAACGCGGCTGTAACTTTCAGCTATTTAGGCGATCGGGCTACAATTTTGGGTGTAGTGGGTTCTCACCCAATGACGCAACTAATTCGAGGTGATTTGGTAAATTACAAAGTTGCGATCGCAGACCTTGAGCCTACCACTGATTTAGCACCGCCTGTTTCCTCAATCATTGTCACCCAAACCACTGGTGAACGAGCCGTAGTTTCTATCAATGCTGTTAAAACTCAAGCCAACAACGCATCTATCCCGCCAGATATTTTGTCAAATGTCAATATAGTACTAATTGATGGACATCAGATGGCGGTTGGTTATTCTATAGCTCAAATGGCTAAAGCCCAAAATATCCCAGTAGTAATCGATGGTGGCAGTTGGAAGCCGGGATTTGAGAAAATTTTGCCATTTGTAGATTATGCCATCTGTTCGGCTAATTTTTATCCTCCTAACTGCCAAACTGGAGAAGACGTTTTTGCTTATCTGGGTAGGTTTGCCATTTCTGACATCGCCATTACCCACGGACAAAAACCAATTGAATACTTAAGTTGCGCTAAAACTGGTATCGTAGATGTGCCACGGATTCAAGCGGTTGATACATTAGGGGCTGGAGATATTTTTCATGGTGCTTTTTGTCATTACATTTTGAGGGAAAGTTTTACTGATGCACTGGCGCTAGCGGCTAATATTGCTGCTGATTCCTGCAAATTTTTTGGTACCCGGCGCTGGATGGATTTAAAATAATTCGTAATTTTAAGAATTTTACATCTCAAAATACACGTAAAATTGCCGGGAGATTGGTAGCCCCGTCAATTGATTGCGGGGTGGAAAATCGACTCGCGCAGATTTATCTGCATTCAATATTAATGCCTTTCATGGTATGGGTCATTTATATAAGCCATAACTCTACTCGTACTAATATAATAAGTATAAATAAGCAAAATGTTTTTGGAGGCGACTAGCATTGTTTGGATGTCAACAGATACTAATAAAAGGCGACAAAGATACAAAAGCAATAATTGAATATCTTTGCCACGAATCAAACAGTTTATATAACTGTTCTGTTTATTACGCACGGCAAATGTGGTTTAAGATGGGGAAGATTGTTAGTGGGTTTGATTTGACTGCCCAGATGAAGAGAAACAAACATTTCAATGCTGGCTATGCTTCGGCAATGCAGCAGACTTGTTTGAACGTTGGAGAAGCTTTTAAATCATTTAAAAAGTTATTATCAAAAGCTCAAAAGGGAGAATTAGACCAAAAGCCAAAAGCGCCAAACTACAGACAAACTGGAGGCTTGTTCACTGTCACGTACCCTAAACGATGGTTAAAACTGAAAGATGGTTTTATTCGGTTCCCATTGGGGAATCAAGTCAAGGCTTGGTTTGGAATATCTGAATTTTTCTTACCAATGCCGTCAAACCTAGAATGGTCAGATATTAAAGAAATACGAATATTGCCAAGAAATAGATGCTTTTACGCAGAATTTGTTTACCAAACCGAAAGCATTAGCATTCAAGTTGACAAGTCTAAAGTCCTTGGTATTGACCACGGGTTAAACAATTGGTTAGCGTGTGTAACGAACGTTGGTACATCATTTATTGTTGATGGGTTGCATCTGAAATCTCTGAATCAGTGGTACAACAAATCAATTGCCAAAATCAAAGAGAATACTCCTCAAGGCTTTTGGTCTAACTCTACTCAGGTTATACATATTTTAGATCGGGCTAAATTAATGAAAGACTTACAAGAAATATTAGCGATCGCTCGTCAGATCGGTTGGGGTGCAGCAGATATACTGCGATCGTATTACCACGGCACAGCAAAAGACCCTAATTTAGAAGTAGAATATAAAGAGAATGAGCCTGTTACTGTTGCTGATATAGCTGTAAGTCAATATATTTTACAGAAGCTACAAGCAACTTTGGGTAATGAAGATTTTGCTTACATCAGCGAAGAAACTTATCAATTAGCAAGTGCGGACGCAAACCCTTCCGTCCCTTGGGTATGGATAATCGATCCTTTGGATGGTACACGAGACTTTATCGAAAAAACTGGTGACTATGCAGTTCACATTGCTTTAGTCAATGAAAACCGCCCAGTATTAGCAGTAGTGGCAGTACCAGAGGCAGAAAAGTTATATTACGCTACCAAAGGTGGGGGAACATTTGTCGAAACCCGCGATCGCTCTGTTCCTTTACAAGTATCATCAGGTAAACGAGTTGAGGATTTAACTTTAGTCGTTAGTCGCTCTCACCGCAACCAACGCTTGGATTACTTATTACAAAACTTACCCTGTCAAAATCAAAAAGGTGTGGGTAGTGTCGGCTGCAAAATTGCCACTATTGTCGAGCAACAAGCAGATATCTACATTTCCCTTTCCGGCAAGTCTGCGCCCAAAGACTGGGATATCGCAGCCCCAGAACTGATTTTAACAGAAGCTGGTGGTAAGTTTACCCACTTTGACGGTACGCCATTACAATACAACACTGGTGATATCAATCAATGGGGAGGTTTGCTGGCTAGCAACGGTGAATACCACGAAGTACTTTGCAAGGAAGCAGAAAGGATTTTAGTGCAGTTAGACCATAGCTAATGGGAGATTGGAGGATGAATATTTTTTAATTTGCTTTTAAGACAGTTGGGCATGTTATGATTACACCCACCACCGATAATAATCTTTACCCCTTAATCCACAGCTGAATTTTCAAAGCAGTAGATACCAGAGTGATCGCTAACTAAACTGGTTTGCTGTTAAAAATGTAGCTTTCATAGTACAAACAACAAAATCTCGCCCTTGGCAGGTCTGTAAACCTGTCCTAATAGTTTTTAATTGGGAATAAAATTCAGCATGAGACGATATTCAAAGGCAGAAGGCTGTGCTACACTCATGGACATAAAGATTATTTTCGGTTGAGTAACTAGTTTTGATTTCTAAAAACCGTCTCTCCGAATTTAACGTGTCGCGGAAGTCCCCACCTTCAATGTACTCATAAGGTGGGGATAGGGAGCAGGGGATAAGGATTGCATCTGATATTAGTTTTTTGCAAGAGCAAAAACAAATATCAGATGTATGACGAAGCGCAAAGTGCGGTCTTGGGGTCTCCCCCGCCGAAGGATGCGCGGAGCGCTGTAGAGGAGCAACTTTGCAAGACAGCCCCAGAATTTTCTGATAAAATTATTAGGTCTTGGCCACCAATGCCGTAAGCGAAAACCAAGCTGTATAGGTAAGTGTTACAAGAAAAAAATTTGGGTCTTGGGAACCAGGACTCCTGCCCTTGGAGGGAATGTCAGACTTTCTAGTACTATGGAGTTCTGGAAGCTATTCCCGGTGAATTGGGAAGCTCCGTCCGTCTTACGGCGGAGTAGTTCACATCTCTACACTCCCTGAATTCGGAGATTTCTATGTCAATTTACGTCGGGAACCTGTCCTATCAGGTTACAGAAGATGACTTAAAGCAAGCTTTTGCAGAATACGGAACAGTAAACCGTGTTCAACTACCCACAGATCGGGAAACAGGCCGGCCTCGTGGGTTTGCTTTTGTCGAAATGGAATCAGACACACAAGAACAAGCTGCCATTGATGCACTTGATGGTGCTGAATGGATGGGACGTGACTTGAAAGTGAACAAAGCTAAACCTCGTGAGGAAAGAAGCGGTTCTCCTCGTGGGAACTGGGGTGGTGGTAATGCCCGCCGCAACAATAATCGCTACTAAAGTCTAAAGTCGATTTCCGAAAATTCCACATTTAGAGTCTCCAGCAGGTAAAGCCAAAGGCTAAATTCTGCTGGAATATTTTATTTGGTATCTAGCCTTAAACTATTTATCCACATTAAGGAGGAATGAGAATGACACAAGTAGTTTTAGGAGAGAATGAAGGTATTGAATCAGCCTTAAGAAGATTTAAGCGGGAAGTTTCTAAAGCCGGAATTTTCCAAGATATGAGAAAAAAGCGTCACTTTGAAACGCCGATAGAAAAAGAAAAGCGCAAAGTAGTTGCGAAGCACAAACAACGTCGTCAACAACGTTCTCACTTCAGTTAACAAATCCAAGCAAATTTGCTCTTAGATTTGACATCCACCCAGCACCTCTTCACTGTTGCCATCTTTACGGCGAACCATAAGTAATTAGGCATATATAAAATAGGCAGTCAGAAACCACATCTATGTAAAGAAAACCTGACTCTGTAGGTTTCAAAAAGCTTGACTTTATCTTATCGGCCCATAAAGGTAGGCTACCCTGTGGGAAGCCGCAAAGCGTCTATGTTTGTATAGCCGCGAATGACTTTTGTCCTAATTCTAACTTGTACCTAATTTTATCAAGAAGCGCTATAGTTTGTTGAGTTCGATTTACGGAACTTGCAACAATATAAATGTATTCTTCCTCTATACCCACAAAGTATTTTAGATATCGTTAGTCTGCAATCTTGGCTCTGGATTTTGAAAAAAATGTTACGACTTTATCATTTATTATTAGGTTCTATTTTGGTAGTGTCAATACCGCTAGGAGCAAAATTTTTTCTCCCCGAATTTTCTCAACCCAAAGCTGTAAAATCTCCTGCTGTTGCAAAACTTCCCAACCCTAAAGAGGGAAATATCTGGCAGAAAATCCTGGGAAACACTTCTGCTCCAACTAACTGGCAAGTTGCTGCTTGCGAAGGAAATGCACCATTGTTATGTATCTCCTCCAAAGGGGAACGTTTGGGTACAGTTGAGATTAACGTTTACCTATTAGCAAACAATGAGGATTTCCAAAAGAAACTCGCAGCATCTGGTATTCCAACAGGTTCCCAAGTAGACTACCAAAATCCGAAATACCAAACCCAGGTATTATCAGCACTCAAGGCTTGGGTTGAAGATCGCTACGCTGCTTTTGCAAAAGATCGTCAGGGTGAATATGGAAAAGAGATTACTTTCTCAACATACCCACCGCAACCAGTACCCATTGGTAAGCTTCAGGGAATTCGTTATGGATTCGCCGGACTTAAGGAAAAAGGTGGAGTCCAAGAGCAACATATCGGTCATGTTGCTTTTGATGGCACCAAACTTTACGTAATTACCACTGCATTTGACAAAAGTACGCAAACAGGTAAGTTTGATAAACTAGAAAACTTGGCTATTTTTCAACCTTACTTGTATGCGATCGCAGCAGATTTACGTTTACCCTAATGGAAATGGGGCATTGGGCATTAATCACTTAAATCCTAAATCCCAACTCCCCACTCCCCAATTAACAACCTAAATCTCAGCTACCGCTCGTTCAATCAAGCGACGTGCTAAAGTTTGCGTACCTGTGTGTTCATAATAATTCGTTGCTACATCCAAGAAGGCCGCGAGGTAGTCTAACTTGTCTTCGGCAATATCGACAAAACTTTGCAAATTGCCAACTACTTTTTCTGGCGTTAAATTATTTGCGCTGACAATACCATCCATCCAACCTTTAACTGAGTCAAAGCTTTCGCCGATAAAGTTGAGTTTACTACCAGCATTCTCCCCTGGAATCACATCTTTGATGCTTTGGAAAGTCGAGTTTTGTTCTAACTCATGGGGATTCATCTGATTAAGCCCAGATATCGCTTTGCTGATGAAGCCTGATCCCAAAGGTATTAAACCATCAACACAAACTAATGCCACCATGCGGATAAGTGACTCACCACTATACTCACCTAAGGAGCCGACAAAATCCCCAATACTGTCTCCAGGAATGCCGTTAATTTGGCAGAAGGCTGCCAACTCAGCCACTAATTTTAATGTCAGATCGATGGTTTGGGCTTTGTCTGGTTTAGGAGTTACAGAGTTTAAAAAACCCAGCAAAGGAATTTTCTCTCCAACTTTGTTAGCTAAAGCTGCTGCACCAAGAGCTTTATCTGTAGCATCAACGGTTTGATATAGCCACAAAGCTGTTTGGTATCCTTGGGATTTGTCATTGAATAGATAAATAGCTCTTTCACCAATTTGCTGAATTAAATCTTCGTCGTCTTCACCAGTAACAGTCTTAATTGTGTTCACAAAGCCGACAGTATTTTGCCATTCGCCAGGAGCAACAAAATCAAGGGACTTCAACATAGAAACAGTCAAGCCGCCGGTTGGCAATTCATCAACCAATTCAAAAATCGATTTGCTCACAAAAATCTCCTTACTTAGGTTTTGTTATTGTCAATGTCTGCAATCCGGCTCATTTCAGGTTAGCCAGACCACTAAGATTAAACTTCTCTATCCAATCGGCGCGATCGCTAGCTTTAAATGACGGATCGCGGGAAAGTACTTTTACTTGGTACTTCCCTACCAAAATAGCAGTTTGGGTTTTACCAACTTCTATTGCGGGATAACCGCCAATTTTTTTGGTGCTTGTCGAGAACTTTGCCGCCGCGTTAGGTGTGCTAGTGGTATCAGAAATAGATAGCAATGCTAATTCTTTACCGCCTTTTTTTAACTTCGCTTCTGCAAAGCCTTTTTTCTCTTGGGTATAGACGCGCTGGTAGCCATCACCGGCATCAGGGAAAAGTTTATTAAATTCGCTACCCTGAGTTGCAGTCTTAGACACTGCTTGACCGCGTTTTTGTTGAGTGCTTTCTTTTTGTACCTGGTCAAAACGTCCAGGTGTTTTTGGACTACAGGCTGTTGTCAGTAGTACCACTGACAGCAACAAAGCAGCTATTACTCTACGCCCACGGTGTAACATCATTCTTGGCTTCTCCTTATACTTGAGCTTTGAGGCAATTATCTGCGCTGCTAGCAATTATTACTCGTAAAATTTACTTTTTGATAATTATTGGCCTAAATTCGGAATTATAGCGCTACTGAGCCTTATTAATATACAAGTAGGGGGTTAAGTAAGGCAGTACAAATAAACCTAATCATGTAACAAAATGTAAAAACTACAAAACCGTCTCGCAGAGAAGCCGAAATACTACGTCCTCTGTGGTTCGTTCTCCTGTAACCTGTGCGTAAGTCCTAATAACCAATGCAAAAACGCTCCCCCTTTCGGGAGAGCGTCTTTTACTTATAGATAATCGTAAAGAACGGATCTCAGATTATGATTAACCGTTGATAGCAGGAGCGGTAAGAGCTACAGGAGCAACATCACCAGCAGCCAAATCTAAGGGGAAGTTGTGAGCATTGCGCTCGTGCATGACTTCCATACCCAGGTTAGCGCGGTTGATGACATCAGCCCAAGTTGCAATCACCCGACCTTCAGAGTCAATGATTGATTGGTTGAAGTTGAAACCGTTCAAGTTGAACGCCATTGTGCTGACACCCAAGGCGGTGAACCAGATGCCGATTACAGGCCATGCTGCGAGGAAGAAGTGCAGTGAACGGCTGTTGTTGAAGGAAGCGTATTGGAAGATTAGACGACCGAAGTAGCCGTGTGCCGCAACGATGTTGTAGGTTTCTTCTTCTTGACCGAATTTGTAACCGTAGTTTTGTGATTCGGTTTCTGTGGTTTCACGAACCAAGGAAGATGTTACCAAGGAACCGTGCATTGCAGAGAACAAAGAACCACCGAATACACCTGCTACACCTAGTTGGTGGAAGGGGTGCATCAAGATGTTGTGTTCTGCTTGGAACACGATCATGAAGTTGAATGTTCCTGAGATTCCCAAAGGCATACCATCTGAGAATGAACCTTGTCCGATGGGGTATACCAAGAATACTGCACTTGCTGCTGCTACAGGTGCTGAATATGCGATCGCAATCCAAGGACGCATACCTAAGCGGTAGGATAGTTCCCATTCACGACCTAAGTAGCAGAATACGCCGATCAGGAAGTGGAAGATTACCAATTGGTAAGGACCACCGTTGTACAACCACTCATCTAAGGATGCTGCTTCCCAAATTGGGTAGAAGTGCAAGCCGATGGCGTTGGAGGATGGTACTACTGCACCGGAGATAATGTTGTTTCCGTAGATTAAGGAACCTGCTACTGGTTCGCGGATGCCATCGATGTCTACTGGTGGTGCGGCGATGAAGGCGATTACGAAGCAAGCGGTGGCGGCTAGTAAGGTGGGGATCATGACTACGCCGAACCAACCGATGTAGATCCGGTTGTTGGTGCTGGTGATCCACTCACAAAATCTATCCCATACGTTGGCGCTTTCGCGGCGTTGTAAGGTTGTTGTCATTGTTTTATAAGTGCGGTTAGTGATTTATGAATCAGGCTCGTTTGTCTTTGCCTGTGAATGCACTTTACAATGCTTTACATTTTTTAATCAAGTTTTATTACTTCAGTAAATCTGATACAATTCATTAGTTTTTCTTATGAATAATCCAAATTTGTGAGGTGAGCAAGCTAGAGGATTTGATTGCAAATAAATTTTCCAGCTACAAGTAATAGGTATTTGGTATCTGGAGATCATTATGGAAATATTAAACTTTGGAAATTTACCGCGTAACAACACTTAGACAAAAATTAAGTTCAAAAACCCAACCTGCGATTACCCTTAATCCAATCGCATTACATTATTTCTTTATTAAAAAATATGCTGTAGCATACTCCGGCAATTGCGTTATATGCTGCCCAAATTCTTGTTTATTTTTAAAGATACCTGCTAAAAAATCGAGTTGATAAAGATTGGGTAAGAAGGCTCCACCAGTATCGGCAATGACTCCCAGTCGCAGATATTTGCGACCACCTTTAGTATGCTCAATCACAACCACTTTGCCTAAACCGATATTTAAAACATCTCCGGCAAAAGTGACTCCAGGTTTGATAGAAATTTTGGCATCTATTTTGTATCCATAGCCTTTAATAGCATCAACTTCTCTAAAATACCAGTAACGCTTTTGTGCTGTTGCTTTCAATCCACGAATATAAGCTATTCCATTGTTTCTATCGACATTAAAAAATGCCTTATAACCATCTGTAAAATTAATCAGGATTGTTCCTTCCATAATTGCTTCTTCTAAGCCATTTCTGGTTAGATAAGCGAGACTGGTAACTTTTCCAAATTCTCTACCACCTGGTTCATAAATACCTGATAAAACATCTTGCTTTGTGTATCTGGTATAGAACTTATCATTATTAGCGTTGTCTTTTAAGCTATAAATTGGTGTACTATAAGTAGAGGTTTTCTTACGAGAGCCAGGATGAGTAAAAACCGCATATTTGGTAATTCTTAGTTGTTTTTGCTGTTTATTTTTTGGGTTGTAGGCAGACCATTTAATAACTCGAAAATTAGTATTGATAAAGTTAGGATCTTGCAAACGAGTAGCTCGATTATTAGCAATATCCTCCTTTAAAACAGAAATCATGAAATTCAAAGTATTGAGAACATCTGGCACAGTAACGCCTTGAGTGGCAAGGATTCCTGTACGGAGAATATCGGGATCTTCTGAAGAGTAGTCTTGAAAATATTTTCTAGTATTAATGAGAACAGTTAATAAATCTTCTTGATTGAAGTTAACTTTACTATTTGGTAGTTTTCCTGGAGTAATAACCTGGTTGCCGTTAATGCTAAATTTATATTTTTTGAACTCATCGACAACTGAATAGGGTGCAGATGCTGATATCAAACCCTGCTGAGATGAAAAAGCGTTTTGCTTCCCGATAATTTCATCAGAAGATATTTTTTGAGCTAAAAAAGGATTTTTAAATTTTGAGGTGAGGGAAATCTGTGATGCAATTAGGTCAAAATTGTCTTGCTGAGTCAAGGACTGATTTTGTTTATCTAACTGTTTAGTTTTTGACTGAGTATATAGATGGCTGCTGGCTAAACTAACAAGTAACAAGACAGCACAAGCTACTGTGAAGCGAAATTTTTGGCTGAACAGGATTTTCATAACTTGAAAAATCAATTTTTAATGCTAAATAATCAATTTTATGTTTCTACCACCTCACGCACTAATTGCGCCAACTTTTCGGCACTATCGGGAACTGCGATCGCCTTTGCGTTTTTCCCCATTTTTGCTAACTCTTGCGGTGACTGCAACAAATTCAACACATTACTTTGCAATACTTGTGCTGTCAACTCCGATTGTTTCAGTGTTAACGCCGCACCAGATGAAGTAAATACGTCTGCATTGTAAGATTGATGGTCTTCTGCGGCAAAGGGGTAAGGAATTAAAATCGCTGGTGTTCCACACACTGCCAATTCTGTCAAGCTACCTGCACCAGAACGACTAATCGCTAAAGTAGCTCGCTGCAACAATGCTGCCATATTGTTGTAAAAAGGTAAGGCTATGTACTGTGGATGTTTGAGACTATCTGCTTCCTCGTCGCGATCGCCAGTTAAATGTACTATGTATGCACCAGCATCAAACCAAGCATTTGCAGATTCGCGCACCAACTTATTAACCGCAACTGCGCCTTGGCTACCACCAAAGACGACAATTAAGGGAACACCATCAGGAATTGCTAAATCTAGGGGTGCATTAATTGCGCCATCGAGAAATTGCGCTCTTACGGGAGTTCCAACACAGACATTTTTAGCACGGGGTAAATACTTAGCTGCTACTTCAAATCCCAAGGCTACCGCACTACACCAAGGGCCAAAAAAGCGAGTTACTTTACCCGGTAAGGCGTTAGATTCGTGGAAAACCACGGGTAAACCGAGAGAACGCGCTGCAATAACGGCTGGCCCGGCAATGTAACCACCCGTGGTAAACACCCCTTGAAAATTTCCCTGTTTGAGAATTCGTCTGACTTCTAGAATCGAACCAGCGAGTTTAGCCAAAATACGAATCGATGAAAGTCCAAACCCTTGCTGAAACCCTTCAACTGCAATAGTATTCAGAGGATACTCTTGAGGGACAAGTTGAGTTTCTAGCCGATCGGGTACTCCCAGCCATTCGATTTGATAATCTGGAAGTTTTTCTGCCAGTGCGATCGCTGGAAACAAATGTCCACCAGTCCCACTGGCAGCTATTAATAATCGTATCGGTGCGTTTGCCATCAAACCTCTACCGTTTAGCGTCTAGCTTAACTAAGATAAAACAATTTCCTTACTTTCTTTCATCAAATCAGTAAACTCTTACCAATGACTAAAATTATTACCGCCTTAATGAGACAAAAAATCAGATTTCCAGCCAGTATTTGGTTGGTTTCTTTCCTGCTAACCCTTGGTTTAACAAGTGGTTGGCAACGCACTGAAGCGACGACACCACAGCGATTAGTCCAAGCTGGTACGGCCCAAAATGCACTGACAAATCTCCTAACACAAGTTGACGCCGCCGCCAGCCGAGGCGATGTCAAAGGGGTGTTGCAATTTTATAGCCCTTCTTTCACTCATGGAGATGGATTAAATATTCAAACCCTGGAAAAGTCTTTGATTTCACTGTGGCAACGATATCCCAAATTGCAATACAGTACAAAACTGCTATCTTCCAAATCTGAAGGCAATGGGATTATTGCCGAAACAGAAACCAAGATAACAGGCTTACCTTCCGGTAACGGCAATAATTTGGCTCTCAATGCCACGATTAAATCGCGTCAGCGCATTGAAAACGGCAAAATTGTCCGCCAAGACATTTTGGCAGAACGCACCCTACTTACCTCTGGTAGCAAACCGCCCCAAATTGATTTTAAATTGCCACAACAGTTACTGGTTGGTCAGAAGTATAATTTTGATGCGATCGTTCAAGAGCCACTTGGTGATGATTTTCTACTAGGAACGGCTCTAGAAGAACCCATTCAACCAGAGAAATTTCTCAACCCTACACCCGTGGATTTGGAATTACTGACATCTGGCGGACTATTTAAAACAGGACAAGCGCCATCTACCCCTGGTAGTCAGTGGCTTTCTGCTGTCATCCTGCGGGGTAATGGGATGACGATGGTAACTCAGCGCTTACAAATTGTGAAGAAGTAGTTAAGAGTTAGGAGACGCGATTAATCGCGTCTCTTGCCTTAACCAAACAGTATTGGCTAAACTCCTTCCTGTTAAGTAGAGTGGGAGGCTTGGCGAAGTATCTAAAAGCAACTGTTACAGCAGATTGCAACAGGCGTGAGGTATAGATGATTTTAAGGGCACAGCAGTGCTGTGCCCCTACCTATGTACTTCATTTACCTGAAAAACGCTGTATCAACCTTTTTGAATTTAAGGAATAGAAACCGATCGCAATAATCGCTCAACAACAGTTCTAGCATTGCGTCCTCCTCTAGGAATCAGGCGATGGCAAAGAACATGAGGAACGAGAAATTTCACATCATCGGGAATAGCATAATCACGCCCTAATAGAAAAGCTAGCGCTTGGGCAGCCCGTTGTAATGCTAATGTGCCACGCGGACTGACACCAAGGGCGATTTCTTCGTCTTGCCGTGTTGCTCGCGCCAATTCGAGAATGTACTGTTGTAAGGAAGTTGCCACTTTTACTTGAGAGCAGAGGTAACGCAATTCCTGTACTTCTGCCAAGGTAATACAAGGCTGTAAATCAGCAACTTTCACACCATTTTGAAGATTTTGCAGCATTTGAAGTTCTTCTGTCTCGGAAGGATAACCCAAACTCAGCGACAACATGAACCGATCCATTTGCGCTTCTGGCAGAGGAAAAGTACCTTGATACTCAATAGGGTTTTGAGTGGCAATCACAAAAAATGGTTGGGGAACTGGACGAGAGACACCATCGACTGTTACCTGATGTTCTTCCATCACTTCCAGCAAAGCCGACTGAGTGCGGGGTGTAGCGCGGTTAATTTCGTCAGCTAAGAGGATATTGGCAAAGACTGGCCCAGAAAGAAAAGTAAATTCGCCGCTTTTTGGGTTCCAGATATTGGTGCCAGTGATGTCAGTTGGTAGTAAATCAGGGGTACATTGTAGCCGTTGAAACTTGCCATCCAGGGAACGAGCTAAGGATTTAGCAAGCAGGGTTTTACCAACACCAGGGACATCTTCTAGGAGGGCATGACCACCACCTAGCAAGGCTACTAGCACTAAGCGTATTGCCTCGGTTTTACCAACGATGGTAAGAGCTAGATTTTGTGTTAGAGCGTCGATTTTTTCTCTCATGCGTTGTAGGGAGTGGGGAGTTGGAGGATAAGGGGGACAAGGGAAGATGAGGGAGACTAGGGAGATGAGGGAGACAAGAAGAATAATCAATGCCCAATGCCCAATGCCCAATTTCCCTAAATACATTGTTCCCACTCAGAACTCCTAACTCCTAACTTTTAACTTTCTGCTCCAATACTCAAAACTTCTTTAGCAACAGCGCAG
This sequence comes from Nostoc sp. KVJ3, assembly GCF_026127265.1. Classification (GTDB taxonomy): domain Bacteria; phylum Cyanobacteriota; class Cyanobacteriia; order Cyanobacteriales; family Nostocaceae; genus Nostoc. Next base: position 648,240 of record NZ_WWFG01000002.1, read on the forward strand.
TCAAGTTGAATTTGGGTTTTCAGGGCTTCTAGGGAAGGAAATTTTTGTTCAGGGCGCAAAAATTTCACTAGCTCTACAGCGAGTTGTTTGCCATATAAATCACCAGACCAATCGAATAAATGTACTTCTACAGATGAATAAGTACCATTTATAGTTGGGCGGTTGCCGATGTTCATTACGCCCAAGTTTTCACTAGAAGCAACATCTGATGTTTCACTAAGAATAAAAACGCGGACAGCATAAACTCCTTGACAGGGCAAAAACTTATCTTTTGGTAGTTGGAGGTTAGCGGTGGGAAAGCCAATAGTTCTGCCCAGTTGTTGACCTTGAACTACAACACCAAGGAGACTGTAGGGGCGACCTAGTAGGAGATTTGCGTTTTCGATGTCCCCGTACTCAAGGGTTTGACGGATCAATGAAGTGCTAATGCGGGCATCTTGAGTCGGAGTAGTACTGATGCAACTGCTTTGAGTGGGCGAGTCACCTGTATAAGTTTGTAAGGGAACGATAGTAACGGGGATATTGTGCTTGGCGGCGATTAATTGTAAATCTTTGGCAGTACCACTGCGCTTTTCGCCAAAACAAAAATCCTGCCCGATGCTAATTTGCTGGCATCGCAGTTGCCGGACGAGAATTTTTTCGACGAATTCTTCGGGGGTCAAAGCAGATAATTCTTTGTCAAAGGGTAGTAATACCAGTTGTTCTACCCCAAGCGATCGCAATTGTTGGACTTTTTCATCTAGTGGCGTTAACAAAGTCCGGGGTTGCCCGGTAAAAAATTCCTGTGGATGGGGGTCAAAGGTGACAACTGTTGAGTAAGTATATTCTTGATTGGTTAGTTGTTGATTTTCCTTTGACTGCCGACTACTGGCTACTGACAAGCGATCGCCAGGGTGCAAGACTGGTTGAATTACCCTTTGATGACCAAGATGAACACCATCAAACTTGCCAAGGGCAATAGCAGTCGGCGTTAGCAGCCCAACGCTAGAAGAAGCAACCCACACAGAACACCCATTTTGAGACAAATTTAGCACGTGGATTCTGAGATTTTAGGTTTATTTTAGCTATCAGCAGGAAGCTACCTTATGGTAAACCGCCTTGAGGAGGACATTCACCAACTGCATCTGAGGTCTGGTTGTACGAATTTTAGATTTTAGATTTTAGATTTTAGATTTTAGATTTTAGGTTCATGCCTTGCTCTAATGTAGCCGGGCATAAACCTAAATCCTCAATTTAAAGACGCTCCTACGTCGCTCTAAGCGAAGCTATGCCGTAGGCTTTACGCTGCGGTATCAAAGCCAAGTATCTGGACTTCGTACTGCTACGTTCGCGGAGCATTTCGCAGAAAAGACAGCGATCTGTTTCAATCCAAAATCCAAAATGCAAAATCTAAAATTGGTCACAACTCTGGGCAGCGCTGTCTCACCGTGCAGCCAAAAGGTACGCTCTCGCGCTGAAAGCTTCTGATCACCAATCTAATCTAAAATCTCCAATTCCTCCGATCGCAATCTTAGGTAGAAAACTTACTAACAGGAAAAGATTCTGATAAAGCTACTGAGGTGGGAATGTGAAGTACCAATCCTTCCCTGGCCATAATCGCACCAGGAAATTTCGCAGCTGCTTCTTTGCCTACACGATCCAAAAAGTCGTCATTATGGGCGGGGTCATGGTGGTAAATCACCAGAGTTTTTACGTTAGCGGCTTGTGCAACTTTGACTGCTTCTTGCCAGGTAGAATGTCCCCAGCCAATTTTCGGGGTTTTTGAGCAATGGTATTCTTCGTCTGTGTAGGTAGAGTCATAAACTAGGATGTCAGCGTTACGAGCTAACCACAGCACATTCTCATCAAATCGGTCAGGAAAATGTTCGGTATCGGTAATATAAGCAGCAGCACCACCACGCCAGTTGACGCGGTATCCTACGGCTTCACCTGGATGGTTTAAAGGCGCTGTTTCTACAGTCACATCATCAATGTGGATTGGTTGCCCCGGTCGAATGTCGTAGAAATTTAAATTCGCTTGCATAATCTGCAAGGGGACGGGAAAATTTGGGTGCAACATCTGGTCATTAAGGCGCTGTTCTATGGTAGAACCATCAGGTGCGATCGCGCCGTAAATATGAAAGTCATTCCCCTTGACAAAACCTGGGGTAAAGAAGGGAAAACCCTGCATGTGATCCCAGTGAGAGTGGGTAAAAAATATGTGAGCTTCTAAGGGCATTTGGCGCAACAAAGATTGCCCCAAAACATGTAGTCCCGTGCCA